>JANNXP010000209.1:0-19026 GCA_031409615.1 Haliea sp. | reverse complement strand
TTCTTGCCGTTGACCTGACCCAGCCCTGAGTTTTTCTTGCCGCCAAACGGTGCTGCGGGAATACCGTAGCTGAGTGCCATATCATTGACACTGCAGGCGCCGGTGTCGATGGCTGCTGCCAGGCGGTAGCCTTTTTCCTTGTCTTTGGTCCACACATTGCCGTTGAGTCCGAACTCGGAGTCGTTGGCCAGTGCCAGTGCTTCAGTTTCATTACTGACCTTCTGGATGCACAGGACTGGACCAAAGGTCTCCAGCAGCATGATATCCATACGGTTATCCACTTCGGTAATCACAGTGGGCTCGTAATACAGGCCCGGTAGGTCAGGATTACGGCGCCCTCCCATCAGGATGTTCGCACCCTTGGCGCGGGCATCCTCCACATGGGCCTCGATAATGGCCATCTGCCGATCCCAGAACACGGCGCCGATATCTTCATTCCAGCCGTGCTGCGGCCCCTGGCGCAGGCCCTTACCTTTTTCCAGTACCAGGCGCAGGAACTCGTCGTAGACGTCCTTCACCACATAGATGCGTTCCGTGCCACAGCAGTAGTGCCCGGTGTTCATACACGAGCCAATCCATGCACCGTCAGCGGCCCGGTCCAGATCGGCATCGGCGCACACAATCATAGCATCGTTGCCGCCCAGTTCCAGCGTGCAGGGCAGCAGTTGGCTAGCGCAGGCCTCGGCGACTTTGCGACCGGTGGCCACGGAGCCGGTAAAGGATATCTTGTCCACGCCGCCGCGCACGATGGCAGCGCCTGTTTCACCGTCACCCAGCAGCACTTGCAGCACACCCTCAGGCAGCCCCGCTTGGCGGTAAATATCTTCTGCCAGTTTGGCGGAGAAGGGAGTGACCTCCGAGCCTTTGGCCACGATCGTGTTGCCGGCGAGAAGGGCCTGGGTCGCCTGATTCATCACCAGCACGAAGGGGCCATTCCAGGGTGTGATAAGGCCGATGACACCCAGCGGCTTGTACACGATACGCAGTTGTTTCATCAACCCCAGAATGCCGTGTACCTTGCGCTTGCGCGGCTTGAGGAACTTCTCTGCGTTCTTGGCGTAGTAGCAGAGCTGGTCGGCTACGGAAAACACTTCCATACTCATGGCATCAGTGCGGGCCTTGCCGGTCTCCGCGACTACCGTATCAATAATCTCGTCCTGCCGCGCCAGTACGATTTGCAAGGCGCGTTCAACGATAGCCGCGCGCGCCTTCATGGGGGTGGCGGCCCAAGCGGGTTGTGCCGCCCTGGCCTTGGCGATGGCGCTGGCCACATCTTCGGCATTGGCGCAAACCAGTTCGCCGGTGAGCTCCAGCGTGACCGGGCTGCGCAGCTGTAAGTGCCGGCGGGAGTCAGTGGATTCAATCGGTTCGTAGATAGACATGGCGTCCTCCTCGTGGGATGCCGATAAACTAATGGTCATTAGTTTGGCTGTCAATGTCTTTTGCGACCACCGTGACTGACCATAAACGTCATCTGCAGAATTGGCCGTTGCGCTTACAAGCCGGGTTGAATGTGGAATAATGCCCGACTTCTTCACCTGCCCCGTCACAGAGCGCATGACAGTGTCGCCAACGCTATTACTTATTTTCTATTGTCTGGCCATCGCCGGATTTTCGCTGCTGGGCGGCCTGTTGCCGAGCTGGGTCAAGATGACGCACACCCGCACCCAGGTGGTGATGAGTCTCGTCTCGGGGCTGATGCTGGGCGTGGCGTTCTATCATCTGCTGCCGCACAGTGTGGCGCTGGCGGGCGGCGCGCACGGCGTGGATACTGCGGTCTGGTGGTTGATGATCGGTCTGATTGCCATGTTGCTGCTGCTGCGTGTGTTCCATTTCCATCAGCACGATTTCAGCAGGGAAGAGGGCGTTCAGCACGATCACCAACAGCACAAAGAACATCATCACGACCACCATCACGACCACCATCACGATGAACACGACAGCCCCGTGCACGGACTCAGTTGGGTCGGGCTGGCACTGGGTCTGGCGGTGCACACGCTGATCGATGGCGTGGCACTCGGCGCGGTGATGCATGCGGGCAGCCCGGCGGGCGGCTTGATCGGGATCGGTGTGTTTCTCGCCATCGCCCTGCACAAGCCCTTGGATGCCATGTCCATTGTTACCGTGATGGAGGCCGGTGGCTGGAGTCGGCAAGCGCGCGCGACTGCCAATCTGGTGTTTGCCCTGATGTGCCCGCTGGGCGCGCTGCTATTTTTCTTCGGTGTTGATATGGTGGCGGACAGTCGCAATCACCTGGTGGCTGCTGCGCTGGCCTTCTCGGCGGGGGCGTTTATTTGTATTGCCCTGAGCGACCTGCTACCCGAAGTGCACTTTCACAGTCACGACCGAGCCAAGCTCACTTTGGCTTTTCTGCTGGGCATCGTCGTGGCCTACGGCATAGGCAGTGTGGAACCTGCAGGTTTTCACGCTGATACGCACGGGTCAGAGGCGGTTCGCCAGGGTTGAACGTATGACCTATGTGCCCCCACTATTGCCGTTCTAGCCACCCGCTCAGGTGTTCGGTCGCGATGGTGGCTAACGCAGCGACGTGTTGCGGCGAGCTGTTCAGGCAGGGGATGTACTCATAACGCTCACCGCCCGCTGCCAGGAAATAGTCGCGATTTTCCACCGCCAGTTCCTCCAGTGTCTCCAGGCAGTCCGCGGCGAAGCCGGGACAGATGACCTGTACGGCTTTGATACCCTGCGCTGGCAGACCCTTCAGGGTCATATCGGTGTAAGGTTTTAGCCACTCCTGCCGGCCAAAACGGGATTGGAAGGTGGTCAGGTAGTCCGTCTCCGTTAGTCCCAGCTCCGTTGCCACCAGGCGCGAGGTCTTCAGGCATTCGCAGTGGTAGGGATCGCCTTCATCCAGATAACTTTGCGGCACGCCGTGGTAGGAAAATAACAGTTTCTCGGCGCTGCCATGCTTTTCGCGGTAAGCGCGCACACTAGCGGCCACGGCGCTGATATAGGCCGGGTGATCGTGATAGTGACTGACAAAACGCAGTTCCGGTAGCCAGCGCCGCTGCGTGAAATTGGCGGCCAGCGCATCGAAGGTCGAGCCGGTGGTGGCCCCGCTGTACTGCGGATACAGCGGCAACACTAGCAGTTTTCGCACACCGCGCTGCAACATCGTTTGCAGCACATCAGGAATCGATGGCGTGCCATACCGCATGGCGAACTCCACGATCACCCGGTCACCGAACTGCTGCGTCATCGTTTCGCGCAAGGCGTCTGCCTGGTCCTGGGTATGAAAGAGCAGCGGCGAGCCGCGCTCCGTCCACACACTGCGATAGGATGCGGCGGAACGGGCGGGGCGAATATTAAGAATGACCCCGTGCAAGATAAACCACCAAAGCAGACGTGGCACTTCCACCACGCGGGGGTCCGACAGGAACTCCTTCAAATAGACCCGAAGTGCTCCTTTTTTCGGCGCTTGGGGCGTGCCGAGGTTGGTGAGCAGAATGCCTACGTGTGGCACTTGCTCGTGGTTGAAGTTGTCGGTGCCAATGTATTTCATGCTGGGGACGATATACGTTTGGCTGAGCAATGCCAAGTAGCGTTGCGTCTTCAAGCGAGCAGGGTGTCCAGCACCACTGCGACAAGGAACAGGCTGGTAAATCTACGTGTATGGCTGAAGGCGTGGGCAGAGAACCACAGGGGCCACACCTCAGGAGGATACTCCGCCGGGG
This sequence comes from Haliea sp., assembly GCA_031409615.1. Classification (GTDB taxonomy): domain Bacteria; phylum Pseudomonadota; class Gammaproteobacteria; order Pseudomonadales; family Halieaceae; genus Marimicrobium. Next base: position 15,334 of record JANNXP010000209.1, on the reverse strand, counting down.
GTGAGTCCGGTTTGGCCTGCTGGAAAACACGCAACACCTTCAGCAGCACGGGCAGGTTGATGAGCACCAACAGCAGGGGCCAGCTGAAGCTGCCCGCCAGCAACAGTGCAACGCACAGGAGGTACTGCGCGCCGATCATGCCCACAATCGCATTGCGTGCCCTTCTCTCACCGATGATGACCGGCAAGGTATTGACCCCTTTATGCCTGTCTGCCTCCAGCTTGTCGGTGTGCTTGCCGAATAACACCGTGGTGGGTCCCAGGGCGAACACGAGGCTGAGCCAGGTGACATCCCAACTCCACGCCCCGGCCAAGACATAGTAGGTGCCGCCCACCATCAGCGGGCCCCACACCAACAGGACAGCGGGTTCACCCAGACCGAAGTATTTCAGGGGCCACGTGTAAAACAGGACAAAAAAGGCGCCTGCCAACATCAGGTCCAGCGTCAGGCCGCTGCGCTGGAAAATAAGCCAGCCCCCGAGGGCCAGGGCGATGCCAGCCGTCACCCCCAGATAACGCCAGAATTGGCGCTCGCTCATCAGGCCGTCTTCCAGCACGTGCACGCCGTACTGGTTGCGATAGTAGTTGTCTTTGTCGATGCCGCGTCGGGAGTCGGTATAGTCATTGAGCAGGTTGTTGGTCGCGTGTGCGAACAGCAAGCCCAGTAGGGTGGCCAGCCGTAGATCCCACTGGAATACACCGGCCCGCCAGGCCATTAGCCCGCCCAGCGCTGCTGCGGTGAAGGTCATGAACAATACTGAGGCCCTGCAGGCGATCAGCCACTTGGCCACCGGATCCAGTGTTTGCCACTCGCTGAGGGACAGCTTGGGCATCTGGTCCAAGGCGCGCGCCCACATTCTTACATCAATCATTGTTCGCGGTTTTTCTCTGGGTTAACAGCTTGCCAGTCTGACATAGAAACCGGGACGAAATGTTGTCATAGAGCATGACTTCCCAACTGCACCGGTATCTGCGAGTTTTGAGGGCAACTCGCGCTCACTGCTCGGCGCTTCGCCGTGCACGGCCACCCATCGACAAACGATCACCTGACAGGCAGGGGACATTCGTGGAACCGTAGGCTATTCTTGGCGCTCGCCCGCGAATTGGATGATCGCTATGAATTGGGACGCACTAGGAGCCATTGCAGAATCGGTGGGAGCTCTGGGAGTCATCGCCTCACTGCTCTATCTTGCCGGCCAGGTACGCGGGAGTACGCGGGCAGCCTCGGTCGCGGCCAAACTGGAGTCTACGGAGCTCCTCAACAAGTTCATTGATAAGCTCATTGATAATCCCGCACTCAACGATATTTATATGCGGGGCATCGTCGATCTCGACGCACTCACCAAAGAGGAGTATCTGCGTTTCTCGAATATGAGTCTCAAAGCCTTTTGGTTTTTCTCGGCTGCCCACTTCCAATTCAAAATGGGAACCATTAGTGACGATGACTTTTACGAACATCGAGCGGTAATGCGCTACTGGTTGCGTGGGCAGGGCTGCCGTACCTGGTGGGACAGGTTCGGCCGCATGTCGGTGTCGCCTGCATTTCGTGAGTTTGTCGATGCCGAAATCCGAGGCACTGTTGCAGTCACTCGACCCACCCTGTCCTAGCCATTGATCAGATATATGAAGCACATACGGTGATGAACGATCGACAGCTTGGCAACTGGACGCATGACCACGTCTTCAGCCAGGATGAGCAGCGCGCAGGTGAGAAGCGCACCATTGCGATTGTTGTTTTGACTGCGGTGATGATGGTCGTTGAAATAGCAGCCGGACTGATCTACGGCTCCATGGCGTTGCTGGCGGACGGCTTGCACATGGCCTCGCATGCTACTGCGCTGAGTATTGCCGTATTCGCCTATGTGGTGTCGCGGCGGCTGGCGGCGGATCGTCGCTTTGCCTTCGGTGTCGGCAAAATTAACAGCCTCGCCGGGTTTTCCAGTGCGGTGATGCTGATGGGTTTTGCCCTGGTCATGGCCATAGAGAGCACCGACCGCTTGATCAACCCGTTGGCCATTGCCTTTGACCAGGCGCTAATAGTGGCCGTCGTTGGCCTGGTGGTGAATGGCGTCAGTGCCTGGGTGTTGATGTCGACGCCGCATGAGCACGATCATGCACACGACCACGACCACGACCACGACCACGATCACGATGATGATCATGAGCACTCGCACCACGGGCATGATCACAACCTCCGTGCTGCCTACCTGCATGTGCTGGCGGATGCCCTCACATCGCTGCTGGCGATAGTGGCGCTGCTGGCCGGCAAATATATGGGCGCGAGTTGGTTGGACCCGGCCATGGGTATTGTGGGCGCGGTATTGGTCGCGCGCTGGTCGTACGGCCTGATTCGCGATACCGGGCGGGTGCTGCTGGATCACCAGGCAGATGACGCGAAATTGGCAGCACTACGGGAAGCGATAGAAGGCAACTCGACAGACCAGGTAACGGATCTGCATGTGTGGAGTATCGGGCATGGGATCTTTGCAGCAGAGATCGCCATTGTTAGTTACGACGCTAAAACACCTGACTATTATAAATCCCTGATCCCGCCGCAACTGGACATCGTCCACGCCACGGTGGAAGTACAACGCTGTGGCGCGAACGAATGTTAACAAAGGTTTTCAGGCGCCTATTGTCTCTGGAAAATTCATTTCACTCGCACATCAACGATGTCCGGGAGTATCGAGGTTCCTAAAGCCTCCAGAGCTGCCTGATCATCCAGCAGTTGGGACGCGAAAAAACGCATGCCGTAAGTGGCGGTGATGTCACGCGCAAGGGCGTTGTCAATATATCTAAATGGCTCACCCGGTGTTGTCTGGCGCATACCGTCACCGCAACCGGCATTGAATTGGGGCACGATGCCTGCGATATCGGAAAACGACCAATGTCCGGCATCAGCAATTTCGATCTTCCACGCCGGACCCACCGCCGCTTCAAAGTTCGCGCGCATAATAATATTCCCCAGGGTGCCGATACTATTGTCCTCCGCGGCCACCATAAACATCAGCGGTTCCTCGATATTGGCGACGGCAACACCGGGAAATACAGGGCTCTCCACTGGCGCGGCAATGATCAATCCCGCCTTGAAACGGGGGTCATCCTGCAGGATCTTGCCTGCGGTAACGGCGCCATAACTGTGTCCTGCAACGGCAACCCGCGCTGCGTCAAACCGCCCCTGCAACGATTCTGGCAACGCCGGTGAATTATCTGTTAGCAATTCATCCAGCACTGCCGAGACATCACTGGCCCGCGTGGCGAGGAATGCCACATTCAGCATGGCGCCCGAATCAAAGAGTGTATTTCGCGCATGGTCGGGTGCCGCTACTGCGATGCCATGGCTGGCCATTCGCTCGGCCAGGGAAAAAGATGAATAGCGCGTGCACTCATAGCAGTGCGAGAAAACAACCAACGGCAACTTGGCCGGGCTGGAGACCGGCGGGGGTGCGCTGCTGGAGGAAGTTTGGCGCCGCGTACATTGCTCTGGAGCATTTGCCAAAAGTGCAATCAATTCGTCGCGCTTGGCCTCGTCGATAGCAAAATCGGCTATCGATTGCGAGTTCTGCGCGCTTGCTGCGGGATACCAGATTTCAACATCCAGTACCCGGCCTTCACTCGCGTTCATGATGGTGATCGTCCGGTTGCCAACCGGATAGGGACCCATCTCTTCGTAGCTGAAGGTTTTAGTATCGGTATTGGGGTTATCGCCGCCATCAGAGCAGGCAGCGATACCTGGCGGCAAACACACGAGCAGACCAGCACGTACTATGAATTTCCACATATCGACTCACTTTCCATGGGTTGAATGCCGGACGCCATTGAGTTGCTTCGCTATGCTCGCCAGCTATAGTGCATCCGTGCGACGAGCATTTCTCTGGAGGGTACCATACGGCTGACACATAGGCCCGATCCGACGGATCGAAATCAGGGTCCTTCCAATCGACTATCACTGGGTTAAACTGCTATCCCTACTTGCCGACTCGTGGACTACGGAGGTGAACATGTCCTACAAGCGTATTTCAATAGACGATGCCAAGGAGCTGATCGATAAGGGATGCGTCACCCTTGCAGACGTAAGGGACGCCAGTGCATTTGACGCCAGCAGTATCGAAAACGCCATCAATATCCAGCAGGATAATGTTGAAGCGTTTTTGGCATCGACCGACAAGGATAGGCCACTGATTGTCTATTGTTACCACGGCAATTCCAGCCAGGGGGCAGCGGATTATTTTTCCAGCCAGGGTTGTAAGGAGGTTTATAGCATGGACGGTGGTTTTGAGGCCTGGCGCTTGAAATACTGATGCGATGTGGTGATAGACTCTAATGAATACTCGAGTTGCCACTTCTGGCGACCAGCGAGGCAACCATGAACATTCAGGATTTGGGTAGTGTCGGCGAACTGATCGCTGCCGCAGCCACCATTGCCACGTTGATCTATCTGGCTCACCAGGTGCGCGCCAATACTAAAGCAACGCAGACAGCGAGCAGAGTGGAAATTACTCGCGACTACTGCAATATGAACAGTGCCCTCTTTGATGCCGATGTCATGCGATGAGCATCAACCATAACCAACAGTACCTGGTAAGCCCCAAGCCACCGCTGGTGCGCGACGAGCTGGCGCATATTGGCGCGGGACTGCGCTTCTCCCAAAGCCCTACCAATTTCCTGACGCAGCTGCGAACAGAATATGGCGACACCTTTCTGGTCGATGTGTTTGGTTACAAACTGTTTTGTGTGTTTTCTCCGGCGGGCCTGAAAAGTCTTTACGCGGCGGCCGAGGATGAAGCGAGCTTCGGTATGGCCACTTTCGACATGCTGGGTTTCAAGACGCCGCTGGATATTTTTATGGACGCGGATATCGATTTGTTCTACGAACTGTTGCTGCCCGACAAAGTTACTGCCTATGTCAAAGACTTCTGGGAGGTGATTGCGCAGGTCACTGCGAACTGGGGAGATAACGGCGAGATCAATGTATTCGATGCAATACGCACATTGGAGCAGCGTGTTGGGTTTAAGGTCTGGATAGGCGATGAAGCCACACAGGACGGAATTTGGCAGCAGTTCAAAACCCAGTTCGATGTGCTATCGCAGGAAAACGCGTTTGTCAGCCCGCAACAGACACTTGAAACCCTGGCCTCAGGCAAGGCCAAGGAAAAGCAGGCCGTCGCGCACATTATGACGCTGGTGGGCACCATCATGACGCAGCGTGAGGCCTTGCAATCGTGGCCTGATGATAATTTCACGTTTCTGTATCACCGCTTCAAGTCAGAGGATGCGCAAGTCACCCTTAGGAAATTGACTCACAACATCATCAATGCCAACCAGGGATTTCTGTCCAACTTGTATGCAGCGCTGTGCTGGTCGTTGATCAATCTCAAGCAACACCCGGACACACAGCGACGGCTGGAAGCGGAGATTGCAGCAACGAGGGACAAGTATGGTGAGAACTTCCACGAGTCGCAGGAAGCATTGGACAGCATGCGTTTCTGCGAGCAACTGCTCATGGAAAGCATACGGCTTGCACAACGCTCCATCACATTGCGCAAGGTGATGAAGGAAATTCAGTTCGACTGCGGCAATACTGTTTATACGATACAACCCGGGGTGTATATCACCACCATGCTGTCGGTTATCAATACGCAAACACCTGAGTTGGACAGGTTTGACCCGGATCATTACCAGGGCAGGAGAATTGATCCGACACTCATCGCCCAGGGCAAGGAAATGATAAGTACATTTGGCCATGGGCTGCACGCCTGTCCGGCGCAGAAATTTTCCCACAATATGTGCAAGGTGCTGCTGTCCCTGCTGTTGCAGCAGTTTGAGTTCAGCAGTCCCGCTGCGCCGGTGGCGCCAAGCAGCTCGCAGATGGGTGGAGTGGCCAGGGCTGCCTCGGATGTAATTCTTCAGTACTCCCGAAAGACCAGAAAATAGTTGGTCAGACCACTTTTGTTACAGCCACCTACCTGGTCGAATAAAATTGAAGCCAATCTCGATGGTTTTCCAGCCCCGGCTAGTCCTTATCGGGCATGATCCAGCCGAGCACCATGGTTGCGATACTGATAACTACACTGCCGATGAGGGCCCACCCCAGCTTCGTAATCCCCTCGCCTTCGATTGACATGGCATTGCCAACGAACCAGGCCGTCAGCAGCAGCATGAGGGCGTTGATCACGAAGGTGAACAGCCCAAGTGTGATGATGGTGACAGGCAATGACAGCAACCTGACGACGGGTCGAACGAATGCGTTCACCAGTCCAAAGACCACAGCTACAATTAGAAAACTGGTGAGTGAAGACTCGATCCGGATGCCCGGCACCACGACAGTGGTGAGCCAAAGAGCAGCAGCAGTGATAAGTATGCCAACGATCATTTTCATAAATTTCTCCCGGATACGCACGTGACGGCTTTGAGCGTAGCATACAAATGTTGCCTAACTTCGACGTAGACGGTAGCTGCAGACCAACAAATAACGGGTCAGAGCCACGTGAAACCCGTGACCAGGGCCTTGTGGCCTGGAGAAACGCGTGGCTTATCAGACTCTGACCGCTTTGGTTGCTTTAGCGGGCTGCGTGATGACTGATCCCCCGAATAGGTCAGTTATTGCGGAAAGGGGACCTCTGCTGATGGAAAATATGGGGAGCCTGGAGGTCTCAAATCGCCTACATGCGGTCGAAGTGTATCTGTAATGCTGGATTGCCGCTAACGACGCACAACGACCATCACGGTGGTGTCAGAAATTTTCACACTTCACACTTCTCGCCACCGGCGCTTTTGCCAAAACGCCGTGCTGGCGGGCACTTACTGGTTCTGGCGCGAAATTTGCTAAAAACTGCTGGATGTTTTGCTACACTAACCCACACACATAGGAACCACACATGAAAACGTTGAAAACCTGGGTGGCCGCGGCCGCCCTGTTGGCGATGACGGGCACGGCACAGGCCACGCTGATCATTCAGGGCAACGGCACGGTGCTGGACGACACCACCTACCTGATCTGGCTGCAGGACTGGAACGCCAACGGGACGAAGAACTGGGACACGCAGGTGGCCTGGGCCGAAGGCCTGAACTTCGCCGGCAGCACCGACTGGAAGGACTAAGCAGATGGTAACTCATATCTCAGACGGAAGGATCACCGAAAATGGGTTACTCCGCACCTTAATATTCGTACTGAAGTCACTCCCAGGGGTAACGCAGAAGAGCGCCTACGACAATGTTTCAATGATCTGAAGCCCGTCTACGACTGGGTAGTGCAGCGAAGCGAAATGACTGATGAATTGATCGCAAAAAAGCAAGGAATGTCCATGATAAAGGGAGACGGGAAATCTTGCTCAATCTGCAACAAGTGGCACCGTATGAAAGAATACGAGTATGGCAATAAGCTTAACAATTCGTACTGTCAGCAATGCAATCGAGAAGAAAAAGCTGCGTATCGTAGAGGCGGCACAGAAGCGACAAGAGAGTATCGAGAGGAGATGCGCAAGAAACATGGCCTGAAATAAAGTACGCACAACAATTAATAGAAGCATACGCATAAATACGCCGTTGCTCTAGGCTTTTAATAGGAGAACCAGTATGCAACCTCTTTACCCGATCAGATGCGAGGAATCGCCGAGAGAGGTAATGGCCACTCACTTCGAGTCATTGAGCGGTGGCCTCCCTATTCGCGGCGGTTGGGGTTACACGCAAGCTGATGCGTGTATCATTGACAAAAATGATCCACTTGTTGACCCATCGCTACCTTTTGATGGTGTTGCCGTGGAATATGTCTTTGTTGAAAAGCGTATATTCGAGGAGATGATCATTTTTCGTCCGGTCGGGGAGAAATTCTCTGGCATTAGATGGAATCTCCAAGAGCAAATGCTCGTCCAGGACGCAGCAAGGCATTTTGATAAGCTAATCTTCGAGATTACAGCCTTCAGCGATAGTGACTGGGAAGAATTAAAATCTGAGTTTGAAGGCCCGCAAGGCTACGGTCACTCAGATTTTGATGGAGAAGCTCATGAGAGAAAGCGTCAGGAGAAGATGATGCGTTTCACCAGAGAGTTCTGGTTCGATATTACAAGCTTTTATGGGCAAGAGTTGGTCATTACTGACAAATGGACTGGTGAAAAAAAGCTGTTGCCGACGGAAAGTTTCAAATTCACCGATAAATTCAAGAAACTATTTGGAATTGATTGATTGCCTGACAAACACTTCAAGAGGGACGCTAGGCCTATGGAGAGAGTCCCATGCTAAGAACCTTAATAATTTCTATTATTACGATAGGATTTAGCTCGTTAGCACATTCAGATAATTCTTGGGTGTTATGGCTCGAGCAGGAGACCTATTCAGAACCCGATCAAACAAAGTGGAATAGAATTACACATGAGTGGCATATCATAGATGCATTTGAAGAACTTCAGAATTGCAAGGTAAGCCAGAAAAATTCTATTGAAGGAAATTCTCAAACTCAGAGTGATGAATATGACATTATGTATATAGTTAAAGAAAATATAGTCTCTTTAAGTTATTTCCCAAAGAATGCTAATAAGACAACAGATGTTGTACAGCGCGCTGTTGTTTCAAAGTTTATTTGTTTGCCATCAGAAATTGATCCCAGAAAATAGTCTAACAAGGCCAGGCACGGCGACGGTTTTTTCGTTGCGGCTTCGCCTCCATTACAAAGATGCACGTGCTGGCAGCGATATATCCGCCATTGGGGATAAAACTCGACTAGCAACCTGGAATCGCCTGATTCTTTAAGACCGCTCCGAGGTGGCAAGGGAAGTAGCCCAGGTATCTATCAGGGTCACGGCTACGACCGTTATCCTACTCAACAGCGGTCAAAGCTGAGTCTGGAGGGCTAAGGTCGAAAATCGCCTACGAACGGTCTTAGGCGTAGGAGCAACTCATCGGCATTGCTCCCTGGCAATAGGCAAACATTTCGCGAAAATGCGGGAGTCACCAACCAAATCAGAGTAGACAATCTGCTCGACACACACCGTTTACACTTATACTTAAACGCATTATTTGCTAGAGAGAAAATGGATACGTCGCCAATTTTCCTTCGTTTTAAAGTTTTCGATAAGACTCGGGATTCGGGATCGACAACTGACGTCGCACTTCTTCCAGAGGCAGCGGCAGCATCGCTTCCCAGTCTACAGCAACTAACAATGTCGCCCTGCGTCCACGACGAATCGCGTTGCGGAGATAACCGATACCCTCGAAGCGCCCCCGCGCTGCCAGAATAAAGTTGGCAATCAGGCCGAGGATGAGCCAAGCCCAACCACCAAGTTGCGCGTAGCTGTAACCCAACAGATGTATTTCTCCGTAGATATCGGAGTCCCAGCCGTTCAAGACGTGCCAGAGATCGTGCATATCGACGACGCGTGTCCCCATGGTCGAGCGAGGGTCTGTGCGCCCACGCGCCACCTGGTTGTTGATTTCCTGGGCCAGCCCGTCGGCCGTGAAGTCGCGCGTACTGGTCCAATCAAAGTAGGTTCGTCCGAGAGATCCGACCGGCAGAGAGGAAAGGTAGGGACGGTCGGCAAGAGTCGCCCGCAGATCACGTCCTTCCTGGAGTATGGAACGACCTACAGGATCGCGCCAGACTCTGCGAAACAACCGATCAGCCGATGGGCCGGTCAGAAGCCCGATGAACTCCCCGACTAGGTCGGTTCGATTCGGATCTTTCTTGAGCTCGCTGAGGGTAGCAAACGCCTTCACGATGTCCCGCGGGTGAACCCATCCCTTGTCCTTCCCGAGTGATTCCACTGATTCCCAGCTCAAAATGTTTCTCAGATTTGACCCCAGAGTCTACACCAACTGGGGTTCTCGCTATATCACACTGGCCGCAATGGTTGAGGAGGCATGCTATCTTCAGCAGAATCAAACAAGGTATAAATGCTGGTCGCGATGGAAGGTGGTACCTATACTCCCTCATGGAGTTGCGATAACGCAGGAAAATAATATGGAAAAGTTTGCAGGAAAAATCGCTGTCATCACGGGCGGAGGCACGGGCATGGGCCGCGAACTGGCGCGTGTATTGACCGCCGAAGGTTGCTCTGTCGCCATGTGCGACGTGTCGGAAGCGAACATGGCGGAGACGAAACTCCTCTGCCTCGCCGACGCGCCGCAAGGCACCATGGTCAGTACCTTCAAGGCTGACGTAGCGATCGAGGAGCAGATCAATGCTTGGGCCGATATAGTTCGTCAGGATCTGGACACTGATAAGATCAACCTGCTGTTCAATAATGCGGGCATTGGCGGCGGCGGCAGTTTCGTCGCGGGTGATCGTGCGACGTGGGAGCGCACATTTAACATTTGCTTCCATGGTGTGATCAACGGGGTACGCACCTTCCTTCCTCTGCTCAAGAACGCTAGCGAAGGCCACATAATCAACACCTCAAGCGTGAACGGCTTCTGGGCAACGTTAGGTCCCGGTCGTCCACATACCGCCTACTCGGCGGCAAAATTTGCCGTCAAAGGTTTCACCGAGGCGTTGATGGAAGACCTCCTCATCAACGCCCCGCACATCAAATGCTCGGTCGTCATGCCCGGCCATATCGGTACCGAGATCGCGGGCAATTCCATGCGAATGCAAGGCGGTATCCCGGAGGAGCTGCGCCTTGCGCTGACGAATCTAGGCATCGACCACAAGTCGCTGACCGATGATCAGATCATTGAACTTGCCAATGCCAATTTCCGCAACACCGCGCCCATGTCGTCGGCAGAGGCGGCGAAGGTGATCCTTGACGGTGTGCGCGCGAGCAAGTGGCGGATACTGGTCGGCAAGGATGCGGAGTTTCTGGACAAATCCGTCCGTGCCGATCCTGAAAATGCCTATACAGTAGAGTTTTCTAGGATGCTGCAAGCTGGAGGTCACTTTCCGGCATTGTGAACCGAGACTGGTTGGATTTTAGACCGTAACACGGGCGCTCAGAAATCGCTGTACTTCACCGACCGACCTAAATCTCCGCATCCCCCACTCCCTGACATGAGTACTAAAAGATTTTTCAGGAACCGTGGTCATTTTGCGTATAAAGTCGATGAACTCTCGCTAACTACTGATGTGCACATTGAGGTGTTTGCTGCTGTTTAGAAGCGGTGCCTGGATAGCCCGGTTACTGCCGCTTTCGGCAAGATAGCGGTCCTTGAAGAGAGGAAGAGGCTAAGGTCGCAAAACGCCTACGAACGGTCATTCGCATACCTTTCAAACTAACCACAATTACAGCTATACTTGCGAAAACCTGAAAACAAGGAGATGGGCATGAATTGGGATGCGCTAAGTGCTGTAGCTGAAATCCTCGCAGCACTGGGTGTCATAGTCACTCTGGCGTATTTGGCATACCAACTGAAGCATAACACTCAGGCACTCAAACTGAATGCCGAGTTTGCTGCTGCAGAGGAGCACCTTCGCGGTACAGTTGATCTAAGTGGAACAACTGTCCCTTCTATTGTCTTTAAGGGATACGAAGACCCTTCGCAGCTCACGCGAGAAGAATCGGCACAGTTCTTGTTTTGGTTAAACGGGTCAATGCGAATGTATCAACACCAACATCTGATGTTTATGGAAGGGAACCTTAGTTCCGCGAGCTGGACGGCCACGCAGCAACTACTAAAGGGTTCCGTTCAGACCAAAGGGTTTAAAGAGTATTGGCTTCTCCGAAAGAATACTTTCAGCGAACTGTTTCAAAACTTGATCGATCAGATGGAAACTACAGGGGTCGTGTCATTCGCTAATCTGGTTGATTCAATTCGATCAAGAAGGGAAGACGTATAACACCACGTTGAACCCGACGCCGAGAGGCAAGTCGCGCTCCGGCGCGGGTTAACGCGAGCGTTATGTACGCCATTGGGGATAAAACTCGACTAGCAACCTGGAATCGCCTGATTCTTTAAGACCGCAAAGAGGTGTTTGCTGCTGTTTTTGAGCAGTGCCTGGACAGGCTGACGACGCCCGCTTTCAGCAGGATAGCGGTCGTCAGTGAGCAGCGGAGACGAACTTCCCTGATCGCCTAGGAGGGGACATTTGGTCCAAACTGGCCGGAGAGTATTCTTTCAACTAATAGTGCACGTTTAGGCAGAAATCTTTGCGCCACCAGCTGTTTACAAATCAGCTGCTCTACCTACTAAGCTACGCCAGCCATGACCAGATCGAAGCAGATGAACACCCGCCCCGTTTGAAGGGGTGCGATTCTAGACAAAGAGCTATGGTGATGCAATCGCAAGTTTGGAAAGTATTGGACTGGTAGAAGTAGTGGGGCCGGGTGTATTCAACCGGGTTTGGACAGAAAAAGCTCCGTAACGGCGAACCCCACCAATGAAGAACTCACTGAATGCGATAGAACCACCCACCGCTCCGAAAGATGCCATCCATCGGCACAGTTGCCGGATCGATTTCTGGATCGATGACGAGGATGACACAAGTGATCGCTCCCGCGTTCACGGTCGGATCCTGAAGATATAGAAAGCCCGAATTCATCGACCCGGAATCCCACCCGATGAAACCATGGAACAAGTATGTGGGATAATACGATATGTTACTTGAACGGGGTCGCCATCCATCTTGGATCATGTTTGCAACTCCGCTTTCGCAATAATCAGACTCGGGGTCGGCATAATTTTCCAGTAAGGACTGGACCTCGTAGGTACTTGCCCATATCCAGCCTGTCATGTCTTTCCCATTCAGAACACCGGCACAAACACCCGCCGGGCAGACAGTGTTTATTTGACTCCAAGAAACACCATCGAACAAGTCGGATTGGGCCCATTCCCTGCCGTCGACCATAATTGAGTCTGGACCCGTCGCCAGAAGATCCTCTATTGCAGAATTGATGGCGTCAATAATCTCCTGCTCACTCTTTGCCTGGAAATAGCGACCACCGCCCGCATGCGCGGCACTAAAGAATAGGGAACTCAAATCTGGACTTTGCTGAAGATTGAACACGTCAATGGTGTAAGTATTTACTTTGACACGTTCTGAGTAGGTATTGCCGTCAACGGTTATCGTCAGCGGAATGCCATCGTTGTGCAAGAATTTTGCCCAATCGTCAAAGTTATAGTTGAGACCACCTGTAGAATTGACTTGGCCGGTCGCCGCGCATGTCGTTGGGCCCGGCCCATACACGGCAGGATGATACGTTTCCGGATAACATTGCCCCGGAATCACAGTATCAGGCTCCGTATATGCCGGTATATCCCCTACGACGTTCAAGTGAAAGGTTCTATTCGCTATACTTCCAGCCGTCACGCAACCGGCTGTGGCGGAATTGATTGCCGCAGCGCAACTGCAGGTACCGACTGTTGGGATAGGCCCGTTAGGAGGGTTATAGGACACCTCGCACTCGCCCCCAGTGAGGTGCTCTGCACTGGTACATGCGGCAGCCTCACTCAATTTCCAACACGCGGCGGAAGTACCCAAGTTTTTATCGGTCTGTGCGGGGTATGAAGTTCCCGGCACTACGGTATCCTGGTCACAATAGGCTGGGCTTATGTATGCCGGAGTTATCAGGACGTCCGGGCCTGCTGTGCAGGCAAATTCAGGCATGGCTAGTGGGGTCCCAACGTCACCCATCAGCGCATCCGGAGCTATAGCACCCGCAGCGGCGTACATTGCTTTGAGCGCAGTGGAATTCGTGGTGTCATCCAATGCGACAATGCCGTTCGTGTTATTTCCGATAAAAATCACGTTTGTGTCGGCGCAAGTATCCTCTGCGCCCAACGGGGAGCGAAACTCGTTCCAAAGTGCGGTGTACGCATTGGTATCTGCCAGGGCAACAGGGGTGCCAGCACCACCCTTGCTCTGTGTACTGCCGCTGAGATAATTGTAATAGTCATAGGGAAGATATCCGTAGAGGTTACCGGTACTTCTCCTTTCAGTAAGGCCGTTGATATTATTGTAAATCGTATCAAGTGTTTGATTAAGAACAGCCTGACTAGTTAACGTTAACTCCTGAAGATTGAAGCGTACATACCCGCCGTCATTATCTGCGGTGCTGCCACCAGTACTGTATTCAACAAGACCAACGTTCAGCTTCCCGACCTTGTCCGCCAGCGCCTCCTTAATCGCTATCACCTCTGACTGCCCTTGCACCAGCCCGCCGGGCCACTTCTGGGATTGCCGAGACCAGTTGGAGGTGTTATCCAGCACAAAAACAACGTTCGGCAGCGCACCTTCGCAACTGTTGGTTGTGAAAACCGCCTGGAGTGGAGGCACGGTCTTCCCCCAAACCTTTTGAACAGTTGGTGCAGGAATATTAAAACTGCATTCGTTGGATGTGGCGTTGGTACAATAATTAGCCCAGTGATCAAACTGCCAACCGGCACGAGGAACTGCGTAGTAGGTTTCCTCGTACGCTCCGATGGCGTAGTTCTTGCTACAGTTGTCCAGACCTGCCCGGTAATCTTCCAACAAACAAGTTCTGTTGCCACTGGCAGACAAAATGTCGCCCTCACCCACAATCTCCAAAGGATGGGAACATGCAGTGACAAGTACGAGGAGCAGCAGTGCAAAAAAGGTTTTCACGGGGTCTCTTCCCTGAGTTAGGGCGCTCAATGCGAACGTCAACATCCGTGTTCCCCTGTTTAGACGACATCAATAACATTAAGCAGGCAAGATGTAGGCCACGTCAAGAGCTGCAAGGTTTGTGGCGAGTCAAATTCGGTTTTTTTGTTGGTCAATTGTAAAGAGTGTGAAAGAGATCAAATGTCCCTTATGAGGTGCGAAGAGACGAAAACTGGCCTCCTAAATAGGCTTCTGCGACGTCCGCTTTCGGGAAAGCGGTCACTCTGTGCATGGCGAATTCATCCTCAGAAGAAGCAGTACCCTCTCGGCGAGTTAAGTTGTCAGCACCACATAATGAGCTAAACTGTTTTCCCGTTTACACACCTTAGGACATCACACGATGACGAATCGCCGCACCGCATTGATAACGGGCGCTTCAACCGGATTGGGAGCAGAGTTTGCCAGACAACTTGCCGCGCAAAACTACAACCTGCTCCTAGTAGCAAGACGCCGCGATAAACTGGAGGAAATCGCTAAGGAATTAACAGCGAAGTACGGAATCAAATCACAAGTAATCGTCGCTGATCTTACAGAGCCCGCAGCACCAAAAATGTTGCACGACACCGTCAAATCGCTTGGAATGGAAGTAGACTATCTAGTCAATAATGCTGGAATAGCTGGTCCCGACTTAATGGAGGATCGCGACTGGCAGGCACACGTAGAGTTCTTTCAACTAATGATGACCTCCATTGCACACCTTTGTCATCTTTTCATTCCCGCGATGCGCGAGCGTCGTTTTGGCCGAGTGATCAATATTGCTTCAGTTGCAGCCAGACTGCCCCGCGCC
>JANNXP010000208.1:0-5789 GCA_031409615.1 Haliea sp. | reverse complement strand
CAGGGGGATGACGCGGCCACCGACGATCACAATTAACACGGTGATCATCCATACCGCGCCGTAGTGCAGACGGGTGCTGAGCACCGGATCGTCCGCGCTCCAGTAGCTGGCGCTATTGAGCAGGGCCAGCGCGAGCAATACTGGCGGGAACAACATATTGCGCCATTGGCGCACCGCCCACACCCGTTGGGTGAGCTCGTAGAGCAGCAGGGCGATAAACAGCATCTCTGCCAGCCACGCGAATACCAGTTGTCCAGGCAACAGCCACAGTATGCAGCGGGCCGCCAACCACAGGCCGAACAGCAGTTGCAGGCGAAAGCCAGTCGCGCCAGGCAGGCCGGTCCAGGTGGCGACTGCCGTCAGCAGGAAGCCAGCGACCACCGGCAGGGCAAAGCCGAACACCATTTCATGGGCGTGCCACCAGCCGGGTAGCAGGGTGAAGTCCCAGTGCTGTGGCCACCACATCCAGTACAGCCACCTGGCCATACCCAGCACTGCGAAGCACGCCGCCAGCAGGAAGCCCGGCCGGAACGCCAGTTGCCACAAGGGCGCTGGCCCGACTTGATTGTGCTGCATGGGATGTTCCACCCGTCCGGTAAATTCAGCCGGGAGAGTATCCCATGCCGGTGCGCGCGTTAACACAAGCACTTGCCCAACCCCCACCTGCGCGAAGAGCATTCAAGCAGCCAAACCCACTGCTGACGCTTGCATCGGTACGAACCTGGGCAACGCCATGATGCGACCCAGCCAGGAACGCACGTTGGGGTATCTCTCCAGCGCTACATCCCCCTCCGGTGCGTGCGCAATGTAGGCATAGTTAGCGACATCGGCGATGGTCGGGTTGCTGCCAACCAGCCAATCGCGTCCGTGCAGATGGAACTCCAGCACGCCGAGCAGATTGTGTGCGATCTCAATGGCTCGCTTATGATCCATGCCGGCGCCGAAAACATTCACCAATCTCGCTGCAGCAGGTCCGTAGGCGAGCGGTCCAGCAGCTGTCGACAGGAATCGTTGGACTTCAGCCGCGGCCACTGGGTCGCTCGGCAACCAGGTATGGCTGGCATCGTACTGCTCGGCCAGATAGACCAGAATCGCGTTAGAATCCGCGATCACAGTATTGCCGTCTTCCAGCACCGGCACCTGGCCGAAGCGATTCCTGGCCAGAAACTCGGCCCGCTTGTGTTCGCCTGCGGCCAGATCCACGTCTATCAGGGCGGCATCGATGCCCAACAGTGACAGCAATAGCTGCGCGCGATGCGAATGGCCGGACAGTGGGTGTCGGTAAAGTCGAATGCTGTGCATGATCATATCTCCTTGAGAAATTAACGCGCTTGCGTGTGGTGGTTTAGAGGCCCAGTGCACTGAGCCCGGGGTGATTGTCTGGTCGTCGGCCCTCGGGCCAGCGAAACAGGCGTTCGGATTCATCGATGGTAAGATCGTTGATGCTGGCGTGGCGCACTGCCATCAGGCCAGCCTCACTGAACTCCCAGTTTTCATTGCCGTAACTACGGTACCAGTGGCCCGCGGCGTCACGCCATTCGTAGGCGAAACGCACCGCGATACGATTGTCGCGAAAAGCCCACAACTCCTTGATGAGGCGGTAATCCAATTCGCGCTCCCACTTGCGTGTAAGCAGGGCAACGATTTCTGCGCGACCCAGCGGAA
Source organism: Haliea sp. (assembly GCA_031409615.1). Classification (GTDB taxonomy): domain Bacteria; phylum Pseudomonadota; class Gammaproteobacteria; order Pseudomonadales; family Halieaceae; genus Marimicrobium. Next base: position 4,124 of record JANNXP010000208.1, on the reverse strand, counting down.
ACTCGGCGCGGTTGCGCCAGCGGCTCTGGAGTGTGTAGGCCAGTGACACCTTATCGGGATCACGACTGTTCCAGGCGTCTTCTGCCAGTCGAATCTTTTCGATCGCGGTCTCTTCGCCAAAGGGCGGCAGCGGCGGCCGGGTTTCATTGTGAATGCTCATGGCTTACTCCTTGAAAACATTGAGATCCAAAAAATAGACCTGTTAATGCGGCTTGAGTGAAGATCGTCATGCGAACAACTCCAGGCGCAACCGCGCGCGGGGAATGCCTAGCTCTCGTGCCATATCGGTCACGGCGCCAAGCAAACGCTGCGGTCCACAGGTGTAGATCACCGCGTCATGCGGTGCGGCGGCCAACGTGGTCGCAATATCCAGTCGTTCTCCATCCGCTGTGCTGTAAAGGCGCAAACGATTTCCCAGCTGGCGCTCAAGCCGGTCGGCAAAGGCCATCTCAGCGCGGCTGCGCCCGGTATAATGCAATTGAAAGTCAGCACCTCGTGTCGCAAGGGCCTGGGCCATAGATTTGATGGGGGTGATCCCGATACCCCCTGCAATCAGCAGCGCAGGTCGTGCATCCTCATGCAGCGCGAAATGATTAGCGGGCATGTCGATGCGCAGCCGGGTGCCTATCCGGTAAGTGTCATGTACCGCAGCGGAACCCCCGCTGCCCTCATCCTCACGCAGCACGGCAATCTCGTAGATATCACGACGGGCCGGGTTGGAGGCAATGGAATAGTGGCGCTCGACTATTTCACCTGACGGCAGGCGCACGGGAACACGCAGATGCGCGCCCGGCTCCACCGCCGGGAGCTCTCCGCCCTGCGGGTCGCGCAATTCAAACGCCCGCACCCGTGGCGCGAGCTGGCGTAAGCCGCTGACTACCAGTTCCAGCTGGCCCTCACCCAGAGGCTCCAGATCTTTTTGTACGCCCAGGATGGCAGTTGGTGGCTGCAGGCGGGCGGCGTCGGCGAGCAGGTCCTGGAGGCGACGATTTTCCGCCCGCAATGCAGCAGATTGTTCCGCGCTCTCCGCTTTGGTAAAGCGCGGGGTAATGTGCTGGGGGCAATTCCAGTCGAAGCCTTCTACCTCGATGATAAAGCCGCGCTCGACCTGCGCCGGGTAGGCATTGTCTTCCAGTCGGGCCAGCAGTTCAGTCTCTTCCAGGCCTATGGTGCGCACCCGACCCAGCATTTTGAGCCGGGTGCGATTGGGATAGTCCATAAAAAAGAGCGCCACCCGGTTGTCCGTCTGGAAGTTACCGGCACTGACGTATTGCCGGTTACCGGAGTAGTCGGCAAAACCGATAGTGCGTTCGTCCAACACTTTCATGAAGCCCGCTGGACCACCCCGGTGTTGGATGTAAGGCCAGCCAGTCTCGCCCACACTGGACATGTAAAAGCTGTCCCGGGCGGCGATGAAAACAGCTTCGCGGGTACGCAGGCGATGGTTGTAGTCCTCGCCATCATCCATGCGGGCATATCCTGCGCGGCTCCCTTGTGCGAGTTGGATAGACCTGACCATCGGGGTAAAGGCGATCTCGGCGAACTTGTGAGCCATGTGCAGTTCTCCTGTCTTGTGCGGGGCGGCGGCGCCCTGCAAGCTGCGATGTCGCCACTTTCGCAAGTTCCATTTATAAAAAGAATGGCCTACCATAGGAATTAATTATTTCTATAAATGGAATAAAGGATGGATCGCTTCCACCAGCTCCAGGTGTATATCGCAGTGTCCGAAGAAGGGGGATTCGCCGCAGCGGCACGTCGTTTGCAGCTATCGCCCCCGGCGGTGACTCGCGCGGTGGCCGCCCTGGAGGACACTGTCGGGGTAAAACTACTGGATCGCACCACCCGGTACGTGCGCGCCACAGAAGCGGGCCGACGCTACCTTGATGATGCACGACAGATCCTGGCAGGACTGGAGGCCGCCGATGAGGCTGCCGCGGGCATCAATGCCGAGCCCCGTGGCCATCTGGCGGTCACGGCACCGGTGATGTTTGGCCGACTGTTCGTGCTGCCGGGCATTGTCGAGTACCTTGAGCGCTACCCGGCCATGGAAATCGAGGCTGTGTTTCTCGACCGTTCGGTCAATCTGCTGGAGGAGGGTCTGGATGTCGGGGTGCGAATCGGGGAGTTGCCCGATTCCTCCATGCGCGCCTTGCATGTAGGTTCGGTGCGGCATGTGCTGGTGGCTGCGCAGGCCTACCTGGATCAGCATGCATCGCCTCGGGTGCCACTGGACTTGCGCGAGCACACACTGATCGCTGCCACAGCCGGGGGATTTGGCACCAGCTGGCGCTTCGCTGACGCGGCCGGTGAGCACCCCCTAAAGATTAATGCAAGGTTAGCGGTGACATCAAACGATGCCGCTATCAGCGCGGTGCGAGCTGGTTTCGGTATCGCCAGGCTGCTGTCTTACCAGGTTGCTGCGGACGTCGAGGCTGGTCAGCTCCAGGTGTTAATGCCGCAGTACGAGCCGCCGGAACTTCCCGTACACATCCTGCACAGGGAAGGTCGCCATGCCTCAGCCAAGGTAAGGGCGTTTATCGACCTGATGGCCCAACGCTTGCGTAGTGACTGCACACTGAACCCTAAAATGTGATCGAACCATAAAGCTGGCAAAAGAAAGATGTCTGGCGGCGGCGCGGCCCATGGCAGGGGGTGTCACCGTTGCCCAAATCATTGGCGCGGTAACGCATGCACTTGGCAGCGTGCTCTATTAGTATGAGTGCCCCGACATCGTTCACTCGCCGCGAGATCAACCTATGTCCCTGGACTTTGACAGCGCCCGCCTGCCCAATCCCCATCTGCGCGAAGAGCACCATGCATGGCGCACGCAACTGCGTCGTTTTATTGATACTGAGATCATGCCCCATGCCGAGGATTGGGACGAGGCCTGCCATATTCCGATTGAATTGTGGCCCAAGGCGGCCGCGGTCGGCCTGCTAGGCATCGGCTACCCGGAGGAGTTCGGCGGCGTAAAGGAGGGTATTGATTGCTGGCACCAGTGGATTACCAGCGAAGAGCTGTCGCGTATTGGGGTCGGTGGTATCTCCGCCAGCCTGATGGTGCACGGCATTGGCCTGCCGCCGGTGATCAACTGGGGTTCGCAGGCACTGAAGGAAATGGTGGCGCCGCCGGTACTGGCGGGTGTTAAGCATATTGCCCTAGGCATCACTGAGCCGGGCGGTGGTTCCGACGTGGCGCAGCTGACGACCACGGCGGTGCGCGACGGCGATCATTACATTGTGAATGGCTCCAAGACGTACATCACCGGCGGCATGCGCGCCAACTGGGTATCCACCGCTGTGCGCACCGGCGGGCCCGGCGCCAGAGGCGTTTCCATGCTGCTGATACCCACCGATGCGCAAGGTTTCAGCCGCACCCACCTGGACAAAAAGCAGGGCTGGTGGGCCTCCGATACCGCCACGCTGTATTTCGATAACGTGCGCGTGCCGGCGGGGAATCTCATCGGCGAGGAGAATCAGGGCTTCCTCGTCATCATGACCAACTTCAACGGCGAGCGCATGGGCATGTCGGTCTCTATGGAAGCACAGGGCCGCGTTTGCCTGGAGGAAGCCGTGGCGTGGGCGCGCGAACGCAAAACCTTCGGTAAGCGCCTCGCGGATCATCAGGTGATTCGCCACAAGATCGCGCAGATGAAACAAAAACTGAATGCCACCCAGGCCTATATCCGGATATGCTACGAGGCCATCGTGGCCGGTAACGCCAACCCGGGTGATATCGCCCTGCTCAAGGTACAGGCCAGTGAGACCATGGAGTTCTGCGCGCGCGAGGCGATGCAGATACTCGGCGGCAGCGGTTACATGCGCGGCAGCCGGGTAGAGCGTATCTACCGCGAAGTGCGGGTCAACGCCATCGGCGGTGGCTCTGAGGAAATCATGCGTGACCTGGCGGCGCGCCAGTACGGGTTATAGAAATGAAACTGTGGCATTGCAGCAGCTCCCGTTCGCTGCGCCCGCTGTGGGCGCTGGAGGAAATGGGGCTGGAGTATGAGCTGGAAATCCTGCCCTTTCCGCCCCGTGTGTTTCAGCGCGAGTATCTCAAGGTCAACCGCCTGGGCACGGTGCCCTTCTTCGTCGACGGTGCTACCGAGATGACCGAGTCGGTCG
>JANNXP010000207.1:0-4479 GCA_031409615.1 Haliea sp. | reverse complement strand
CAGGAGCTGACTCTGGTGAACATGCCCTTTGCCAACCTGATTCCCGCCCTACAGGCCGGCGACATTGATGTGATTATGTCGAGCATGAGTGTGACGCCCGAGCGTGCCGAGCAGGTCCTGTTTACCGATTCCTACATGGAGGTCGGGCAAATGGCCATTATGACCACGGCCAATGTGGCACGGTTTTCCCAGAGCTGGTCAATCTTTCGACCCGGTGTTCGTATCGGTGTGGAACCCGGTACCACCGGTGCGCAATTTGCGGCGAGCGAACTGAAGGAAGCCGAGGTCAAGTTTTTCAACGATTCGGCCGCTGCGTTCGCCGCGCTACGCAAGAACGTTATCGACCTGTATATCCACGATGCACCGACCAGTTGGCAGTTGGCGACGGAGACGAACAACGGTGACTTGATCAGCCTGTACAAGCCATTGACCGAGGAGCGGCTGGCCTGGGCGGTGCGCAAAGACGATGTACGCCTGGCGGAATCACTGAATGACGCGCTGCGCACCATGAAGGGCAATGGCAGCCTGAGCTACATTTTCAATCGCTGGATTCCGGTGACGGTTGAAGTGCGCTAAGCGCGCGACCCGCAGCGGGTCGCGCGCCTGGCGTCATCTGCTACTCCTGCAGTACCAGTGTTTCTCCCACCTGACGGGCGCTGATCTGGTCTTCGCAGAAAGGGAAGCGAATCCACTCCTTGTTGGAGTACAGCTTGGTCTGATCCGCATAATGGGGTGAGGTCGGGTCGGTGGACTGCGAGGGCACCAGGATCACGTCCGCGATGGGGCAGGCGCTGTCGTCCCAGGTGACAGCCTGGAGGTAGGAGTTGCCGGCGCGAGGATTGATATAGCCGCCCTCGGACAGCCCCACACCGATAGCACCGTATACGCCTGCCGTACCGGGGCCACCGTGAATCGGAACATTCTCCCCGTTGCGTTCCAGCACCTGCACCTCGCCCCACGGCGCATCCAGCGCTACGCCAGCAGCCGCCAGCCGTTCGCTGGCGGTAGACAGTGCCGCGATGACCCGCTGGTGATTGCTGTCCAGGCTGGTATCAATCCCGGCCGGTGTGTTGAGGGGGTCCGTGGGGTCGAAATCGACTTTCCAGAATTCATCACTCTCCACCACGTCCTGGAAAGGATTGTTCAGCTCATCGCGGATAACCTGCCAGAATTCGGTAAACACCTGGGCGCCGCGACTGTCCAGATTGACCTTCCGGTCCCAGCCGGCCAGCACCGAGCAGGCTGGCAGTACGGCGCTGGCCGCTTCCGTGGTACAAATCTGTAGAATATCGTCCAGCACCAGTTCGGCCGCGTACACCCGATTGCTGTGCATCATGGCCTCGAGCGATGGCAGGTCAAACAGTGGTGCAGCATCCAGGCCGTCGCTGGCATTCTTGCGCTCGGCGACCATCAGGTGCCCGAGCCTGGTACGCGGAAACTGTTGCAAGCCCTCATAGCCCAGTGGCCCCATGATCCTGGGAAAACCTTCCAGCGGATTGTTGGCGTCGCTCAGCCAGTAGCTGTTGTTACTGTTGCCCACATAGTCGGTGGTGATGATCTGCGGCAGTTTGGCGCTGCTGTACAGGTTGCTGCCCGCCGGTGCAGCGGGGTCAGTGCCCCATTCGCAGGCAGAATCGGCGCCATTGAGCGAGACCAGTACACCGGTGGTGAGCTGCGATAACAGCGCACCGATCGGGGGCTCGACACAGGTGTCGAGTTGCTCCTGGGTGATGAAGGGAATTGCCGATACCTCGCCGTAGAAGGCGTCGCCATGGCGGTCTGCAGCCAGGTCGTGGAACAGCGGGTTGCCAATCACATCCAGCGCGTCGATATACTCCTGCAGGTTTTTGGCTTGCGCCTTTTTCGTCCACTGTCCGGTGCCGCGCAGCCCGGTATTCAGGTTGGCGTCGCGGAAGGCAAGAATCGAGCCGTTGAACATGGGCCAGCCATCGAGCACAGGACTTTCATTCTTGAGGTTAGTAATGGGGCCATAGTGCGAGGTGTAAAACGTGTAGCTGCGAGTTGCCAATGTACCATCCGGCTGTTTCGCCAGTACCTCGACGCGCTGTTGCCCGATGTCGCGCCACTGGCCTTCATAGTCATACTGCAGGGGATTGCTCGGGTTGAGTTTTAGCTCGTAAAAGCTGAAGCGGTTGGCATAGGACACGGTGTGGGTCCAGGCAACATCCTTGGTGAAGCCGATGGCGATGAACGGCACACCGTGCAGTGCGGCGCCGGCCACGTTGTACACGCCGGGAATAGTGAGTTGCGCCTGATACCAGGCACCATTGCCGAACCAGGGTTGGTGGGGGTTGCCCAGTAGCATGCCGCGACCATTTTTAGTCGCATCGCGGCCCAGCGCCAGGCCGTTACTGCCCAGGTCGCTATTGCGCAGTGCGGCCGTTGTTTCGGTCAGGGCCACGGCAGCAGCGGCGAGCTCACTCGGCGACGGCGCTGTTGCTGCACTCGTCAGGGAAGGCCCCTCGACGGACAGCAGAGCCCGGCGCAGTATCCCCTGGTTAGAACTGCCCTGAAGGGCGATGGAGCCCAGAAACATCAGGTAGTCCACACTGTCGAAGGCGTACACCCAGGGTGCATTGCGGCAGCCCCACTCGCCCTCGGGCAGGTTCTCGACACCGGTCTCCTGCAGGTAGCGGTTCATGCCGCGGGTAAAACCCTCGGCCAAATCCAGCGTGTCCCTGGGTAACTCATCGACAAACTTTTTCCTGAAACTGGTCTTGTCGCCGTAGAGAAACCGGAACAGCAGATCGGAGTCGACCCTGCCTTGGGTTTCGCCCATTAGCTCGGCGGAGCGTCCGGTGGCAACCACCACCTCACGCATGAGGATGCAGAAGTTGTCCTGCGCGTAGGCATAGCCGAAACCGTAACCGAGGCCGGCCCAGTTATCGGCTTTGATGTGAGGTATGCCGTAGTCGGTGCGGCGAATCTCTGCCGAGTATTCCGATTGTATATCCAGGCCGTTATCCGAGTTGTTACAGGCACTGACGAGCGTGGCGAGCAAACAGGTCAGGAGGAATTTATGGGACATGATGATCCTCGATGTGTTTATAAGTCGTTACGGCAGTATGGAGATTTGTGCAGTCTCTGAACAGTATCGACGACAGGTTCCGGGGTGTTAACGGTACAAGAGGTTATTCTCCGTCATGATGTTATGCTTTTGGCGGGATGATGGACATCGGGGGTGCCAATGCTACAGATACCGAAAGACCTGAACAGCCTTTCCAGCGATTGGCTGGCCCTCGTGCTGGATGCGCCGGTCATTGGTTTTACTGTGGTCGATGCCAACTCCGGCACCACCGGGCGCGCCGTGCTGGAACTCCAGTACGCTGACGCGGTAGACCTGCCCCGCCGCCTGTTCGTCAAGCTACCTCCCGCCGATGACATGCAGCGCGCGTTTGTCACCTCCAGCGGCATGGGGCGACGCGAGGCCCTTTTCTACGAGAGACTTGCTGCTGAGCTGCCGGTGCGGGTGCCGCGCTGTTACTTTGCTGCCAGCGACGACGCGGGGGAGACGTACATCATGCTGCTGGAGCATTTGGTAGACAGCGGTTGCACCTTTAATAATGCCAGTACGCGCTACTCACTGGAGTACATCCGCCAGATGCTGGCCGCATTCGCCCGCTTGCATGCCGGCTACTGGAACTCGCCGCGCTTTGCCTCCAACCTCGCCTGGCTGCAGCCGCCATTGCAGCACGAGATCGCCTTGCCGCTTATCGCGCAGGCATTGCAGGTGCACGCCGCCACGATGCCCTCCGTGTTCCGCGACATGGGCGAATTGTATTTGACGCAGGCCGATGCGATCCACCGCTTGTGGCACCGCGGAGTGCCAACCCTGATTCACGGCGATGTGCACGATGCCAATCTGTTTTTTGACGGGGAAGAACCCGGCTTCCTCGACTGGGCCCTGGTGGCCCGTGGGCCGGGGATGCGCGATGTGGGTTATTTTCTGGCGGGGACGCTGACGGCGCAGCACCAGCGTGAGGCGGGCGCACTGCTGGCCTACTATCGTGCACAACTGCTCGCGCTCGGCACGCCTGCGCCATCGGCGCAAGCGCTATGGGAGCAATACCAGTGGCACGCGGCCTATGTGTGGGTGGGAGCGGCTGTGACACTGGCGATGGGGGATGCGTGGCAGCCGGTCAACTATGTGATGGCTTCACTGGAACGCTTGCACGCGGCGATGGAGTCCCTCGGTTCGGTTGCGGCGATTCGCGCTGCGCTTTAGCTGCTCATCCGGCAGGTCCGGTTGGTGGAGGCCTCGCTTGTTCAGAGGGCTGAGATATTCCTCGAGGTTAGTTGCTTTGCTCATCCGGCAGGTCCGGTTGGTGGAGGCCTCGCTTGTTTAGAGGGCTGAGATATTCTTTGAGGTTAGTTGCTTTGCTCATCCGGCAGGTCCGGTTGGTGAAGGCCTCGCTTGCTCAGAGGGCTGAGATATTCGCCGCGAGGCCTTCACCAACC
>JANNXP010000206.1:0-17635 GCA_031409615.1 Haliea sp. | reverse complement strand
TGTCGCATTGGCAAAAAATTTCTTAGTTAAATCGGTCCAGCCCACCGCCATACCCTCTGGGCGGAAATCCCCGTCATAAATCAGATAACTCTTCTCCACGGTGTAATACGGGTTGACCATCTTACCCACAGTCATTGTCGTTTCTGGCACGCCTATCCAGGTGGCGTAAGCCAGATCAATCCAGACATCTTTGCTAGTGCTGCCTCCGCCCAGAGTCTGGTTGGTTGACACGGGGTCATCGCTGCCAGAACCTAAACCAAATCCCACTTCCAGCTCAGGGCTGGGCTTCGCCACCAGCAGCGGTCGCGCCCGCATCCTCCAGCGGGTCTGGTTGTCAGCGTCCTCCTTATCGATATACTCGTACCGGAACCGGTAATCGCCCTTCAACTGAACCTTCTCAGCCCAGGAGGAGGCAGTAGTCTTGTTCATGAGTGAAACCACCTGGGCATTGGTGGCGGCGAGGTCCTCTACTTTGACCGTTTTCTGCGTGGCTGCGCGCAGTTTCTGGTTTTCGACTTCCAGCGCGTTTACTCGCTCACTCATCATTTCAAACTGTGCCTTAAACTGCTCAAACTCGGCTTTGGACACCTGCGCGTGCGCTGCAGCACTTCCAAATAGCGCGCAGGCTACAGCGACACAAATCATCTTTTTCATGCATGTTTCCTCTGATTGAATAGCCGGCATAGGCGCCTCGCTGTGTAAACAGTAAGTAGGGTAATGGAGGAACATGACAGAATTGTGGCTAAAGGCAACAGGAATAAGGCTCTCGGGTCAAAAATACCCGAACCGGGCCATCCTTTTTGTTCTGCGGGTACTCACTGTGCAGCAGGGGGAATAGGCCGGGATTAGGAATGATCTTCCCAGCCTTTAGATCCGGTGAAAGGAATCAGGTGAAAAAGCCCACCAGCAGCATACCGACCAGTACCAATACCACTGCCTCCAGGGCAAGCATCGGCAATTCGACATGAGGTGACCTGCCCCTCAGCTCTTTTTGTGCTGCTCGTAAAATCATAAATACGCCCCTTCTCGGCTACATTTTATAGCTCTTGTGTATACATAAGTTACACCATAGAAATGAACAGGACAATGTAAATACTTGTGATAAACTTGGGATTCTAAACCTGGATCACACCCTACGCATGCCAAAAACGAAGCTGCTCAATATCCGTATTGATCCGGACCTGAAAAAGAGAGCTAAGAAGCTGGCGGAGGCGGACGGTCGCTCGCTGTCCAACTGGGTCACCAAGTTGATTGCCAGCACGGTAGAAAAGGCTGAAGAAGAGTCCTCGGGGAAGTCCGGTTAATATAGCGGGATTCTATTTCTCCTCAATGCCCTCTTCAGTCATCAGCCAAACCGACCAGTGATATAGTTTTCAGTCAACTGGTGCATGGGGTTGGTAAATATCTCCTTGGTACTGCCAACTTCTATCAACTTGCCAAGATGGAAATACGCTGTGCGCTGTGACACCCGCGCCGCCTGTTGCATGGAATGCGTCACAATAGCGATGGTGTAGTTCTCCTTGATTTCATCGATGAGCTCCTCGATACGCGCGGTGGCGATGGGATCCAGCGCTGAGCAGGGCTCGTCCATCAGGATCACTTCAGGATTGACTGCAATGGCCCGAGCTATGCAGAGACGCTGCTGCTGTCCGCCCGACAGACCGGTGCCGGGCTTGTCCAGCTGGTCCTTGACCTCATTGAACAGACTGGCACGGCGCAGGCTAAGCTCGACAATTTCATCCATCTCTGCCTTGCTCTGGGCAAGCCCGTGGATGCGCGGTCCGTAGGCAACGTTTTCATAGATGGACTTGGGAAAGGGATTGGGCTTCTGGAACACCATACCGACGCGCGCACGCAGTAATACTGTATCCTGCTCACTCTCGTAGATGTCCTCATTATCGAGCGTAATTTTTCCCTCTACCTTGCAAATAGGGATAATGTCATTCATGCGATTCAGCGCACGCAGAAAGGTCGATTTGCCGCAGCCAGAAGGACCTATCATGGCCAGCACTTCGTGGCAGCCAACATCCAGCGACACATCAATAACAGCCTGCTTCTCCGCGTAGAAGATGTTGACGTTGCGCGTTGACATCTTCGCATTATCGACAAATGGCGTACCGATCGTCTGATACTCCTTCATGTCGGACTGAAGATCCAGTTGTCGCTTCTCGCCTCTCGGCATCTTTTTCTCACCAATTGAGCTGGTTTCGCGAGCCACAGCAGCCAAATCATTCATTGCTTCAGGTCCTTCCATACGTAATGCCTGCCACCCTATTTCAATTCGAATCGCCGGCGTAAATAAATCGCCAGGGCATTCATCAAAACAAGAAAACCCATTAACACCATGATCGCCGCCGAGGTCTTCTCGGTAAAACCACGTTCGGGGCTATCAGCCCATAGATATATTTGCACAGGAAGCACAGTAGACGGGTCCGTAAGTCCACTTGGCGCATCCATGATAAATGCCACCATGCCAATCATCAGTAGAGGTGCGGTCTCACCAAGAGCATGAGCCATGCCAATGATAGAGCCGGTCAGGATGCCGGGCATGGCGATGGGCAATACATGATGAAATACGGTCTGTATCTTGGAGGCGCCAACGCCCATCGCCGCCTCCCTAATCGAAGGAGACACGGCCTGTATTGCCGCGCGGGAGGTAATGACAATCGTCGGCAGGGTCATCAGTGCCATGACTAACCCCCCCACCAGCGGGGCCGATCTTGGCAACCCAAAAAAATTGATGAACACCGCCAGACCCAACAGACCGAAGACAATGGATGGCACTGCGGCGAGATTATTGATATTGATCTCTATGAGATCTGTCAGGCGATTGCGCGGAGCAAATTCCTCGAGATAGATCGCCGCCATTACCCCGACTGGAAAGGCCAGGATAAATGTCACCAACATGGTAAAAAATGAGCCGTAGAGTCCTGCTCTGATTCCGGCCATTTCCGGTTCACGTGAGTCGCCCGACAGAAAAAATGTACTGTTGAAACGCGACTCTGTCCTGCCCTCCTCCCGCAATGCGTCCAGCCAACCCATCTGGACATCCTTTACCCTGCGCTCCGACTCTGGCCTATCGGCACCCACCTGTCACTTCAGGTAGCTACCTGCCTCCGAGTGCGCGAGCAGCCAGATTTCACTGCTCGTACCGATCAATTTCGGGTCGCCGATAACCATATCGCGCAGCGTATATTCTGCACTCAAACTTATGAGCCTATACAACTGCTTTTTTTCCTTAGGACCGGTCACGTCAGGGAACATGCTACGCAGACTGCCCTTTACTAGAGCAGCATAGTCCGCGCCGGCGATTTCATCGGGGGTTGCTTGCTGACCAATACCGAGCTGGTCTGCATCAAAGCTGATACTCAGCTTGATGTAATGCTGGGTAAAGGCCGGAGTGCCCTTAATAAAAATATCGCTCAACAGAATAAACAGAAAGACGAATCCAATCGACACAGCGACACGGCCATACCACTGAAAGCGTCGCTCCCTGGCATAGCGCTTCTTCAGTGACGCCCGAATTGCGGCGGTCGTTTCGATGCTGCTGCGTTCACTCATATTGTTCACGGTACTTTCTCACGACAAACAATGCTACAACATTGAGTACCAGCGTCACAAAAAACAGGACCAGGCCCAGTGCGAACGCTGCCAGCGTTTTAGGACTGTCGAACTCCTGATCCCCTACCAACAGGGTGACAATCTGGACAGTGATGGTGGTGACCGCCTCAAAGGGATTGGCCGTGAGCTTGGCCGACAGGCCAGCAGCCATTACCACGATCATGGTTTCGCCAATGGCCCGTGAAGTGGCCAGTAATATGCCACCAACGATACCCGGCAGCGCAGCGGGCAATACCACTTTGCGAATGGTCTCGTTCATCGTCGCCCCCATACCCAACGAGGCTTCCCGCAAACTGACTGGCACCGCGTTAATAATGTCGTCTGACAGAGACAGGACGAATGGAATGATCATAATACCCATCACAATACCTGCCGCCAGCGCGCTCTCAGAAGCGACGCTGAGGCCGACGGACTCGCCCAGTTCTCGTATGAAAGGGGCCACGGTCAGGGCCGCAAAAAAGCCATAGACGACCGTTGGAACACCGGCCAGAATTTCCAGCACCGGCTTGGCAACAGCACGAAAACGGCGCGTAGCATATTCAGAAAGATAGATGGCTGACATCAGCCCGACCGGCACGGCGATCGTCAAAGCCACAGCAGAAATCAGCAAGGTTCCGACCAGCAGTGGGACGAAGCCAAATGAGCCTGACGCTCCCACCTGATCAGCCCGAATCGCCATCTGCGGGCTCCAATGCAGACCGAACAGAAAGTCTGGTAGTGGAATAAACTGGAAGAAGCGAATTGCTTCGAACAAGATCGACAGCACAATGCCAAGGGTAGTCACCACAGCCAAGAATGAACAGCCAAACAGGCCCCACTCTATAATACTTTCGACATGATTCCTCGCACGCATTGCCGGCCTCACACGCCGCAATGCCAGAAGCGCACCCACTATAGCCAGCAAAAATACCAGCGTCGCCTTGAGCTGACTAAAGGCGGACACAAGCCCGATGTAGTGGTCAGCCGCCACCACTTGGGCCTGCTCCAATTGTGCAGAATCTATTGCGCCTACGGCAAAGCTCTGAATCTGGTTGTAATACAGCCCTAGATCATCAGTCGACATTGCCTGAATATTTTGCGGCAATTCGGCAACTACCAGCTTGTGCAGCACACTGGATTCGAAACCAAGCCATAACGCGAGGAGTAGAAGTGCGGGGAGCACAGCCCAGGCTGCAGTCATATAACCGTAGTGTTTGGGTAGCGAGTGCAGCGCAGCGATGCCACCCAGACGCATGGCAACCACTTGTGAACGCTTGCGCCCCGTAAAGAAACTAATAACGCACAGGACGACGAGAACCAGTAAAATTGACGTTGTATTCATTATTGAATTGCCACGGTTATCACATCACCTGCGCGGCCACGGCATATCTCGGTAATACAACTGAAGGGGGTATCGTGCGATACACCCCTGCAGCCCCGAAATGACCGGGATCAAGTTTGTCAACTACAGTTCAAGACGCTTGAGATTCTTGACATCGCCCTGAACTCGCTTCAGCTCCTCCTCACTCAGGGGAATCAATCCCTTCTCTGTCAGGTAACCGTCCTCCCCGATGGCCTTGTTTGACGTGAATTCGATGGCGTACTCCTGTATGCCGGGAATTTTACCGACATGTGAACTCTTGATGTAGAAGTACATCGGGCGTGATATGGGATATTTGCCACTGGCTATGGAACCAGGGTCGGGAACAACGCCATCAATAGTGGAACCCTGAACCTGATCACTGTTTTCTTCAAGGAAGCTATAACCAAAGACGCCAATCGCATTGGGGTTGGCCTCCAGTTTCTGCACTATCAAGTTGTCGTTCTCACCCGCTTCGATATAGGCACCGTCCTCGCGGACTGCATAGGTCACGGCGGCAAATACTTCCTCGCCCTTGGGTGGCTTGCCATTTTTTATCTGCAGTGTGTCATAGACACTTGCGGGTATCCCCAGTGCTGACATGGCTGCCTTGATCTGGTCGGGTTGTTCCGGCGGCAATTCCGCAAGTGCCTTCAGGCTCGCAATCGCTTTGGCCCCACCGCCCATCGCCAACTCCGCAAACGAGTCCCGGGTACCTGAGGTTGGTGGCGGCCCTAACACTTCAATTTTAGTCGCTGGCAGTGTTGGGTCTACATCTTTCCAGGTTTTATGGGGGTTTGGGATAAGGCTGCCGTCCGGGCCAGGAATATCCTTGGCCAGTGCCAGGTAAACATCCTTTAGACTCAGCTTGAGCTGCGGGGCTTTGCTGGAGTTGGCGATGGCAATACCATCATAACCGAACAATACTTCGACGATGTCGGCCACACCATTGCTCTTGCAGGTGTCGTATTCAGCCGGTTTGATACGACGGGACGCGTTTGCGATATCGGGCGTGTCGGTGCCCGCTCCACTGCAAAACAGCTTGAGACCGCCGCCGGTCCCGGTTGATTCTATTTTTGGCGCCTTAAAATTGTTAGCGTTGCGCCCGAAGCGCTCGGCCGCGACAGTAGCAAAAGGATACACTGTGGACGAACCCACTATACTAATGCTATCGCGACTTGCCGCCTGGACCGAGTTTAGCCCCCCCGCGACAACCATCGCTGTAACTGCTCCGATCAGAATATTTTTCACGTGGTTAGTACTCCTCAAAAATAACTGCCTGTGATGTGTGGTCTTGCCCTGAATTCAGAATGAATTCTAGGTTCCGTTTGTTACTGTAGTGTTACAACCGAGTAGGAGAATACGCCCTACCCGTTAAGATTCGAAGATGGCGAGCTGTTGTCATTCGGGACCTGTGAGCTTTTCGTCCAGCTCGTCCCTGAGCCCGCCGTGCCTGACATCCAAGCCTCTGACCAGGTACACCACATGTTCGGCGATATTGCAGGCATGATCGCCGATTCGCTCGAGACTACGTAACGCCCACATTTCATTCAGGATAGCGCCAATATTGCGTGGATCTTCAACCATAAACGTCACCAGACTGCGCATGGCGGTGTCATACTCCATGTCCACCTCAACATCGCCTTTCACCACTTCGACGGCCTGGCTCACATCAAGCCGGGCAAACGCATCAAGAGCCTGTCGCAACATGATAGTCACGCGGGCCCCAATATGCCTGATTTCAATAAAATTACTCTGCGAAATGCTCTCCTCAGACAGCCAAACCGCCTGCTTTGCAATCTTGGCGGCCTCGTCGCCAATACGTTCCAGGTCCCTGTTTACCTTGATGATCGATATAACAAGACGCAAGTCACTGGCCGTCGGTTGGCGTCGCGCGAGCAGGGTCGCACATTCATCATCTATGGCCATTTCCATCTGATTGACTTCGCTATCCCTGGTCACGATGAGTTCGGCTTCATTGCTGTCCATCTTCACCAGTGCATCCAGGGCCGAAGTGAGCTGCTGCTCTACCTTGCCACCCATCGCCAACATGTGACTGCGCAGAGCCTCTAACTCAGCGTTGAAGGTTCCGGAAATGTGCTGCTGGTAATCTTCCTTTTTCAACATGTCATTAACCTCTTGTCGGAAACACTAAAGTAAATGCGCTACCCTTGCCCAACTTACTCTCTATCGTCAATTTTGCGCCATGCGCAGCTGCTGCATGCTTTACTATGGCCAGCCCCAGGCCGGTGCCACCCGTTGCAGAACTGCGGCTGTCATCTACTCGATAAAATCGCTCAGTCAGCCTGGGAATATGCATTGAGTCTATACCAATTCCGACGTCGCGCACTTGCAGCAGGCACTTGTCGCCCTGCGAGAGCCAGCTGATCCTCACAGGACTGCCAGCAGCGCTGTACTTGATGGCATTGATCGCCAGGTTTGAGATGGCGCTATACACCTGTCGATAATCGCCATAAATCTTTTGGTCGGTAGCGAGATCCAGCTCAATTGCGGACTCAGGATACGCCTCCGTCAATTCGTCCCGCAACTCTTGCAACAGGCCCCTGATATCGAGAAGCTCACGCTCATCTTCATGTTGCTCCGTCTCTATACGCGACAACCACAGCAGGTCCTTGAGCAAATGCTCCATGCGCCGTGCCTGTTGGTCCATTTGCCGTAGCGGCTTTACATACCGCTCAGGAAGTTCCTCCGTGTGTGTCAGAAACGTCCCGAGGTAGCCGCTGATCACAGTCAGGGGTGTACGCAATTCATGTGACACGTTCGCGACAAAATCCCTGCGCATTTGCTCCATGCGCACAGCACCACTGACATCACGGATGAACAGGAGCCGCTCACTCTCCCCAAACCGCGTAATTTCAACGCGTAGATAGGTTTTCTCCTTCTCGCCAATGGCCATATACTGCAGTGGTGTCGTGTAATCCATTGACAGAAAATAACGATTGAACTCGGGCACACGTACCAGATTCGTCAGCGTCTGTCCCGTGTCATCCGGGTAACGAAGGCCCAACAAAGGCTCTACAGCGTGATTCAACCATTTAATTAAACCGTGCTCATCCACCATAACGACGCCGTCGCGCATAGACGCAAAAGAATCCTGCAGATAGTCTACTGTAGATTGCAAGAGTGCCTGAGCCTCCGAATGTCCTTTCTGATTTTTGTACATGCGTACCAGGAGTTCTCCCCAGATGCCGTAAAGGTCGGGCAGTGTCTGTCCGGGGTCATTTAACCACCGCCGCACACGTTCCATCTGGTACAACCAGAATCCGGTCAACCCCGCAAGCGCGATGATGATAGCTTCCAGCGGAAAACCATACATTTTTCCCAGCGCAGCCGACAGCGCCACAAGCAGCAATACTCGGCCAGTCGCCGCAAACCAACTCATGTCGAGTCAGAGCCTCCAATCAAATTAGGCCGCGCGAGGAAAAACGATACCCCGTCCCGCGTACTGTCTGGATCATATTGCTGTAATCGCCGGCGCTGGATTG
Source organism: Haliea sp. (assembly GCA_031409615.1). GTDB lineage: Bacteria > Pseudomonadota > Gammaproteobacteria > Pseudomonadales > Halieaceae > Marimicrobium. Next base: position 9,169 of record JANNXP010000206.1, on the reverse strand, counting down.
CAGCGCCTTACGCAAGCGGCGTATATGCACATCCACTGTCCGTTCTTCCACGTAGACATTTGCACCCCAGACCTGGTCAAGCAATTGTCCACGCGTATACGCTCTTTCCTGATGCGACATGAAGAACTGTAACAGGTTGAATTCCGTCGGACCCATCTCGAGCGGATGATCCGCGATAAATATGCGCTTGCTTTCAGCGTCAAGCAGAAGTTCGGCAACCTGGATTTTCTCTCCTTCGATGCCGCCGCTGGACCTTCGCAATAGCGCCCTGATGCGCGCTATCAATTCACGCGGTGCAAAGGGTTTGGTGATGTAGTCATCGGCGCCAACATCAAGACCTTGTATGACATTGTCTTCCGCAGTCTTGGCCGTCAGCATGATTACTGGCATATCGCGGGTCAGCTCCTCGCGCTTCAGTCGACTCATGAGCTCCAGGCCGCTGCCACCGGGTAGCATCCAGTCCAGCAGTACAATAGCGGGGCGAACATCTACGATGAGCTGGTATGCCTGCTGTATGTTTTCAGCCTCAATGCACTGAAAGTTGGCCATTTCCAGGGCCATGCGTAGCATGTCCCGAATGGCGAACTCGTCGTCAACGATCAACACCGTATGCGTGTTCATAAACCCGGACACCCTCGAATTCCCAAATGGGCTTATTAGAAGAGGGAACTATGACAATTACATGACAAGAGGCAGGCACAATGCAACAAATCTGTAAAAAAAAGGGCGGCTTACACCAACCTCCAAGCATCCTGCTGCCAGAAAATCTAGCGCAGACTCGCGTTTATATTCAGCAACATCTTGTTGCCGGGGCACAAATCAGCCTCATGCAACTGGTTGAGCGGCCGCTGCGAGGTCTCCAGTACTTCGTGCAAATCACGAGAATCCTTGTTCATATAGATTAAACCGGTCAGGATATTGCCAGAACAACGATGATCCTCCAGGGCCGTGATGGCCGAGCGCCGGTCGAACGGATTGAGCGATTCGTCGACCTTGTGCAGATGTATGGAAGAGCCGTCGTGCATGGTGACTTCGTGGCTATAGCCCGGCTGATACTGGGTGGTGATTTCCTTGCGCATAGGCACAAAATCAATCGTTCCTGTGGCCTCGGAATGCTCGCGCACGAAATCATAGCTCTTGGTGGACTGCGGGTTATTGTTAAACGTGACGCAGGGTGACACTACATCGATCAGAGCGAAACCGCGATGCGCTATGGCGGCCTTGATCAAGGGCACCAGTTGCTCCTTGTCCCCCGAAAAGCTGCGCGCCACAAAGGTAGCGCCCATTTGCAGTGCCGTACCACACAGATCAATGGCGCTATAAATGCTGGGATCGCCCTTTTTGCTGGCCGAGCCGCGATCAGCCGTGGCTGAATCCTGCCCTTTGGTCAGCCCATAGCAGCCATTGTTCATCACGATGTAGACCATATTGAGGTTACGCCTGGCCACGTGAGCGAACTGTCCCATTCCGATGGAAGCGGTGTCCCCGTCTCCGGATACACCCAAATACAACAACTCCCGATTGGCCAGCGCTGCACCCGTCACCACGGAGGGCATACGGCCATGTACCGAATTGAAACCGTGTGAATTTCCCAGAAAGTAGGTCGGGGCTTTGGAGGAACACCCAATACCGGAAAGTTTGGCGATTTTGTGCGGTTCGATGGACAGCTCATGGCACGCCCGCACGATAGCGCCACTGATGGAATCGTGACCACAGCCCGCACAAAGCGAGGAAATAGCACCCTCATAATCCGCTTTGGTATAGCCCAGATCATTGACTGGAAGCTGCGGATGTCGAAATTTAGGAACCTGGTAGCTCATCGAGATTCTCCCGCGCGAACCAAAGCGGCTTTGCGATGTAGTGGCAACACGTTGTCGCCATTGAGGTGTTTTTTAATTTGCTTGCGAATGTTGCGTGCACTGATCGGTGAGCCATCGAAGCACAGGACAGACTTCAATTTGTCCGGACCGAACTCAAATTCCGCCATCAGCAGAGTGCGCAGTTGCGCATCCCGGTTCTGTTCTATGACAAAGACCTGCGTATGCCGTTCAATATACTGTTGCACTTCCTGGTTGAACGGAAAGGCACGCACGCGCATCGCATTCATATAGATGCCCTCTGTCGCCAGATAGTCCAGCGCTTCGAGGGATGATTCCTCACTGGTGCCAAAATACAGCACAGCTATATCCGTTTCCCTGCCACAATCGACTGTGATAGGCGCCGGAACATGTTCATTGATAGTGTCCCACTTGCGCAGCAGGCGCAGCATATTCGCTTCGTATTCTTCCCCTTTTTCAGTGTAGATCGCGTACTCGTTGCGCGACGTACCGCGGGTAAAAAATGCACCCTTGGTAGGATGGGTTCCCGGATACGTGCGGTAGCAGATGGCATCACCATCGACATCCAGATAACGGCCAAATTCCACGCCATCCTCCAACTGCTCAGCCGTCATCACCTTACCGCGATCGTACTTGCGTTCATCATCCCAGGCGAGCGGCTCGGACATGTTATCGTTCATCCCCAGATCGAGGTCGCTCATGACAATGATGGGGGTTTGCAAGCGTTCCGCCAGGTCAAAAGAAAGTGCCCCAAAATCGAAGCACTCCTTGGGTGTCGAGGGAAACAGCAGCACCTGCTTGGTATCACCGTGTGAGGCATAGGCGCAGGCCAAAATATCGGACTGCTGCGTACGGGTGGGCATTCCGGTGGATGGGCCGGCGCGCTGCACATTAAACAAGACCGTGGGAATCTCCGCAAAATAGGCCAGCCCCAGAAACTCACTCATCAATGACACTCCAGGCCCGGATGTAGCCGTGAAAGAGCGCGCGCCGTTCCAACTGGCACCTATTGCCATACCGATAGCCGACAACTCGTCCTCTGCCTGCACGATAGCGTAATTACGCCTGCCCGTGCCGGGGTCGATCCTGACCCGCTTGGCATATTTCTCGAAGGCGTCGACCACCGACGTGGACGGCGTGATTGGGTACCAGGCCGCAACCGTTGCACCACCGTACAGTGCGCCCAGACCGAGAGCCGTATTGCCATCCAACAGAATCTTATCGCCCACCTTGTCGCTTTTTTTCACCCGTATGCCGATGGGACATTCGTAGTTGGCGCGGGCGTAATGATGTCCCAGCTCCAGCGCATGAATATTGGGCAGTACCAAATTCTTCTTGCCTTTGAACTGGTCCTCCACCAAACCGGTCAACACCTTGAAGTCCATATCCAGTAGTGCTGCCAGGGCTCCGACATAGATCACGTTCTTGAACAGTTGACGCTGGCGCGGGTCGTCGTACTGCTCATTACAAATACGGGTAAGCGGTATGCCAATAATACTGATGTCATCACGCAACAGGCGATGATCCAGTGGCTTGGTACTGTCATAGATGAAATAGCCGCCAGGCTCCACTTCGCGGATATCCTGAGCCATACTCTGCGGATTCACGGAAAGTGCTATGTCGATACCGCCACGGCGTCCCAGGTATCCTTTATCGTTTACCCTGACTTCGTACCACGTCGGCAATCCCTGGATATTGGAGGGAAAAATATTCTTGGGTGACACGGGCACACCCATGCGAAACAGGGCCTTGGCGAACAGGTTATTGGCACTGGCTGAACCAGTGCCGTTCACATTGGCAAACTTGATGACAAAGTCGTTGACGGATTCAATGCGTTTCATAGTCCCTGTCCCGCCTGACGTACATTGTAGAGAAACTTTTGCATATCCCAGGCCGCGGTGGGGCAGCGCTCTGCACACAAGCCGCAGTGCAGGCACACATCCTCGTCTTTAACCATCACTCGCATAGTGGGCAAATCGGCGGATACATAGATATCCTGGGCCAAATTCCCGGCCGGCGCCGCCAGACGAGTGCGCAGATCATCCTCCGTGCCATTGGTAACAAAGCTGATGCAATCCGTAGGGCAGATGTCGACACACGCGTCACACTCAATGCAGCGCAGCTCGTCAAATACCGTCTGTACATCACAATTCAGGCAGCGTTCTGCTTCCTTGTAGCCGGTCGCGACGTCAAATCCCAGTTCAACCTCTACCTTACGGTCTTTCAGGGTCTTTTCCAGCGGCGCCAGTGGCACTATATAACGCTGATCGACGGCTACGGCATTATCAAAGCTCCACTCATGCACACCCATTTTCTGGCTGGCGAGCGTCACGTGGGGAGGTGGGCGTTTGTGAACGTCTTCGCCACGACAGAACAAGTCGATACTGACCGCAGCCTGGTGGCCGTGGGCAACAGCGGTGATAATATTTTCCGGGCCGAAGGCCGAGTCACCGCCGAAAAATACTTTTGCATTCGTAGACTGAAATGTCGCCTTGTCGACGACAGGCATGTCCCATTTATCAAAATCTATGCCCAGATCCCGCTCTATCCATGGGAACGAATTCTCCTGACCAATCGCCATCAGTACGTCATCCGCTTCCATGAATACCAGAGCTTCACCAGTGGATACCAGCGAGCGCTTACCCGTATCGTCATACTGGGCCTCAACTTTTTCGAACGTCATACCCATGAGTTTGCCGTCCTCCACCACGAACTCCCTCGGCACATGGTTGTTATAGATCGGAATGCCCTCGTGCGCGGCATCTGCCTTCTCCCAGGGCGAGGCTTTCATATCCTCGAAGGGGCTACGCACAACCACACGCACGTCTTCCCCGCCCATGCGCCTGGATGTCCTGCAGCAGTCCATGGCCGTGTTGCCGCCGCCCAATACCAGGACGCGCCGTCCGATGGCGGTGGTGTGCTCGAAGGCCACGCTGGACAACCATTCGATGCCCAGATAGACATTCGCCTTGGCATCCTCCAGGCCAGGCAAATTCAGGCCCTTGCCGCGCGGCGCTCCGGTCCCGACAAATACGGCATCGTAATTCTTGTTCAGTACCTCTTTCAGGCTGTCCACCTGTATATCGAACGTCGTGGTCACGCCCATATTGAGGATGTAGTTCACTTCCTCATCCAGTACCGCCACTGGCAAGCGAAAAGACGGTATCTGGCTGCGCATCATGCCGCCACCGGCGAACTGATTGTCGTAAATGTCTATGCTGTAGCCCAACGGGGCAAGGTCGCGCGCCACTGTGAGCGAGGCGGGACCGGCACCAATCAGCGCAATGCGCTTGCCGTTCTTCTTCTTGGGAATGAGGGGTAGACGATCGGTAATATCATCCTTGTTATCCGCAGCAACACGCTTCAGCCGGCAGATCGCTACCGGCTCTTCCTCAACCCTGACACGGCGACAAGCCGGTTCACAGGGTCGGTCACAGGTGCGCCCGAGAATGCCGGGAAAGACATTGGAGTGCCAGTTGACCATATAGGCATCCGTATAACGCTCCGCCGCAATCAGGCGTATGTACTCTGGGACCGGCGTATGCGCCGGACAGGCGTACTGGCAATCCACTACCTTGTGGAAATATTCAGGATTCTTGATATCGGTTGGTTTCACGTGCCTTGCTCACTAGTGGTATACAAAAAAACATGGCGCGGGTAGCCGCCATAAAGGGCCTGCGGATTGTGTCACATGTCAAGCGACATTTCATTAAGACAGGCCGAGGAATCGTGTTACTTTTCCGACACTTAGCGGCATTTAGAGCAGCTGGTGTCCCAACTTGAACTGCCGCCGGTTACGCGTGCTCAAAACCAATCGAAAAAGCCCCCGGTACGTTTCAGCTGTGCTTCGCAGGCCACTAACTGCGTCTGGTAGCTGTCAGCGCTGGCTTGGACTTTGTGCGCTACTTTAACCAGCCACGGCTTTTGCAGATAGGTCGCACGGTTATAGCCGCCGTGCCCCTCGTGGTAGGCCAGGTAAAGTCCGTAGGTATCCTGCAGGGAAATACCACTACGCTTACTGGACTGTTCGTTGTACCACCCGACAAAATCAATGGCATCGGAAAAATCGTCCCGGTCAGCACCGAAGCGTCCCGCGGACTGCTTGTATTCATCCCATGTGGTGGTTTTAGCCTGACTGTAGCCGTAGGCGCTGGACGGCCTGGGCCCGGGAATGAAGCCGAAAATCCTCGTGCGCGGCGGTCTGGCACTGGCCTGAAAGCGCGATTCCTGATAAATAATAGCCATCATCACCGGTATGGCGCTGCCCCACTCATCACTGGCGTCGGCGGCGTCGTCATACCAGCCGTCCTTCTCGCGGAAGATAGCGCAGATATTGGTGACATTCTGTGGCGGACTGGTCGTGCAGGCGCTCACGACCAGTAGCAAAGCGAGCAGCAGGGTGCGCGTCAAATCTCTACACCATGTTGCGCCAGCAACCCCAGCAGGGATTGCTCATCGCTCACTTGCACACCCAATTCATTCGCCCTGGAGAGCTTGGACCCGGCGCCCGGACCGGCAACCAAACACGTGGTTTTCGCCGACACACTACCAGCAACTTTGGCTCCAAGTGTCTGCAAATAGTGTTTGGCATCGTCTCGGGTCAGTGCTTCCAGTGTGCCGGTGACCACCCAGGTTTGACCGGCGAGAGGCAAGTGCTGCTCGGGCAACCGCTCGATATCCGGCCAATGCACGCCGGCGTCAAGCAATGATTTGACCACCTGCATACTCGAGGCAGAATCAAAAAACTGCCGCAGATGGTCGGCGACTACCGGACCGACATCCGTCACTTCCAGCAACTGCTGCTCAGAGGCGGCTGCCAGCAGAGGCCAGCTACCGAAATGACGCGCCAAACCAAGCGCCGTTGCCTCACCCACTTCGCGAATACCCAGGGCAAAAATAAAGCGCGGCAAGGTCGTCTGTTTACTGTTGTGCACTGCGACCAGCAAATTGTCAGCCGATTTTTCACCCATGCGATCAAGGCGCAGCAGCTGCTCTCTCGACAGCGAATAAAGTCCGGCAACATTTTCTACCAGGGTTTCGTCCACCAACTGCTCGACAAGTTTATCTCCCAACCCATCGATATCCAGCGCTCGCCGCGATGCAAAATGCCGGATAGCCGCTTTTTGCTGGGCGCCGCACACCAGACCACCCATACAGCGCAAGGTCGCCTCCCCTGGCTCGCGCTCAATGACGGATTGACACACGGGGCAACGGACTGGAAACACGATGGGGCGCGCGTCGACGGGGCGCCGCTCAAGCACCACCGAAACCACCTGCGGAATCACATCACCAGCGCGACGCACAATAACGGTGTCGCCGATCTGTATCCCCAGGCGATCAATTTCATCGCTGTTGTGCAGGCTCGCATTACTGACGGTAACACCACCGACAAACACCGGTGACAATCTGGCCACCGGGGTGATAGCGCCCGTGCGCCCCACCTGAAACTCCACATCCAACAGTGGTGTCATCTCTTCCTGCGCGGGAAATTTTCTGGCGATGGCCCACCGGGGAGCGCGCGATACAAAACCCAGCCGCTGCTGCAGCGCCAACTCATTGACCTTAAATACAATGCCATCAATATCGTAGGCCAGACTGTTGCGGCGTTCGGCCAGTGACTGGTAATACGCATCGCAGGCCTCCACGCCGCGCACCACTGCAGACTCAGCATTGATTCTGAGGCCCCAGTCCCGAAGGCATGCCAGCGCCTCGGCGTGACGCTCGGGTAGACTGCCTCCGCGCACCTGCCCCACACCGTAGCAACACATCTCCAGGGGGCGCTGGGCCGTTATCCGGGCATCCAATTGGCGCAAACTGCCGGCAGCGGCATTGCGTGGGTTCACAAAGGTCTTTTCACCGTGCTCACGGGCGCGGTCATTGAGTCGCTCGAACCCCGCCCTGGGCATATAGATTTCGCCGCGCACTTCCAACACCGCGGGAAAACCCTCACCCCTCAGGCGCAGGGGAATAGAGCGAATGGTGCGTACATTGTGGGTGATATCCTCACCGGTAGTGCCGTCGCCGCGCGTGGCACCGCGCTCCAACATCCCGTTGACATACAGCAGACTGACGGCTATCCCATCGAGCTTCGGCTCACACGCGAATTCCAGCGGCTGTGCATCTGCCCCGAGCCGGTCGAGCAACCGCCGATTAAAATTTTGCATGTCCTGTGCGTTGAAGGCGTTGTCCAGGGACAGCATGGGCACTTCATGCGAGACCTGACTGAACTGGCCAAGGGGCTGCCCCCCCACTCGCTGAGAAGGTGAGTCACCGCGAAAATATTGGGGATGTTCTGCTTCCAACGCCAGCAGGCGCTGCATACAGCGATCGTACTCTGCATCCGGGACGGTAGGCTGGTCCAGCACATAGTACTGGTTGTTCCAGGCATCCAGTTGCTCTCGCAGGGCTTCGATTTCCTGCACAGGGTCTGCCAATGGCATAGTGCGATTTAGCGGGCCTTGGCCAGCAGGCGCCGCTCCAGTTCACGGATTTTCTGCCGACTGTGCTCCATGGTCTGCCGCGTCATTACACTGCGCGACTCGTCGAGCACATCAGCACCCAGATTGCGGGCGACCGTCTGCGCCGTCTCCAGCATATAGTCGAAAGCCTGCATCATGTCCTCAGGTCCGGGCAGGGTGAGAAAGAACACCAGTCCGGGCGTCGCCATATCCGCCATGCTGTCAATGTCGAACACCCCGGGCTGCATCATATTGGCGACACTGAATTGAATGGCCCCGCGTCCCGCCTCAAACTCGTGGCGATGGAAAAAATTCATATCGCCGAAGCGCAGGTCGCAGGCCAATAGAATATGCAGTATATCGTCACCGCGAAAGCCCTGGTCACTGCGGGCCACGACATTGAGCATGAAGACTTCGGGGGCCTCTTCACGCGGAAGTTTACCCGGAGCAGGCATCGGTAGGGGCGTTGTTTGACTGTCCTGCGACCCGAGGCCATCCAGCCAATCCAGATTTTCTGATTCATCCCCGGGAGCCATTGAAGACATCCCAGCCACTACCTCATCCTCTTCTTTCTCTTTGGGTGGCCGCTTTGCCGACCCTTTTTTTGCTGGCGTACGCGGCACAGTGGACTTTGCCCCGCCTCGACCAAATCCTGCAGCCCTGAGAATATCGCCCCTTTCAACGACCCTGGCACCACCGTTGGGCAGCTCTCTGAAATGGCCAATATCGATTTGCGGTGCAGCCGGAAGATCGTCAGGATTGACCAGCTTGACCCTCACCTTGGCCGTTTTATCACGACGAATGCGACGCCAGGCGTCCACTAATACAGCCACTATCAGCACTACCCCGACAACGACCATCCAGTCTCGTATT
>JANNXP010000205.1:0-9888 GCA_031409615.1 Haliea sp. | reverse complement strand
TCTCCAGCAACTGCCGGTACGCAGCACTCACAAATCTAACATCTGAAAAATCCCGGATCACATCGATGTTGCCCAGTTCAATTTCTGACTTTCGCTGCTGAAAGTGCGTCACAAGTTTTGGTATCAGGAACTTGTCGGTTTGGCCTACGCCGGTGTAATTGAATGGCCTAACAATTGAAATGGGCAGGCGATTCGCCCATGTCCTGGCCATATACTCCATGGCTACTTTGCTCGTCGCGTAATCATTTGTAGGAGAAAAGGCGGTATTTTCGTCAAGGGCACCCTCGACTGTATTGCCATAGACATTCGCGCTGCTCGCCAACAGAATTTTTTCAGGCAGGGAAGATTGCCTGGCGATAGCGGCCAGTAAGTTTCTGGTACCCACCACATTGGTTTGGTACATCTCGGCAACATCACCATGCGGAACATACGTGATAGCGGCCAGATGCACGACAAAATCAGGATTGCAGCGACTGATAACGTCTTCCAAGCTGGCGATATCCAGAAGATTTCCCGCCAGTGAGGTAGCGTACTCAGTAGCGAAAGCTTCCTGGCTCAGCCCAAAGACTTCATAACCGTTCAGAACCAACTCACGAGCAAGATAGGGGCCGGTAAAACTCGCAATACCTGTGATTAGAACGCTGTTGCCCATCAGAAGGAAACGCCCCTTTCATTGCGCTTGATATCAGCCGCCACCATCATGTCACACAGTTGCTCCAACGTCGTCTCAGCTTGCCAGCCCAGTATACGTTTGGCCTTCGCGGGATCACCAATCAGCAACTCCACCTCGGCCGGTCGATAAAATGCCGGATTAATCTTCACTAACACTTTTCCCGTCTTTGTACACTTCCCAATTTCTTTTTCGGCCTTACCGCTCCACTCGAGGGAAATACCCACAACCGCGAAGGCAAGTTCGACAAAGTCTCTGACCGTTTCGGTCCGATTCGTCGCCAACACGAAGGTATCGGGCGTATCAGACTGCAACATTCTCCACATGCCATCAACGTAATCTTTGGCATAACCCCAGTCGCGTTTTGCATCGATGTTACCGAGCTCCAGCGTGTCTGCCAGACCCAAGTGTATTCTGGCGACGGTATCAGTAATCTTACGTGTCACAAACTCCTTGCCGCGCAAGGGCGACTCGTGATTAAACAAGATCCCGCTGCTGGCAAAGATGTCGTAGGATTCGCGATAGTTAATGGTCATCCAGTGTGCAAACAACTTCGCTACACCATAGGGACTGCGCGGATAGAAGGGCGTTTCTTCACTCTGAGGCACTGCTTGAACTTTTCCAAACATTTCAGATGTGGAAGCCTGGTAGAAGCGTATTTTCGTATTGGTAGACCGGATCGCTTCGAGAAGATTTAGCGCTCCCAGACCGGTAATCTTGGAGGTCGCCATAGGCTGCTTAAACGACACACCGACAAAACTTTGGGCTGCCAGATTGTAAACTTCATCGGCCTGGCTGACCTCCAGTAGCCTCATGGCGTCCATGGCGTCTGTTAAGTCGTAGTCAACGATCTCCAGATTGGGGTGCCCCAGCACCCCCAATTCCTCCATTCGCCAAAGATTTACAGCACTCGTTCGACGACATGCGCCGTAAACCTTATAGCCTTTATCCAACAACAAACCCGTCAGATAAGCGCCATCCTGGCCAGTGACACCCGTAACAACAGCCTTCTTCATATCAATCTCCATCGCAGCAATAGTTAGATTTTATTCCATTTGAGTCACTAAACACGTCCAACATTTTCGGAATTGTACTGTAAAACAGTACCGAGTCCTAAGCACAATCACCCATTGATTCGCTGGTACATTTATCACACCATTGTGAAGAAAATCACGAAAAATCAAATATTGCGGACAGCCGAACGGGCGATCGACATAGTTGAAAGAATCGCAATGGCTAAAAGTATTGCCGCAGTAAGCCACAGTCCCAATCGGAAGCTGGCGGATTTGAAGATCAGCGTTACCACATGATCCCCTGGCGGAATAGCGATAGCCTTGCCGAGAATCTGTGCGGTATAGACAGGCGTTTCAACACCGTCAATATAGGCATGCCAGCCTGGATAATTACTGTCAGCCAGAAAGAGCCAACTCGGTTGGGTCGATGTGGTACTCAGCTCATAATGGGTAAAGGTATCTTTAGTCAAATTGAAGCTCATTTGAGGCTCAGTGCCAGGTGTTGAAGGTGCAATCGCAGTGTTAGCTTTCGGGGTCATAAAGTGCGTCGCCTGCAGTGCCAATAGTGGCACGGTGGTGGCTTGCAGCGCCTCCAATGCCTCCTGTGAGTCTTTCACAATGCGGTAGTTTGTGTACACCTGAAAGCGCGGTTTTGCAGCAGTGTTCTCAAATAGCCAGGTATTTGTCGCCGGATCCTGGAATTTCAAATGCAGCCCCGGGGTTTCTTTAGGCCCATCGCTAGCAATGTATTTCACACCGAGAAGGTCAATGAGGCGAAGGCCGACAGGTGCTCCTGAAATGCCTCTGATTTCCTGATTGAGCGTTGCATCAATAAATGTTCTTTCGCGTAATTGCAGCGCCGTTGCGCCCGTCATGGACGGTAAATTCCAGCGCAGATTGGATAGTCCTACCAGGTGTGCCAGTACAGATTGTATGTTGTCAGCCAGATGTTCCTGATGGGGGCTCCCGAGCATCGTAAGAAAGCTCATAGAGTCGCTATAGACTTTGTAATTCCGCTGTGGATCATCCCGCTCGATGATGCTTACCGTTTCAGGTTTATTCAATGCTGATGGAGCTACAAACACATATTCATCCAGCTTCATGCTGGCGACCTCTAATGCCAATACAAAAAATAGCACCATGGGAATCCAGGACGTTCGTCTGGCCTTCGTCAACATTACTACCGTGACAATACCCAGTCCTGCAAAGGCAATGTGTTTTGCTCCTATCGGAAATGGAATTCCTACCCTGTAAAGGGAAAATGTCCAGAAAGATACGAATATCGCCGTTACACATTTCCCTCGCCAAGACACAAAATACTGGGCTATCCGATTGCTATTGCAACCCTTTAGAGCCGCACTTACGCGGTCAATCGAAAACCCGGCAATGATTCCAACGCCAACAGCGGCAACAATGAAGTACGGGATCATGACCCGGAAATAGTGCATGCCTGGTATCAAATGCCAGTTGTACAGGCAGGCAGTCAGGGGTGATGTTCCACCCATCGCCAAATTTAGCAGTACCAGCGTGGCGACAAAATGCCCTTTGATCCGTGTCGGCATTTTGAAGAAAATGGCTAACGTAAATACAAGGACAACAAGGGAGCTGCCTATTGAGGCGATAAAGTTTGTTTGCTCCAGTTCATGCGCGCGGAGATTGAAAAGGAATCCTCGAATATACTTATCGAGTGGCTCCTCAAAAAAAACGGGGGCTGCGCCTGCGGCACGGTGAGAGTACTGGGTGAGTTCCAGTAGCGGCAGTAGTTGCACTGCCGCCAATCCTATACCGACTGCAATTGCCAGAAGGCCTGTTTTCCATAGTATCGGGAACTTCGTGATCAGCTCAGTTCTTGACTGTCTTTCCAGTAGACTGGGCAGCAATGAAACGACAACATATACCGCGGCCCCCTGCAGGTGATGCGGATATCCGGCGAAGACGACCAATGCAGCAGTAATACCCAAAAGTATGGCTGCTCTCCAGCCAGGTCGCTGAAACCAGCACTCTGCGGCCCAGATAAACCAGGGTACACACATGACCGTCATACTAACGGTCATGTTCTCCTGCATTTGTAACCAATAGCTTGAAAACACCGTAGCCAACGCAGCAAAGCCGGCCGTCCAGACTGACAAATTTAGCGTACGGCTCAAGCCATAGACGGCGATTCCTGCCACTATCATCTGCACCCAATGCGCGAAGCTATTCGCGTAGATTGGAGTCATCATATGCACGAGCACCATATTCAATGGAAAGGCGAAGGCCCCCTGCCCCTCGGCAAAAATGGGGTGCCCGCCGTAGGTGTTGCGACTCCACAGTAGATTGCTGAGCTGGCCGATGTTTTGCGCGTAATAGTCCCACAGCGACAGCCCGTGCAACACAGAGTCACCATGAACAAGTACCTTATTGTGGAACAGTGTAGGTGCCCAGAATGCCGTTACCAGCGCCACCAAAATGGCCAGGATCGTAAGCGGTCGGAAAAACGTTCTTATCGTTTGCATCTGCTTTTAGACTGGAAACCTATACAGGGCGCCATACTGATCTCATTTATTTTCGAGAACGCAGTAAACATTCTTGCCAAACAGACGTGAGGTAAACACATCGCACAACCTGCTGAGCGGAAAGATCAGGCGATCGTAGAGAACCAGCATCCTGGGATTCAAGTCTCCAGACGTATTATTAGACAGTTTAAAAAGTAAAGTGGCAGGGAACCCCAGACTGTCCGCATACAAGCAATTGCTTACTCGAAAGCCCGCTTTATGGCCGAGTTCGCTTAACGATTGCCTTGAATAGCGTCGGTGATGCCCGACCTTCTCATCCATGCTTGAGTACAATACAGTCATCGCCGGCACATAAATGAATATTTTTCCGTTAGGTTTCAATACGCGCTTGAACTCACTCAGCACTTCCACATCTTGCTCAATATGTTCCAGCACATTGAGCGTATATATATAGTCGAAACTGTTGTCGGGGAAATCAGCAATTTCGGGGCGCACCGCTAACCCTGTATCGGCAATCACATTGGCCTGATCAGGATCAGTTTCAACGCAGCTCACAGCATAGCCTCGATCTGTCATCCAGGACGCAAACGTCCCTATTCCAGCTCCAAAATCCAGGATAGCATCTGATCGCCGGGCATGCTTTATCACCAAATCTGTCAGGAATTTGTTGTAGTTTCTGGCGAGCGCCATAACTTCCAGATTGTCGGTGCCGGTATATTTTTCCAATTCACGTACCCCTGTCGGGATAGACCCAGAATCGCGTTCCCACGAAATTGAATAGCAGCCCAAAGACGGCACCCACTGCCAGCGGCACGACCGGCAGATGCTCCAGCTCTGGCCGCAGTAGTGTTAGAAGGACAAACACCAGGAGGTTGATTGCCGCCCCGATGATTTGCACGGTGACGTATTTGAAGTATTCGGTGCCGTGAATAACAGTGGCCTGGGTGGCGTCCCTGAAAGTCAGGCTACGGTTCAACAACCATGTGGTGAGACTGGCGCAGGTAAAGGAGACTGAACGGGAAAGGTAGAGATTGAAATGAAGCTGCTTCATCATCACAGTGAGGATACTGGCATCCACCACAAAGCCAACGCCGCCCACCAGGGCAAAGATGAAAAACCGCTTATCCATTTTAGAGCTTTTCATTGAGTTGCGTGTTGATATTCCGCTCGTAGTCCATACGATGCTGGTAGGCAATAGAGTCGAGAATAAGCCCCACGCTCATGGTGAGTGTAGAGAGCAACACCAGTGCGCTGGACAATATGGCCAGCGGCACGTGATAAATGTAGCTATGCTCTATCCAGTCTTTGATTACCGGGACGCTGAATATGAAAGCGCTGGTCAACAGAAGCAGAGCAATCGTTCCGAAAAAAAGCAGCGGGCGATAGTGGCGAAAGATGTCGAGTATAGTCGTTAAGACGCGCGCGCCATCGCGGAACGTATGCAGTTTGGAACTACTACCTGCGGGACGATCCCGATATTCGACCGGAATTTCAGTGATGCGAAATCGCTTGTCCAGGGCGTGCAGGGTCATATCCGTTTCCAGCTGAAAGCCCTCAACCAGAATGGGATAGTTGTGCGCGAAGCGTCTGCTCAATGCCCGGTAGCCGCTCATTATATCCTTCAGGTCGGCTTGGAATAATCGGTTCACCAACGTGCACACCACTTGATTCCCCACATTGTGGAACTGCCGTTTGTTTTCCTCGCGATAACGACCTTGCGAAATGCGGTCGCCTACGACCAGATCAGCCATATTTTCCTCAATGGGCCTGATGAGTTCATGAACATGCTTAGCGGGATAGGTTAGATCTGCGTCGGCCATAACGTAGATATCGGCGTCGAATGTTTTGAGCCCGATCCTTACTGCGTTCGCTTTTCCGGCCCTGGGCTCGTCGATCACCACACCCAGGATCGATAGCTCATCGATAGTGCGCCGGGCGACTGCCACGGTATTGTCGGTGGATGCGTTATTTACGACGACGATCATTGCACTGGGTAATTCCCGGTGAAAGTCCAATATCGTGTCAGCAATAGTCAGCTCTTCATTATAGGCCGGGAGTATAACTGCAATGCTGCTCATAGTGGCCGAGATCCAGATTGGTTATTCATGGTGCTGAAGCTTCTTAGCAAGGCGCGCATCAGTATATCGCGAGCGACCTGCGATTAACATAATTGAAACAATCACGATAGCCAGTAGTGTCGCGGCAGTAAGCCACAGCCCTAAGCGGAAGCTGGCGGATTTAAAGATCAGCGTTACCTCATGATCCCCTTGCGGAATAGCGATGGCCTTGCCGAGAATCTGTGCGGTATAGACAGGTGTTTCAACACCGTCAATATAGGCATGCCAACCCGGATAATTACTGTCAGCCAGAAATAGCCAGCCAGGCTCTGCTGCTTGAGTACTGAGTTCATAGTGAGTAAAGGTATCCTTTTTCAAGCTGAAACTAATTTCTGATTCCTTGTCAGGTGATGCAGGAGCAATCACAGCGCCAATTTTCGGGGTCATAAAATCCGTAAGCTGAAGTGCCAATAATGGCACGCTGGTGGCTTGCAACGCCTCCAGTGCCTCCTGTGAGTCTTCCACAATGCGGTAGTTCGTATACACCTGAAAGCGCGGTTTTGCTGCACTATTCTCCATGAGCCAGGTATTGGTCACCGGATCATGGAATTTCAGATGGAATCCCGG
This sequence comes from Haliea sp., assembly GCA_031409615.1. Taxonomy (GTDB): domain Bacteria; phylum Pseudomonadota; class Gammaproteobacteria; order Pseudomonadales; family Halieaceae; genus Marimicrobium. The sequence continues at coordinate 3,026 of JANNXP010000205.1, read as the reverse complement.
GGCTTCTCTGGGCCCATCAGCAGCTATGTATTTCACACCGAGAAGGTCAATGAGGCGCAAGCCCGCAGGTGAATCTGAAATGCCATTGGTTTCTGCCACGATAGTTGGATGAATAAACGTTCCCTCGCGCAATTGCAGTGCTGTTGAGCCCATCATGGAAGGTATATTCCAGCGTAGATTCGATAGCCCGACAAGGTGGGCGAGTACGGATTGAATGTTATCCGCCAGGTGTTCCTGATGGGGGCTCCCCATCATAGAGAGAAAGCTCATTGAGGCGCTATACACTTTGTAATTCTTGTGTGGATCATCGCGCTCGATAATGTTCACCGTTTCAGGTTTATTCAATGCTGATGGCGCCACAAACACATATTCATCTAGTTTTAAGCTGGCGACCTCCAAAGCCAATACAAAAAATAGCAATATGGGGATCAATGGCGTTCGTTTGGCCGCCGTCGACAGTGCTACTGTGATAATACCCAGTCCAGCAAAGGCCATGTGTTTTGATCCTATCGGAAATGGAACCCCTACCCGGTAGAGGGCGAAAACCCAGAACGCCACGAATATTACCGCTGTGAATTTCTCTCGCCAGCTCAAGAAGTAATTGGCTATCCGGTATCTATCGAAACCCTTTAGCGCCACGCTTAAGCGGTCAATCGAAAATCCGGCCATGATTCCAACGCCAACAGCAGCAACAATAAAGTACGGGATCATGACACGGAAATAATGCATACCGGGAATCATATGCCAGCTGTACAGGAAGGAAGTGATGGGTGAGGTTCCGCCCATCGCCAAATTGAGCAGCAAGAGAGTGGCGACAAAATGTCCTTTGATCCGTGTCGGCAGTTTAAAGAAAATAGTTAGCGTGAAGGCTAGGACGACCAGAGAACTACCTATCGAAGGAATAAAGTTAGGTGAATCAAATTCGTGAGCGCGAAGTATGTAAAGCATTCCTCGAATATAATGATCGAGCGGCTCATGGAAATAAATTGGTGCTGCGCCTGTGGCGCGGTGAGAGTACTGTGTGAGCTCAACTAGCGGGAGTAGCTGGATTGCTGCCAAACCTATCCCTGTTAAAACAGCAAAAAGACCTGTTTTCCATAAAATCGAAAACTTCGCGATCAGTTCATTTCTTGATTCCTTTTCCAGCATATTGGGCAGAAGTGAGATCACTAGATACACCGCAGCTCCCTGCAGGTGATGCGGGTACCCAGCAAATATAGTCATGGCCGTTGCGATCCCCAACAGTATAGATGTTCTGTAGCCAGGGCGCTGAAACCAACACTCCGCAGCCCAGATAAACCAGGGCACACACATCGCAGTTGCGCTTATGGTCATGTTTTCCTGCATGTGTAACCAGTAGCTTGAAAATACCGTGGCTAGCGCAGCGAAGCCGCTCGCCCATGTCGACAAATTCAGCGTACGGCTCAAGCCGTAAACAGCGACGCCTGCCACTATCATCTGAGCCCAATGCGCGAAGCTGTTCGCGTAGATTGGGGTCATGAGGTGCACTAGCAAAGCATTGAGTGGAAACAAAAATGAGCCCTGCCCCTCGGCAAAAAGGGGATGACCGCCATAGGTGTTGCGGTTCCACAGTAGATTGCTGAGCTGATCGAGATTTTGCGAGTAGTAGTCCCACAGTGATAAGCCATGAAAAACTGAATCACCGTGAACAAGCACCCTATTGCTGAACAGCGTAGGTGCCCAGAAAGCCGTTACCAGCGCCACTAAAATGGCCAGGATCGTAAGCTGCGGGAAAAATGCTCTGCTCTTTTGCATCTGTTTTATTATGTTCTTCGTATCGGGTGTTGTGTCACTAGCGGCCATCCGCGTGACGCTCCCTGACAACAATGCGCAAGAAGGCGAGCTCCGTGAAAGATATTGGCACCGTTAGTCGAGAATGATAATAGTGCCAATATGGTTGCGCCAAGGAAAGGGTTGTTGGCAGTATAAGGCACTTAAATGCGATGTCGTGAGCAGATCAGCAAATTAGGATGTGGCGGTGATAACAGGTAAGCACGACACTCAGGCGTCTATGGAGGGGCAATGACTCAGCAAGGGTCAAGGAACTGAGCCCAAAAGGCTCTCCATTCTCCTGTGCAAAAAACAGCGGTGAATCCCCACGGCGGCGAGCAGCGCGAGGCACGGCACGATGGGTACCTTGAACCGCGAGTCGCCAAAAAAGAGCATCGGTACCAGCACGCCGCTCGCGGCGATCGCCACGATCAACACGCTGTTGCGAACCGCTGCGACGACTGTCGGCTGCTGGCGGGCACACCAATAGTCGCGCACGACGACGCCGAGACCGCCTATCGCGAGCAGGCTGACGACCCAGTAGTACCAATTGCCAATCGCGTGCAGGAGTATACGTTCTGTGCGTTTTAGGTGCGGGTCGGCGCCGAAACCCTCCCAGGTGCGCAGCGCGTCGTTTTCATAGCGAAAGGTGGCGACCAGCTTCATCCATGACAGCGCTGGGAGTTGGCCGGGATGCTCAACGATCCAGCGCACCGCCCGGCCGCGCAACTCCTTGTCCCGCGCAAACTCGATCGCCGGGCCGTCGACATAGCGGCCCTCGGCAGCGCAGGCGTCGGTTTCTCTGTACCCACCCATCGCTCCGGTGTGGAAGCCGATGCAGAGGTTGTCGCCGGTGTTGGTCGACATCGGTATGAAGTTGTCCATCACAACCGCGTTGCGGATCGTCCACGGCACCACGGCAATCACCATTCCCGCCAGCACCAGACCGGCGCCTTGCAGGGTGCGACGCCATCCGAGGCGCCCGAGCCACCAGGCCACCACGATTGCGGGTACCAATAGCACGACCGACTGGGGCCGCACCCAGGTGCACATGACTGTACTCACTACGATCAGCGTCGACAGCTGCCACGAGCCCGCGGGTCTCGCCAGTCCTGCATCAGCGTTCGAACGAGAGGTCCACGTGACGAGGGCGGCCAGTAGCACCAGGAAGAGTGCGAGGAACAGCGATTCGCCCAGGATAAGGGGCGTGTGCAGGATCAGGTTCGGCCAACAAG
>JANNXP010000204.1:0-20724 GCA_031409615.1 Haliea sp. | reverse complement strand
ATCATCTTTGAGACTGTCTCCTTTTCCTATCGACCGAACCGGGACATTTTGCGCGCGGTGTCCTTCACTATTGAGGCCGGCCAGAAGGTCGCGGTAGTGGGGGCCAGTGGGGCCGGAAAATCCACCCTGGTGAAACTGCTGTTCCGCTTCTACGATCTAAACGAAGGTCGTATTACTATCGACGGTATTGATATCCGCGCGGTCAGCAAACATTCCCTGCGCCAGGCCATCGGTATCGTGCCGCAGGATACGGTATTGTTTAATGACAGTATTTTTGAGAATGTCCGCTACGGAAATCCGGATGCCAGTGATGCCGACGTTGCCACCGCCATCCGACTCGCCCACCTCGATGCCTTCATCAGCCAGCTGCCAGATGGTCATCAGACAAAAGTGGGGGAACGCGGGCTGAAACTCTCGGGAGGTGAAAAGCAACGGGTAGCGATCGCGCGCACGATTCTCAAACGTTCGCCGATCCTGGTATTTGATGAAGCGACATCGTCACTGGACAGTAAGTCGGAGCAGGCCATCCTATCGGCATTGAAAGAAGTGGCCGAAGGCCATACCAGCCTGGTGATCGCGCACCGACTTTCCACTATTATTGATGCAGATAAAATCGTGGTGCTGGATCAGGGCAGCGTGGTAGAGCAAGGCACTCACGAGAGTTTGCTAGGACAGCGTGGCCACTATGCCGAGCTATGGTTCGCCCAGCAAAAAGAACAAAGCGAGCAGGCCATTGAAAAATGAAGCGCATTAATATCATCGCCTGGCATAATGGTGGTGGACTCAGTAGAGATATCGACATCCTGTGCGATGTATTGCGTGGCAGTAAATACCAGGTAAGTCTTAACGGCTGCTCGCTCGAGGATGCCCCGGTTCACCGTCACCGTATTGCCCACCGTGCTGCCAACGTCGCTCATCGATGGCTGCAGCACAAACAATTGGCAGCTGCGCCCTATGATGTGAACGTATTTCTGGAAGATATCAGTCCAGGCTTTTTTACGTATGCCCGCATCAATGTCTTCATTCCGAATCCGGAATGGTTTAAAAAAAACCAACAGCGCCACCTGGCAGGTATCGATGTCGTTTTGTGTAAAACACGAAATGCCCAGGAGACCTTTGGCGCACTGGGGAGCGATACCCGGTTTATCAGTTTCACCAGTTCGGATAGACTCACCACCACGCCCGACAACAGCAGGAAAAATAGCTTTCTGCATGTGGCCGGACGCAGCTGGCAAAAGGGCACTAAACCATTGCTCGACGCGTGGTTACAGCACCCCGAGTGGCCACTCATAACAGTAGTGCAAAGTGCCAAAACATACAGTCAATCGAGCGTTAAAGCGGTCGCGGCGCCAAATATACGGCATGTGCTGGAGCGTCTGGATGACGCCGCTTTGCGCGACCTGCAGAACACGATCGCTATCCATCTGTGTCCCTCCGAGGCGGAGGGCTTTGGCCATTGCATTGCCGAGGCCATGAGCTGTGGTGCACTTACCCTGACAACCAATGCGCCCCCAATGAATGAATTGATTACGCCAGAGCGCGGCATCCTGGTTGACTATAACAGGACACACAGACAGCGCTCAGGGGCAAACTACTACGTCGATCCTGTGGATCTTGAACGGAAAATTAACGCAATCATTGGTATGGATCACGCATCAAGGCAACACCTGGGAGAGCGGGCAAGGGCCTGGTATGAAGCGAACGACAGCGTTTTTCGGACCGAGCTTGTCGCCGCGCTGGAAGAGGCACTGCTGGTCAAATAAGCGCGGCAATTCTCTGGCGGCTACCCAAGCGGCCTCACGCGCCGCTGCTACAGATTCGCCAGGGCTGCGCATCCGGGCTGGCTAGCACCGCCTGCAAATAGGGCAGGCAGGTTTCCAACTCTTGCTGCAAAATCCAGGGCGGGTTGATGATAAACATACCGCTGCCGTACATGCCCTCCCCTGTGGCCGCCTGCACCGGCAATTCAACCAACAGGGATTTTACCGGCAGTGCCTCCAGCTTTTTTACCAACGTGGTCACCAGTTCCCGGTCCAACAGCGGATACCACAACGCAAAAACTCCCGTGGCAAATTTTTTGCTGGCCAGTTGCAGCGCGGACAGTGCGATGGCGTAATCGGTCTTGATTTCGTATGACGGATCAATCATTACCAGCGCGCGTTTTTCCAGCGGTGGCAGAATCGCCTTTAGTGCAGCAAAGCCGTCATCTTTTTGTATCTTGATGCGCCGGTCGCGTCCCGCCCACCGTTCCAGCCTGTCGGCATCATCGGGATGTAACTCAAACAACTGCAGCCGGTGGCTGGCGTGCAGAATTCTGGCGGCGATTGCCGGCGATCCCGGGTACTGCACCAGCTCGCCCGCCGGATTAAACCCGCGCACCAAAGCGACATACCTGTCCAGCGACGGCGGCAGGTCCGCGCGCTGCCACAAGCGCGCAATACCACTATCATACTCGCGGTTCTTGCTGGCGAAGGTTGATTGCAGGGCATAGCTGCCGGCGCCGGCGTGGGTATCGATATAGCGCAGCGGCCTGTCCGCTTTTTGTACCAGATACTGCAATATCAGTACCTGCACCAGATGTTTGAGGACATCCGCATGGTTGCCGGCATGAAACGCGTGTCGATAACTGAGCATCAAGTGGTACCGATTGCAGGGATCGCGGCATGATAATGCCAGTAACACGCGATCGCATCTGATTTCGTCGCCATATTGAGCACCTGAGTATGGGGCTTGGGTTAACAGACCCACTAACGCTAGAGCTGACTGCGACTTAAGCGGGCTGCGTCAGGCACCAATGGCTGTTCCAGTGCATGCAGTAACGCGGCATCCTGATTGTAGGGGTCACGTTTGAAATGCACCTCGCCGTCATCTTCCACTTGCACCGTCCAGTAAACCAGGTAGATGGGAACCGGTGTCGCCAGAGAAACCCGCCGCGTGTGCCGTGCCTCAATGGTGGCGTCGATCTCGGCGCGACTCCATCGCTGCGGATCATCGAGCAGCAGCGCTACCAGCTCCTCTATTTTTTCCACACGAATACAGCCCGAGCTGAAGGTGCGCTCGCTGCGGTTAAACAAATCGCGACTGGGGGTATCATGCAGATACACCATATGTTCGTTGGGGAACATGATCTTCACTCTGCCCAGGGCGTTATTGGGGCCGGGCTGCTGGCGAATGATGTAGGGAAAACCCCGCTGCGGGTAGTCCTGCCAGTTAACACTAGCGGGGCTTACCACTGTGCCGTCCCTGGTCAGTACTTGCATGTTGCGGCCTCGAAGATAGCCCGGATCACGCTTGATCGCAGGTAATACGTCCTTCTGCAGAATGGTCGGTGGCACTGTCCAGGTGGGGTTAAACTCGATGTAGCGGATAGTGTCCCGAAACACCGGAGTGCTGCGGTATGGTCGCCCTACCTGTGCCCGGCTGCGCAGCAAACGCTGGCCATCGCGAAACAGGGATACCTCAAAGCCGGCGATATCGACCACAACCGCAGTGGGAGGAATGTCCTGCAGTACGCGAGCCCGCTCCAGGTTGACACGTATCTGGTCGATACGCTGTGCCACCGTCACATTGAGTGCGGCCAATGTTTGCTGCCCCACCGCGCCATCGGCGTCCAGGCGATGTCGACGCTGGAACCGCATCGCAGCCTGTTCCAGTTCATCGTCAAAAAAGTCTGGGGCGGCGGCGCGTGTTGCAGTGAGGTCGCCCTCCCGCTGCAGGCGCAGCCGCAGTTGCGCTACTCGCGGTCCACTTTCTCCTTTGCGCAGGGTTGGGCCTGCATCAACTACAATCCAGCCGCCATTGGCCGCCATTGCGCGGTACCGGGCCAGCGCGGAAACCAGATTTTGATAGATCGCGCTAACGGGTTTGAGTTTGCCAAGCCCCGCCGTAATGCCGCCGTTTTCAGTCACCTTACCCAGCCAGTCTACGGGGTCCACTGCGGGCAATTTATGGTCAAAATTCCAGGTGGCGACGAAGTCCCTGGGTTCGAGTTTGCCGAGAGCGTAGTGGTAGGTGAGGCGCACCAGACTGTCGGTGAGCAGCAAGTCTCTGGCAGCCACATCGAGACTGAGAGACCCGTCACGCAGGCCCTGTACCTGGCGCTGGTGGTAATCCTCGGGATTCATACCCTCGCGCCAGGCCTGCTCGATTGAGTCGGCCAACTCACCGACGGCCAACGCGTTGGTCCAGACAGGCGCGTAGGCCGCCTTGGCATAGAACTCCTGCGTCACTGGCAGGTCGTAGACTCGTGCACCCAAGATCTGCAGTTCACCCGCAGCGGACAGACGCTGCAGTAGAGACTGCAATGAATCCTGCGCGACGGTCGGCAACGGCAGCAGCAATACGCTGCAAAAGCTCAGCGACTGCACCCATCCAACTTTTCTAAACACAGTATTACTGACGGTAAATCGCATGCTAAGTATTGTCATTTGATTCCGGACGCGACCTAGTTCGCGGCTGACATCCCGCGCAAACCCGCGTGTAACAGGATATCTGCATCCACGGAAAAAAACGGTGGGGGCTCAGCACCGGTAGTGCGGCCCGCATCAATCACCAGGGTGTGTCCGGTCATATAACGGGTATCGTCGCTGAGCAGAAACAAAATCCCGCGAGCAATATCCTCCGGCATACAGGCAAAGCCCAACGGTGAGGATGCGGCGATGAATTGCGCGGTTGATTCGGGATTATTATCACCCAGCGCGTCGGTCATCGGCGTGACCGTACCACCTGGTGCTACCGCGTTAACCCGAATGCCGACTCTGGCCAACTCACAGGCGGCCGATTTAGTCAGGCCCACCACGCCGTGCTTGGCCATGGTGTAGACGTGCGGCCCCTCGCCACCTGTTACGCCCGCAGTGCTGGCGAGGGAGACAATAGCACCACGGCCCTGTGGCCGCATCGCCCTGGCAGCGTGTTTGATCCCCAGAAAAACTGCGCGTGACAGTATGGCCATAGTGTAGTCGAAGGCCTCTGCACTGGTGTCCATGATCGAGCCGATAGCACCCACGATACCCGCGTTGTTGACCATGCCAGTCAAGGGACCGAACTGCTGCTGGGCCAGTGCGATGGCGCCGACAATATCATCCTCGCAGGTGACATCGGTGTAGTGAAAAATCACCGCTGCGCCTAACTCCGCCGCCAGGGCACGACCTCGCTCTTCCTGCAGATCGGCGATCACTACCCTACCGCCCTCGTCGACAATGGCGCGAACGGTGGCTTCACCAATGCCACTGGCTCCACCGGTAACGACGACACACTGCCCCTTGAACCTGCTCATATTCAACTCCAATAGCTATACATAATGTTCTATACTGCTGGCCCGATGTTAGCGACCTGTCCGGCAACAGACTCTGCGCACGCTCGGTGCAACGGTAACATCTGCCCCCTTTCCCGGTAAGACTCAGGTATGAAAAAAAGCCTCGCACGATGGCTGTTGCGCCTTACAGGATGGCAACTTATCGGTGATCGTCCCGCGTGTGATCGCTATGTCCTAATCGCTGCGCCGCATACGTCCAATTGGGACTTTCCCCTCATGCTGATCTTCGCCGCCGCATTCGATATTAAGGTCACTTGGATGGCCAAACACAGCCTGTTCTATCCGCCCATGGGCTGGATCATGCGGGCGTTGGGCGGCATGCCCATTATTCGGCACAAAAGCCAAAATGTGGTTGCGGCAATGGTCGCCGCCTTTCAGACCGTCCCCCACTTGGTGCTGGTCGTGCCCACGGAGGGTACCAGGGAACGATCCGACTACTGGAAGTCGGGGTTCTACCATATTGCGCGGCAGGCGAACGTACCCATCGTGCCGTCTTTTCTGGACTTTGGTAGCAAGCGCGGTGGTTTCGGCCCTGCGCTTGCCCTCAGTGGTGAGGTAGGCGCCGACATGCAATATTTCCGCGCGTTCTACGCCGGCATGCAAGGTAAATTTCCCGAGCAGTTTGGCCCGATCAAACTACGGGAAGAGGAAAATTCCGGCAGTTGTTAAGGGGGCCAGACATGCGTCAGGAAGTCAGCACAGCCATTTTAATCGATGTGCCAATCAACGAAGCCTGGGCGAGACTCAGGGATATTTCCCTTGCGCACCATTATGTTCCGGGCATTGTGAAGACTGTGGTCGTGAGCCAACAGACTACGGGTATAGGCGCCAGCCGCTACGTCTATCGCAACGCGACCAGTTACATTCAGGAAACCGTAGAGGAGTGGCACGAAGGTACGGGCTTTCTCATCCGCCTGCACAAAGGCGATAAACCCGCAGCGCCATTTCGTAAAGCCTCTTTCCGCTACAGCTTGGCGGAGCATGGCGAAAAACAAACCCGGTTTACTGCTAGTCTGACCTATGACATGCCATGGGGTCGTCTGGGTGGCTGGTTGGGCGCAAAAATGGCCAAGGTGGTGCAGGCGACCATTGCAGATGTCGCCCTCTCCATGAAGCTCTATTACGAGACCGGCGTACCCACAACAGCGGCGACGCTGAAAGCGTATAAAGAGGGATGCAAAAGACGCGGGACTGAGCCGTCGCCTGCACCATGAAAGACGATCGTACGACGGGAAATCGAGTGGCAAGATGACCGCTCTCGAATTGGGAGCGGTCACGGTACGGTCGGGAAAAGCCCCTCGCGCTTAGAACGTGCGCTTGACGGTCAACGCGACGTTGTCACGGTCCTTGATAAAAGCGGCGGTGCCGTTTTTCTGCGGGCCATAATACAGGTTGTAGTTGAGCGCCACGTTCCATACCTGATCAATGTCAACCGAGGCGCCGATACTGCCATTGCCGACATTCTCGTTACCACCCGCTGCGTTTGGCGCCTGCTTACAGGTTAATGTGTAGTTGACGCTGCCCAGAAGGCTGAAATCCCATCCCGAGCGCACCTGATACCAGGTCGGCCTGAATACGCCGCTGAAGTTGGAACACAGGTTATCGTCCTTGGTATATAAACTGGCCTTGTTGATTTCAGGCGCGGTGGCGTCCTCACCGAACTGGCCCCACTCCATCAGTTGTGAGAGTGTCAGTTCCCCGATATAACTGCCGCCGTCCCATAGGCCCCATTCACCATCGAGAAACCCAACCCCGTTGAGCACAATATGCGCAGTGTCACCGGTGGGACCAGGATATTTATCACCCGTTCCCACTTGGTCAAATGAGCTGTATGCGCCACCCAGGAGGCTAGGGGTCAATTCTGGAGCGAGCGCGTTGTTCAGGCGATAGACGAAGTCGGCACCCCAACTGATTTCCCACATTTCTTTAGACAACGAAACCCCAAAGGTATCGATATCGTCCTTGAAGACCCATCCATAGGAACCCAGGAGAGAAGCGTTGGTGTTGGCGGCCTCGGCTACCGAACCAGGGTTGGACCCATTGGGGCCAAGGACTGAGTATAGGCCGCTGGTAAGCCTGTCCGTGTTATTCATGTAAATAACGGCGGCCTCCAAATCCCAGGGCTCAATGTAGTACTTCACGTTAAGTCCATAGTCACCGGAATCCTTGTACTTGTAGTCAACCGATCGCAGGCAGGTTCTGCCATTCGCGCCTGCTGCTGCCGTCAAACACTCGGAATTCTCCGTCAGCGCTTCGTTCAAACTGAAATACGTGCCCGCTGCCGGCCAACGCAATGGCTCAAAGCCCATCGCATAAAAGGCGCTAACGCTCAAGCCGTCACCAAACTGCAACGTCGAGGAAATCTTGTTATTGGGAATAAACAGCTCTTTTGCTTCGCTACCCGGGGTTCCCAAGCCTTTGGCGAGATCCAGCGCCGCCATCGATCCGGCAAACCCATGGATGGCACCAATCGACAACAGACTCTGCCCCCAGTACAGCGTGTGACGACCAATGCGGACGTTGGCAGAGGTATCTTCACTCAGTTCAAAATTGCCGAACACGAAGGCATCGAGCAGTTCACCACCGCGGTAATGCAGGTCCTCGGCCGCATCATTGTATTCGCCGGGCTGCACCGTCAGATAGGCGAAGGTCGAAAGTGCAGAGCGCGGAAACGCAGCGCTATTGGCCGGCGTAGGGCCCCTTCTGGGATAGGCGCTGTTTTCGTAGGCATAGTCATACCAACCCGCACCACTCACCCTGAAACCCAGTTTGTCCTTCCAGATCACGTCCATCTCGGACAGCAGGTCGAGTCGCTGGCTGACGAAGTGTCCCTGCTTGACGGAAAAAGTCGCATCATCGGCCAATCCGGCTGCGGTGGGGTTCGGACCTGTTGCGCTCCTGGTTCGGGCCGGATCATAGATCGAGGGATCCATATCCTGGACCCGCAGCATGGCATTACCCTTGGCGGTGTTATCCCAGCGAATTTCCCAGTCATCCGAAGTGTCGAACTTGAAGGCCTGGGCTTGCATGCTGGCCGCAGTAGCGGCCGCAAGAATGGAGAACGCGAGAAGTTTTTTCATTATCTGACCATCCATTTTAGAGTTATAAAGGCTTGGTACTTCAGGAGTGCCCACCCTGCCCTGACACTGGCTTACAGGGCTTCTGACACGGCTTCACTCGCTGCTCTAGGGCCCGATACTACAGCACTACGCGCGCAAGTCCAACGTGAAAATGGCTACCGAATGAGGCTTTGGTACAGGGCCCATTAGCGAATGCCCATTTGTAATTCAAACCTGGCAGCGGTTGCATTATTACTCTGAGGAATAACGATACGCGCCTCACCGCTAAGTAGGTGGCCCGCAGCGAGCGTAGCCTCCATCAGCCGGACCATGCCATCGCGCAACTCCTGGACTGGCCCGCTGTAGGTCAAGTAGGCACACTTGAAAGGCTCCGTCGTCCTTAGCCTGAACTTGCCCCCGGGAGTCACGACCCCCCGGGTAGGCAGCGCCAGTTGCAGCGTGGGTACGGCCTCCTGGTCCTGTATATCGCCGGGAAAAATGATGTGCAGGGGACCATCCGCACTGCCACCGGCTTTGACCAGATTGACGTTCATGCTGACGACAGTTCCGCGCAGGGTGTCGGCCAGCTCCGCAAGAGGTTGCTCATACTGTACATAAAATAATCGCATTGACGCGACCGTCTTTATCTCGATGGAAGTGGGCTCCTGCTCGCCGCTTGCAGGGCGCGCTTGCACCGTGCCAATGTTGACGTCCGCGCGCTCGTCACGGGCACCGTAGCAGGGACTGATGATGCGCCGGGTCTCATCCTCTGAGGGAGGTGCTGCCTGCATAAAGTTGAGCCACTGTCCCGCCTGGGCATTCACTCCGCCAACCAGGCTGGCGTTGATAAAGGAGCGGCGCGCGCCAACGTCATCGCCCAACTTCAGCTGACTGATGCCCAGGAACAGGTTGGCGCGACCGACGTACTGGTCCGCCAGCTGTTCTGTGCAGGCTGCCAACATGGTCTGGTGCATCTGCTGGAAGTCCTGTGCCTCCATCTGCAGCTGGGCCAGATAGAGATACAAATCCGTAGCGCCGCTCAAATGCGCGGCCTGCTGTAGCGCCGCACGTGCCTTATCCGGCTCCCGGGCCTGCAACCAGAACTCGAACAGTGTGCGATAGTGTGTGCCGTTGGCCGGCACCTCATGCAGTGACAGCGCGCTTTCCAGCGTTTGCGCCGCACCGTATGGATTGTTGTTGGCCGCCTGCAGCTTGGCCAGCAACAGGACCTCCCGCTCGGAAAAAGGCACACGTTTATCCCGGGCCAGTGCCAGCTGATCGAGCGCCTGCTTTTTCTTGTTCTGCTGTAAATACACTGATGCCAGCAAGTGCCAGTGCTGCGGATCGTCCGGCTGCAGCTCGAGCAGGCGGTGTAGCAGCACCTCGCACTGGGCATAAGCACCGGCGCGATAATACAGCGCCACTGCCTGCTGCATCTGCTCGGCATCCAGCGCCAGGCCCGCCTGCTGTATCCGGTCCAGCGTTGCGACCACGTCCACGTATTTATCCAGGTGATGTTGCGCGCGGGCCAGCAACAGGACATCCGCAACATCAGGGACCAGCTCAATGGCGAGCGCCTGTTGCAGGGTTTGCGCGGCGCTGGCGTAATCCTTCTGTAACAGGTACACCTGCGCCAGCTCGCGCAACATTTCGCGATTGGCAATCGGCGACAGACCTGCTGCAGAAAGCGCCTTTCGATAGAATTCGATAGCCTTACCGTACTCCTTGCGCTGTACGTAGTGACGCGCCAGGTGACGGCCCGCGCTGGATTTTGCGTAGACTTCCTCAATGCTACCCAGCTGCCGTTCCAGCTCCTCGATAGACAGCTCAGTGCCTGTGGCCCATTCACCCTCAGGCGTGAGCAGTATCCTGCTGCGATACTGGCCCTCCTCGGCTGCACTACCCACGGATAGACCCAGCGTGCAGAGCAGCAGGGTCATCCACAACAGCGTGTTGCTGCGCATGCGATCAATCCACATTGGGCAGATTCTGTGGGTAGTTCGTCCACAGCACTGCCACTTTTTGCGTGAGCACGACATCACCCCTGACCTCGCCGGAAAAACTGAGCTGATAGGTCCAGTCCGAGACGGCCGCTATCACTGCCTCCTCAAAGACGCCCCTGGGGCTGGCATCCAGCACCCGCACTTCCCGTGTCCGGCCCTGGGGAGTCACCGAGAATGCCACTAATACCCAACCATCGATTTTATTTTCCCATGCCACCAGCGGCACGTTAGGCCGGCGCGTGTCGTTAGGCACCACCTCGATGTAGCCCTGGGCATCGGTGCCGCCGTTGGCGACATCCACACCAGCGGCTCCCAGCGGAGCACTCCAGCCACCACCCACCCCAGAGCCCCAACGATCTCCCAGTCCAGCGATTTCGATATCACCCGCCCCCAGATCAAGTACAGGAATTTCCAGTGCGGTAGCGGGTTCAGCGACAGGGCCGCTGGCATTGGGAGCAACCGCCGTGATGGCCAGAGGCTCCATAGTGGGCTCCTGTGCCGTTGTCGGCTGCGCCGTTGGTGTCTGCTCACGCGGCGGCGGCGCGACGGGCTCCTGCTCTGTGTGCGCGATCTGCACATCGCGGTACACCTCCAGCTGCATGTCCTCGTCTGGGCCGCGTTGAATCAGGCTGTGCATAAACAAAAAGACCGCCAGGGTAATCAGCAACGCACCAAGCAGAGCGGGAATCATGCGCATGGCCCGGTACCCGTTTACTCCACCCGTTTGTCTGCGGCGATAGCGATGCCCTGGACCCCGGCCAGACGCACCTGATCCATAACCTCGACCAGTGCACCGGTGGTCGCAGCAGCGTCAGACTGGATGATCACCGAACCCTCCGGATTGTCCGCATGCAGTCGCGCGACAATGGCGCGAACGGCACGTGGATCGACTGGACGCCGGTCAATCCAGATCTCCCCGGCAGCGGTAATGGCAATGAAAATATTCACGTTGTCCTGCCGGGCAGCCGTCGCCGCGTGCGGCGTGTTGACTTTCACCCCCGACTCTTTCACAAAAGAGGTGGTCACGATAAAAAACAGCAACATGATGAACACAATGTCCAGCATGGGTGTCATATCCAGTTCCGTCTCTTCCTGAGCCGGGAGGTGGCGTCTGGCGCTCATGGCTGTGCCCCGCTTTGCACCGGCAAATACATCGTGAGCCTGTCCTGCAGAAGACTGGTTTCACTGGCGGCAAGGCGCCGCAAGCGCACGGCAAAAAAGATCCCGGTCAGGGCCACCACCAGTCCCGCCATGGTGGGAATCGTCGCGCGATAAACGCCGCGCGCCATGGCCTGGGCATCGTCATTGCCGCTGATGGCGATCACCTCAAACACGCCCATCATACCCATCACGGTTCCCAGCAATCCGAGCAGCGGACACAGTGCCACCAGCATCTGGATGAAGGACAGCAACGCGTGCAGCTCCAAACTGACCTCTGAAACAATGGACTCACGGATCTTCCTGGCCCGCCATGAACTGCGATCCACACGAGCCTGCCACTGCACAATGTGTTGGCGGGCACGCGCGGGCCAGGTAATGCGGATAAACCACCAGCGCTCTAGAATCAGCACCCACAGGAGCACGCAGGCGGCGAATATAACCCACAGAACTGGACCGCCCTGGTCGATAAATTCCCTGATGGCAGCAGCGATCGATAGCAGACTCACTGCGTGTGCTCCCGCTGCTCGGCACTGCGCGCCAGCACCCCCGCGCACTGTTCATCGAGGCGCTGGATCATCGAGCGCGAGAGATAGGTGATCACGCTGTGGCTGAACAACAGCGGTATCGCCACCACCAGACCCAACACCGTTGTGACCAGGGCCTGAGAGATACCTGCCGCCATCAGCTTGGGATCACCGGAGCCAAACAGGCTGATCGCCTGAAACGTGACGATCATACCGGTCACCGTCCCCAGCAGCCCCAACAAGGGCGATGTTGTCGCCAGCAGCTTGATCATTCCATTGCCTCGTTCCAGTGCCGGTATTTCCGCCAGCACCGCCTCATCCAGCTTGAATTGCAGTAACTCCTCATCGCGCAGATCAATCCCCGTGACAGATTGCAGTACGCGACCCAGGGGATTGGCCGCGCTCGGAGTCTGCAAATGGCGCAACTGCTCCTTGACGCGCATGGAGAGCATTCCCAGGTAAAGTCCGCGCCAGAGCGCCACGCACATTCCCAGAATGCCCAGAACGATGGTGATGTAGCCGATGCTGCCACCTTGGTCGATACGCTCGCGCAAGCTGGGCGTATAGCTGAGCAGGCCCAACAGGCTGCCCCGCGACGGGTCCACGGTAAGCGCGGTCACTGTGCCGGGGCGGGTGATAAATTCCTGCGCTGCGTTACGATAGCGCACTGCGGGTTGCCGACTGAGCACCAGCAGTTCGCCAGTTTCCGGCACAAAACGCAAAAAATCTCCCTCACTAAAGGCGGAGAAGGGGCCGATGCGCAACACCTGACGCTGGCTGGCGGCACCATCAACCTGCACTACCGAGCCGTCAAACACTGCGATGCGCGCGGCTTCAGTCATCTCCTCCTGCAGTAACAACCACAGCGACTGGATGTCATCGATGGTGGGTTGAGACTGGGCCGCCGTCAATGCGCGCAAGGTAGCGCCGCGCGTGGGCAACTGCGCACTGATCATGGAATCCTGCAAAACAACGGAAAAGTCGGCGGAAAACTCCCGGAAGGTAGTGGCCAGATCCCCCATATCGCCCGCCGCATCCTGCAACTGCGCCTGCAAACGCTCGATGTGCGCCGCGTTACCCTCAGTCACAATGACCAAGGGCTGGTTTTCATCCTTGTGCCTTTCGAATTCACGACGGGATTCACTCAGTAACGCCTGCTGCTGTTGCTTATCGCGCAGGAAGCGCTCTTCGCGCTGTGCGTTGCGCGCCTGTTGCTGGCGCTGCGTATCTCGCACGGTATCCAGCAACTGATTGAGGTTAGTAATTTGTTGCGCCGCTGGAACTGCCTGCTGCGCGAAACCCACCACCGGTGTTACCAGACACACCGCAACGAAACACTGCAGCAGGCATTTCATGACGCAGCGCCCGGTGCCAGCAACGGCAATTGCAGTAGCTGCGGTGCAATCTGATTGCGGGCCACCCGCAGCGCCTCTGTCACATCCCGGTTGTACTGCGCGTCCAGTGGGACCCAGTCGCCCTGCTGTTGGCTCCAGTATCCACTGGTCGCCCCATCGAGGGACTGGAAGTACAGGGCCACCCGGCCCACCCGCAGATACTCCACAGAGAGTTCCTTGTCCCGCCACTCCAAAGGTCCTCGCCAGGCCTCGATGTTATTCCCGTAGTCCTGTTCCAATTGATACGCTTCCAGCACTAGCCTGAATTTTGCCGACACCGACAGCTCAGTCTGGCTCAGGCGCTGTTTTAACAACAGCACGGCATTAATACGTTCTTCATGACGAAACGGCAGGTCCAGCACCACAAACTTTTCCAGCGCATCAGCCATGCTGCGCATCAGCGGCACAATACGCTGCCGGGTAATTTCAGCCTGGGCAATCTGCCGTTGCAAATCATCGATTTGCGTGCGCTGCGCCCGATCCCTTTCCTCCAGCTCTCGCGTGTAGGCGGCCTGGTACTCGACACCGTCGTGCAGGCGGCGATACTCTTCCAGCAGGGCCCGCGTATCGCCCGACAAAGCATCGATCTTTTGCTGTGACGCAGTGGCACTGCGATTGGTAGCGGAGACCACATCGAGGCTTTCCTTGACTGGCGCGGCCGACACACAGGACATCCATGCCAGCAGTCCAGTGGCAACTACGCCTGATATCCTGTTACGGTGCGTCCCCTGCATAAACCATAGACCTTGTGTGCCCACATCCCTGTGGCGGTTTGAGACAATAAAAAAACGGCCATCAGTGCTACCCGATGGCCGTATCTTACTACTGGTTAGGCGCCAAGCGCTCAGGGCGGTTGCCCTGCGACAAGCCCGCCAATCAAGCCGTTTTTGCGACGACAGCCGGCTTGATCAGGAACACCGCCAGCGCCGGCATCAGGATCAGGGAGCCGAACATATTCCAGATAAACATAAAGGTCAGCAATATACCCATGTCAGCCTGGAACTTGATAGGTGATATAGCCCAGGTGATCACACCTGCCGCCAGGGTCACACCAATCAGGGCCACCACGCGGCCGGTAAAATTCAGCGTCTCATAGTACGCCGTGGTCAGGTCCTTACCCTCCCGGGTTTTCGCCAGAATGACCGTCAAAATATACAGCGAATAGTCAACCCCGATACCCACGCCGAGTGCGATGACTGGCAGGGTCGCGACTTTCACGCCGATACCCAGCCATACCATCAGGGCCTCACAAAGAATGGATGTGAGCATCAGCGGCAGTACGGCGCAGATCACGCCCGGTATCGAACGGAAGGTTATCAGGCACAACACGATAACCGCTGCATAGACGTACAGCAGCATTTCCCGGTTGGCTTCCTTCACTATGATATTGGTAGCCGCCTCAAAACCGGCGCTGCCCGCGGCGCCAAGAAACTGAATATTCGCACTGGGCCACTCAGCATTGAATTGCTCCAGCGTCTCTACCACACCGGTGAGGGTGGCCGCCTTGTGATCCGCCAAATAGATCGACATGGGCCAGATCGAACACCCCGGATCCACATATTCCAGGTTGGTCAGCTCCGTCACTGCGTAGTTGATCGTGTCCTGGTTGCGAAACAGGGCCTCCCACTTGGGAAAACCCTCGTTGAGACCCATCATAATGTCGCGGGTACGAATATTAAGTCCACCCACGTCTTCCACCCCTTCCAGCTGGCGCAATCGCCATTCCAGTTCATTGGCCAGGCTCAGGCCTTCATGCTCAATACACCCGTTCAGCTCGGTCTTCACAATCACCGCGAAGACGTCGCTACTGACCGAGTAGTTTTCCATCATAAAGCGTACATCGCGATTGTACCGGGAGTCCGCACGCAGTTCCGGCGCACCCGGGTCCAGGTCACCAATCTGCAAATCCAGGGCCACATAAAAACCTCCGATGGCCATCAGCGCGGCGATCACAATAGCGGCCGTGGCGGGGCCTTTGCGCGTAAAAGACAACAGGAAGCGCCAGAAAATGTGCATGTCCTCCATACTCTTGGCGCCGCGACTGGCGCGCTCAGCGGAGGTCCTGCCGACTCCGGTATAGGACAGTGACACGGGGATCAGGATGAGGTTGGTAAAGATCAGTACCAGTACCCCGATGCTGGCAGTGATCGCCAGATCCTGGATCACCTGGATCTGGATGATCATCAGCACCATAAAACCGACGCCGATGGCGAGCAACGCAGTCACCCCCGCCAAAAACAGACGCCGGAAGGTATACCGCGCCGCGATGTAACGGTGCGTGCCGCGACCGATGTCCTGCATCACGCCATTCAGTTTCTGGGCGCCGTGACTGACGCCTATGGCGAAGACCAAAAAGGGTACCAGAATAGAGAAGGGATCAAGGTCATAGCCCAGCGTGGCCAGAATGCCCATCTGCCAGGTCAAAGCGACCAGCGTCACCACGATGACCAGAATCGTGGAACGCAGGCAGCGCGTGTACCAAAAAAGTAGCAGTGTCGCCATCACCACAGCCGCAGCGAAGAACGCCATAACGGCAAGGAGACCGTCGATCAGGTCGCCAACCAGTTTGGCAAAACCGACGATATGAATCGATTTATCCGGATCGTCAGCGGTAAAGCGCTCCCGGATCTCTTCCAACTTGTCACTGAGCTCCGCATAGTCGAGCGGCTCACCTGTCGCCGGATTTTGATCCAGGAGGGGGACAATGATGGTCATCGATTTGAGATCGTTGGCAATGAGATCGCCCAGAATACCGGCGCGCACCATATTCAGCTGTACCTGAAAGATGGACTGTGGCGAGGTAGGATCAAAATCGCCGGGAATCACCGGTCCGCCTTCAAATCCCTCCTCCGTCACCACCCGCCACCGCGTATTGGGCGTAAACAGGGATTTCATGCCGTTGCGATCTACACCGGGTATATAAAATATCTCGTCATTCACGGTCTCTAGAAACTTGAGATTCGCCGGCGTGAAGATATTGCCTTCCTTGACGGCAACAACTATACGAAGGTTGTTTCCCAGACCCTTTAGTTCGCTCTTATTGGCCTGGTAATTCAGCACAAACGGGTGCGCCTTGGGCAACGTTTTCTCAAACCCCGCCTGCAACTGGATTTTGGTGGCCTGGAACCCGAGCACCAGGGTAACCAGGGCACACAGCACCAACACCGTCCGACGGTGGTTGAAAACAAGATTCTCCAGGAAGTTTCCGGAGTTCTCGTCAAACTTACTGAGGTCGGCAATAACCGGCAGATCCGTCAATGATGTTCCATGAGCCATTACTGGTTCTCCGATATCTGTTATTGCGGTAGCGTGAGTTTATTAACGCCGCTGGGGCCACCTACCAGGAGGGTGCCGGGAGGTCCGTCCGAAACGGCATAGATGCGACCAGCGGTCGTATACAACTGTCCGGGGCCGGCGATCGGAACGGTGGCAAAACTGACGCCGTTGTCGGTACTCATCAACACCTCACCGCCGATACCTACTGCTATCAGGCGGCCGTCCGCAAGGCGTGTGGAATCCACGATGGCACTGGTCGTTGGTTTTTTCACCTCTGCCCAAGTCAGTCCGCTATCCGCTGAGCGATACATGAGACCGCGCAGGCCCCCCATTACAATGCTGCCATCGGTGGCGTCGACGATAGTGAAGAAACTGCCTTCCCAAGGCACCTCAGCGACCTTCTTGCTCACTTCCTGAAGAGTATCCCCCTCCATCAGCAGACCAGCCTCCCCGCTGAGGAAGAATTTACCGTCCTGCGGCAGTGGCGCAAAATCAAACACGTGGTAGAAGGCGTCGTTTTCAACTTTTTCCAGCACGTGCTGCCAACTCTGTCCGCCATCGCGGGTTTGCAGGATCATGCCGTAGGCGCCCAGGGCATAGCCGTTGGTCGCGTCGGAAAAGGCCACCCTGAACAGGGGTTTATCTGCCCCCTGGGACACCGCAAATTCCATCTCTTCGACAAGCTTGGGATACTGCTCATTGTCGGGCTCTGCCGCCGCCAGGGCCTGATAATACGCAAGGCCCTCGGTGCCATAGCGCAGCCCGTCATACTGCTTAACCCAGGTTTTGCCGCTGTCGGTAGAGTGCAGGATCACGCCCTCGTGGCCCACCGCCCAACCCAGCTGCGGTGTGGGGAAGTCGATATCCAGGATGCTGCTGCGCACCGGCACCTGCGCCTGTTGCCAGCTATCACCGCCGTCATCCGAATACAAAATATGGCCGTGGTGCCCCGTGGCAAAATAACGGTCACCGACTTTCTTGATGGAGTAAATCAGTGTCTTGGGTGCCAGTGCGCTGGGCACCGCAGGCAGATCCAACACACTGTACTTGGGGGCGCTCAGGGCGGCCCAGGACATAGTGCCCAGCGCCAATGCGCAGGCCAGCACGATTGATTGTACTTTCATAACACGACATCCATTACTGGCAACCACTGGGGGACCGCTACCGACTGCCAACGGCAGCAGGAAACTAACGATAATGCGAGTATGTTCCGATTCATATGGCTATCGCCCTTTACATTATTCTGGCGCTGCTTTGTGAGTGTAGCGGATCTGGCGCAACCTGCTGCACATTCATTGTTAGACACTACCGGTGTTAGACACTACCGTTGTTAGACACTACGCGGGCTAGCGCCCAGGCCGCAGTGAACTGTCTCTTTCTAAGGCTATCCCCGGTGCGGGCGTCACACTGTAAACGTCATCATACTAGTTATGTAATACTCGGATCATATCAGCTTGGAGCAATGGCACAACACCCGCCGCGCACTGATTCTGGGCACGGATTGGACGGAGGTGCAATTCAGGCAACCACCACATGGCGCAGTAACGCGCCGTAGCCACGAAACTCCGGCACGCCATCGAGTGCATGGCGACTGCGCAGATGTTGCCGCAACTCGCGCAATTTGTAACAGGGGACACTCGCCATGAAGTGGTGCTCCATATGGAAGTTCACGCCGCAGGGCGCGAATATCATACGCTGCCACCAGGGTGCTTCGACCGTGCGGGTGTTCAAGCGCGCATCGGGATCGAACAAATCCGGCACAGCGCCATGTTCAGCGATCTGCCGCACGCGGATCACAAACATAAACACCGTCATGTAGGCCACAGCCCACACCAGGTATGTCCAGCCGATACCGCAGGCTGCCAGAATCAGGAACATGCCCAGCTGCACCAGTAACTGCCGTACAAATGGCAACGCCGAGGTACGCTTTTCGCCGGTCATGACACCGGAGGCACCCCGGAAAATATAGGATACAAGCTTGAATCCGGTCTGGCCGGTCAGGTCGCGGATCGCCTTGCGCCGAAAGCTCGCCTGCGACACCGGATAGGCTTGGTAGTTTGGCAGGTCCGGGTCGTCAGGGCTGCCGGCCTTGCGATGGTGCTCGAGATGGCCTCTCGCATAGGAGGGCTGGTCATTCATCACCGGCAGGGCGCAGAGCCACTGGCCAACCACATCATTGAGCCGCGCAGTGCGAAACAGGGTGTGATGACCGCAATCGTGCATTAACACAGACAGCGCCAATTGCCGGCCCGCCAGCAGGACCACCGCCACCAGGATCGTTACCGGATTGGGCCAAACGGCCAAAGTCACCAGAATGGCGGCAATACAGAGCCAGTTGCCCAGTACCAGACGCCACGCCTGCCAGTCGCTCTTGGCGGTGAAGTAGGCCACTTCTTCACGGGACAAATAATCACTTACTTTCATCAGAACCCCCTGACCAAAGTCGCGTTGGTCATACAGCATACACAGCAACCGGTCGCACACTGGACCACCTGCAGCTTATTATAGTGACTCGCCGAATAACATAGTGATTGGTCTCTTTTATGCGGCGGGGGCGGAGCCGTCCACTGCCCGTCACGATGGCCTGATGGGCCCGGGTAGCGGCGGAACCAGGTGCGAGCAGTTGCCGGTGTGATTGCAATAACCGGCCGAAGCCAGCACACTGCTCGCAGTCGCAACAGCCTGTCTTGTAATGGCCAACTCTTTGATTTCACTCATAAGCGATAGCGAACTTCTTCCGGGCTTGCTGGCCGGCGAAAAGACGGCCTTCGAAAATCTGGTACGTCACTATCATGAACCCATGAAATACGTCGCGCAGGCCATTGTTGGTGAGGCGCAAGCAGAAGAATCGGTGCAGGAAGCCTGGATTTCTGTGATTCGTAACTTGCAGGAATTTCAGGGGCGCTCCAGCCTGAAAACCTGGCTGTTCAGCATTGTTGCCAATGAGGCCAAAAGCCGTTTGCGCAAAAATCGCTCCACGCAGGGGAAGCGCGAAGTAGCGTTGGATGAGCAGCCCGGAGGCTTACTGGATAGCGGGCGTTGGCAAAAAGATGGTCACTGGCAGGAAGCGCCTGCCGCCTGGCACGACAACTCGCCGGAAATGCTGCTCAGCCATGAAGATTTTCGCAATTGCCTTGATAAAACGCTGGCAAAACTACCACCCGAAGATCAAAAAGCGGTGTTGACCCTGCGCGACTATCAGGGCCTGGAGCTGGAGGAAATCTGTAACATTCTGGGCGTGAGCGCGTCTAATGTTAGAGTACTAATCCATCGTGCGCGGTTAAGGGTGTATGCCATGGCGGAGCATTTCGAGGAGACCGGGAAATGCTGAACTGCAAGACATTGGTGCAACAGCACGCCAGCGACTATTTGGAACAACAACTGACTTTTCGCCAGCGCATTAGTGTGCGTGCCCACTTGGTGCTGTGCAAGAATTGTCGCCGGTTTGTTAGTCAATTGAAGGTAGTGCGCAGTGTCTTGCTACGCAGCCCACCACCACTTGAGGAAACCCAGGTTCAGTCCATTGCAGCAAAACTCCATAGCGCGCATCATCAGCGAAATAAATCTTGAGCGCTGTTGTAACAAAGGGCGATCATTGTCGTCTAATGTGTGTAGGGTAGTCGGCTTACTCTATTTTTTAACCTTGTTCTTCTAATCCAATTGGAGAGTTACCATGAACAACCGTACTGTAAAAAACATGTCCAAATTCGCTATGGCTACCGCAGCTGCAGCACTTTTTGCCTCAGTATCCGTTCCCAGTGCTTTTGCTGGCGAGGAAGCGGCAGCAGGTTCTGTCAAGTGCATGGGTATCAATGCCTGTAAGGGTGAATCCAAATGCAAAACAGCTGAGAGCGCCTGTTCCGGCCAAAACTCCTGCAAAGGAAAGGGCTGGGTGCTGTCTGCCAGTGCTGAAGAATGCACCTCAAAGGGTGGTTCCGTCGTCAAATAGTGATTTGAGTTATGCCGTCAATCAGGGGGATCTTCCCCCCTGAT
>JANNXP010000203.1:0-30032 GCA_031409615.1 Haliea sp. | reverse complement strand
TACGTTCTACAACACGAAAAGAAGGCATCAATCGCTTGACCGGAGAACCCCGGACAGTGTTTATTACCAATACGCCGCCCAACTGGCGGCTTGACCCGAGGATGCACTTATCACGCTGTCCAATTTATGGGGTCCATTTCTGTTGCGGGCATAGGTCAGTAGGTAGAACAGTTGATATGTAAGCAGCTAGTCCGGTAAATCCTCAAATTTCTACTTTCTTCTTCGAGGTGGCAAGCGACCAAACGGCTTGCAATCTTGTTCAGATCGCTACCGGGAATAGCGGACCTTCAGGTCACGAAACTCAGAAGACGATCGGTAGCTTCTACCCTAAGCCCGTTGCCGATCTTCAGCATAGCACTCTCTCGACCGTCTCAAATTACGCAGCCGGGCGCGCACTCAACCGAGCCGTGGCCCGCTGCGCCGCGGCCGCAACTTGCTTTGGCGCGGTGCCACCCAGATGATTCCTGGCCGCCACAGAGCCCTCCAGCGTCAGCACCTTGAACACATCTTCGCGAATTTCCCCGCAGAAACCCTGCAGCGTCGCCAGTTCCATCTCCGCCAGATCCTGGCCGCTCGCAATGCCGTGCGCCACGGCCTTGCCGACTACTTCATGGGCATCGCGAAAGGGCAGCCCCAATCGCACCAGGTAGTCGGCGAGGTCCGTGGCGGTCGAGAAGCCGCGCCGCGCTGCTTCGCGCATGATCTCAGATTTTGGCTTGATGGCCGGCACCATGTCGGCGAAGGCCCGCAGGCAATCGAACACCGTGTCGATGGTATCGAATAGCGGCTCTTTGTCTTCCTGGTTGTCCTTGTTATAGGCCAGCGGCTGGCTCTTCATCAGCGTTAGCAGGGCGACCAGGTTGCCATTCACGCGCCCCACTTTGCCGCGCACCAGTTCCGGTACATCCGGATTTTTCTTTTGCGGCATGATGGAGGAGCCGGTACAGAAGCGGTCCGGCAGCTCGATGAAATTGAACTGTGCAGAAGTCCACAGCACCAGCTCTTCCGACATGCGCGACAAGTGGGTCATCAGCAGTGCCGCAAAGGCGCAAAACTCGATGGCAAAGTCGCGGTCGGATACGGAGTCCAGCGAGTTTTCTGTCGGCTTGTCGAAACCCAGTGCAGCTGCCGTATGGGCGCGATCAATAGGGTAGGTGGTGCCGGCGAGTGCGGCCGCGCCTAACGGTGACTGATTGAGACGCGCCCGACAGTCGATCAGGCGGCCGTAATCGCGCTCCAGCATTTCGTTCCACGCCAGCAGGTGATGGCCGAAGACCACAGGCTGCGCGGTCTGCAAATGGGTGAAGCCTGGCATGATGGTGTCGGTATGCGCCGCCGCCAGATCAATGGTGCCGCGCTGCAAGCGGGTGAGTTCGCCGGCAATACGGTCGATGGCCGCGCGCAGGTGCAGGCGAATATCGGTGGCTACCTGGTCGTTGCGCGAGCGACCAGTGTGCAGTTTTTTGCCGGTGACACCGATCAGTTCGGTGAGTCGCGCTTCGATATTCATGTGCACATCTTCCAGCTCGATGGACCATTGGAAGGCGCCCTCGGCGATTTCCTGTTGCACCTGGGCCATGCCACCTTCGATTTCCTCCAGCTCACCAGGGCTGAGTACCCCGACGCTGCATAGCATCCGGGCGTGCGCCACCGAACCTGCAATATCCTCGGCGGCCATGCGCTGGTCGAATGCTACAGAGGCGGTGAAGCGCTGTACGAAGGCGTCGGTCGCTTCACTGAAGCGGCCGCCCCACAGTTTGCTGGTGTCTTTTTCTTGGCTCATAGTGTTGGAAATTCCGTTGTTGCCACGTTTTCTGGATACGATTTCGCCAGATTTGTTTCGGGCAGTATATCAGCTGAACAAATGCCTCGGTCCAAGTTTTGCCCGCCATCTGGTATCATTACTGGCTTAAATTTATGGAATCCCGAGCATGTCGCGCACCCTGATCATCGCCACCCGGGAGAGCCCCCTGGCCTTGTGGCAGGCGGAATTTGTCCGCGCTGCTTTGCGCCAGGCGCACCCCGATCTGGAGGTGCAGTTGTTGGGTATCACCTCGCGCGGCGACCAGTTGCTGGATACGCCGCTGGCCAAGGTGGGCGGTAAGGGTTTGTTCGTCAAGGAGCTGGAGGAGGCGCTGCTGGATGGCCGTGCCGACATTGCGGTGCACTCCATGAAAGATGTCCCCATGGCGTTCCCGACAGGGCTTGGCCTCGGGGTTATCTGCGCCCGGGAAGATCCTTCCGATGCGTTTGTCAGCAATCGCTACCGGACGCTGGACGCGTTGCCGGCCGGCAGTGTGGTGGGCACATCCAGCTTGCGGCGGGAATGTCAGTTGCGCGCGCGACGCCCCGATCTCGACATCAAATTTTTGCGGGGTAACGTCAATACAAGGCTGCGCAAGTTAGACGAGGAGGAGTACGACGCCATCATTTTGGCCAGCGCCGGACTTATGCGCCTGGGATTTACGCAGCGTATTGCGCAGCGCATGGACCTTGTTGATTCCCTGCCTGCCGGCGGTCAGGGCGCTGTGGGTATAGAGCTGCGCAGCGCGGATAGTGCGGTGCATTCCCTGCTGCAGCCGCTGCACGATGAACCGACCGCCAGTCGCGTTACTGCGGAGCGCGCCATGAACCGCCACCTGGAAGGCGGCTGCCAGGTGCCTATCGCCTGTTATGCCGAGTTGGTGGATGGTGGCGAGCAATTGTGGTTGCGCGGCCTGGTGGGTAAGCCTGACGGTTCACAGATTCTACGTGCGCAAGCGACAGCGCCTGCGGCGGCGGCCGAGCAGCTTGGAATTCAGGTGGCGGAGGATCTTTTGTCGCAGGGTGCCGCTGCCATTCTGGCCGAGGTCTATGGTGAGTGAGTCCCCTGTAGGCAGGCTGCGAGTGTTGGTGACGCGCCCAGCAGGGGAGGCTGCCGATACCCTGTGCGCTGCGATTGACGCGGCCGGCTACAAGGCCCATAGCCAGCCTCTGCTGGTGTTGACCGCATGTCAGCAGCTGCCTGCGACACAACGCCAGCTGCTGCTGAATCTGGATCTTTACCAGCATGTTGTTTTCATCAGTGCCAACGCAGTGCACTTTGGTATGGCGCTGGTGGAGGATTGCTGGCCGCAGCTGCCGACAGGTCTCAATTGGTACGCCATCGGCGCCGCCACCGCCGCCGGGCTCGAACGCTTTGGTATTGTGGCCATCACTCCGGGTAGTGTCATGAGCAGCGAGGGTTTGCTGGCAGTTCCCGCGCTACAGCAGGTGCGTGAACAGCGCGTACTGATCATCAAGGGGGAGGGCGGTCGCGATACGCTGGCAACCGAACTCGGCCGCCGCGGCGCTGCGGTTGACGAGCTGGCCTGTTACCGTCGCAGTCTCCCGCTCGTTCCAGCAGGCGAGCTTGCGACGAAAGTGGCGCGTTGGGCTATCGACGTGATTATGCTCAGCAGTGGTGAAGGCCTCGCCAACCTGCAGGTATTGCTTAGCCCGGCAGAAACCACTAAGTTAAAACACATAGGCTTGATCGTGCCGTCACCACGGGTGGCCCATATGGCGCACAAGGCCGGTTTTGAGCAGATCGTGATCGCGGCCAATGCCTCGGATGGGGCAATGCTCCACGCCCTGCAGGAATGGCGAGCCGGCACGGAAGAATGACCCGTGAGCGAGCACGAAACAACGCACAATGAAAAACAGGGTGAGGCGTCGAATAGCGTGGTATCTGCAGTAGAGAAATCGCTGGACCAGGGTGCCCCGATAACAGCTGGTGGCAAGCCTTTGACAGCGCGGCGCCGGGTATCCTCGGCTGTCGCCTGGTTGTCTTTACTATTGGTTGTCGCACTGGCTGGGGCGGTCGTTTGGGAATTGCGCAAAGGGCAGGCCAGAGAGGCCGCCCTGGCCCAGCGCCTAGCGCAACTGGAAACCTCCTCGCAGCAAAAGCAGAATACCCTGGAGATGCTGGGCGATCGCTGGCAACAGGAGTTGCGCTCCGGTCTTGGCACTTTCAGGACCACATTGGACGATGAGACTGCGCGCATCTCCGGTCGCCTGGACGCGGTAGAAGCAGAGGTGTCACAGCAGCAGAAGGAACTGGCGCGCTTTAGTGCCAGTGACCGCGACAGCTGGTTGTTGGCGGAAGCCGGCCATCTGCTGCGTCTGGCCAATCAGCGCCTGGTGATGGCGGGCGATCCGGTTGCCGCCCAAGCTCTGCTCAATAGTGCCGATGGCGTGCTGCTTGAACTGGATGACGCGAGCCTGCACGCGGTGCGTGCTGCAATTGCCCTGGATATAGCCTCATTACGAGCGATCCCCCGAGTAGACGTGGAGGGCATCTATTTGCGTCTGGCCGCATTGCTTGAACAGGCCGACGGATTGGTCATATTCCGACTACCGGAGCCGGCCGCACAGCCGCCGACGATAGCGGCCAGTGACTGGCAGGGTCGTTTGCAACAGGGCTATGCGGCGGCGCTGGCCAAGCTTTCTGATTACCTTATTATCCGGCGACGGGATGTGCCCATGCAGGCACTGATGGACCCGCAGTGGGAGGGTCTGGTACGGCAGAACCTGCGCATGCTGCTGGAGCAGGCCCAGGTGGCCGCTCTTTCCGGTAACCAGAATTTGTACACTGCCAGTCTGGATCGCGCGCAGCAGTGGCTGGCACAGTTTCGGGAGTCGGATGAAGTCACCGCCCGTGCCATAGCGGTCGAGATCTCGCGGCTGGTGGAGCTCACGGTGTTTGTTCCGCAACCCGATATCTCGCGTTCACTGCTGGCCTTGGAAGAGGCCAGTCAACAGCGTGTACCCTCCGCAGGCGGCCAGTAGCGCATGCGCAAGCTTTTTGCTATCGCTCTCGTCGCGCTGCTGCTCGGTGTTGGCATTGTTGCCGTCATCGAGACCGATCCCGGCTATGTGCTGGTGTCCTATGCAAACTATACGCTGGAGTCCAGCCTGTGGGTGGGGCTACTGCTACTCCTGCTATCGGTCTTGGCGATTTACCTGCTACTGCAGCTGATCTACTGGATTGTCGGTGGGCGGCGCTCTCTGGTGTCTTGGCTGGGAGCACGCAAGGCGCGTAATGCGCTGCGCCACACTACGCGTGGCGTGATCAGCTTCACCGAGGGCAACTGGCTCACAGCGCGGCGCGAGTTAGTGCGCGGGGCGCAGCACAACGAGGCGCCATTGCTTAACTATTTGTTGGCCGCGCGCGCCAGTGCGCAATTGCATGACACCGAGAAAGTGGATGAGTATTTGCGTACTGCCGGCGATGTGGAGCCGGGCGCTACCGTCGCGCTGGAGTTCGTCCGGGCTGAGCTGAAGTTGCAAGACGGGGAGTATCAGCAGGCGGTGACGGCATTGGATCAGGCCACCCGTAACGTTGCTCGCCATCCACATGTCTTGAATCTTTTGCGTCAGGCGTACGAGGGCTTAAAAGACTGGGAAAAATTGCTCGAACTGTTGCCGCAGCTGCAAAAACACAAGTTACTCACCGCTGAGGAATTTGAGCAACTGACGCGCCAGGTTTACCAGCATCGCTTTGCACACAGTGGTTCCGATCTGCAGCAGCTGCGCGCGAGCTGGCTCAAGGTGCCCAAGGCGTTGCAGCGCGATGCCACACTGGTCGCGGCCTACGTGGGTAACTTGATCAAGCGGGGAGATCAGGATGCGGCGGAGGACGCCCTGTTGTATGCCCTGAAACAGGAGTGGAGCACGACGCTGGTGCGCCAGTACGGTTATGTGCACAGCGTAAATGCGACCGGCCAGCTGGCCCGGGCTGAAAGTTGGCTGATGGCTCATCCTGAAGAACCGCAGCTATTGCTGTGCCTGGGCCGTTTGTCGGCTCGAGAAAAACTGTGGGGCAAGGCACGGGACTATTTCGAGAGCAGTTACCGGTTGGAACGCAGCCCCGAGATCTGTGCTGAATTGGGCCGCCTGCTGACGGCTCTTGGCGAACCCCAGGTGGCCGCCGCCTACTTTCGCGAGGGATTATTACTGCGCGAAGATATGTTGCCAGAACTGCCCATGCCCGATAGAGCTGTCACTGACAGCCGCTTGCTGGCGCGTCTATAGTGTATGTGCGCGCTGCGGCGCCCTGCATCCAAATGTTATGGCGCCCGCTAAAGCGTGATGCCGAGCTCATCCCACAGTTCATCGATACGCTGCTTTACTGCGGGCTCCATGGCGATAGGGCGGCCCCATTCGCGCTGGCTTTCCCCCGGCCATTTGTTGGTGGCATCAAAACCGACTTTAGAGCCCAGCCCAGACACCGGTGAGGCAAAGTCCAGATAGTCGATAGGTGTGTTCTCGATGAAGACGCAGTCCCGCTGCGGGTCCATACGGGTGGTCATTGCCCAGATAACATCTTTCCAATCCCTGGCGTTCACATCCTCGTCGGTCACAATAACAAACTTGGTGTACATGAACTGGCGCAGGAACGACCACACGCCCAGCATGACGCGCTTGGCATGTCCGGGGTATTCCTTGCGTATGGTGACCACGGCCAGGCGGTAGGAACAGCCCTCCGGTGGCAGGTAAAAATCCACGATCTCCGGAAACTGTTTTTGCAGAATCGGGATGAACACTTCATTGAGCGCCATGCCCAGTATCGCTGGCTCGTCGGGCGGGCGCCCGGTATACGTGCTGTGGTAGATCGGTGACTCGCGATGGGTGATGGCGTCAACGGTAAACACCGGAAAGCGTTCCACCTCGTTGTAATACCCGGTGTGATCGCCAAACGGACCTTCATCCGCCATCTCGCCCGGCTCGATGTATCCTTCCAGAATGTATTCAGCGGTGGCTGGTACTTGCAGGCCGTGCTCGCGGCACAGCGGTGTGAAGCATTCCGCCAGCTCCGTCTTGCTTCCGCGCAGCAGTCCGGCGAAGGCGTATTCCGAAATGGTATCGGGAATAGGGGTTACTGCCGCCAGCGTGGTGGCCGGGTCGGCGCCCAGTGCCACCGCCACCGGGTAGCGTTTGCCCGGGTGCAGTCGCTGCCACTCCCGGAAATCGAGCGCACCACCTCGATGCGACAACCAGCGCATAATCAGTTTATTGCGCGCCAGCAGTTGCAGGCGATAAATCCCCAAGTTCTGGCGCTCCTTGTTCGGACCACGGGTGATGACCAGTGGCCAGGTAACCAATGGCGCCGCGTCTCCCGGCCAGCAGGTTTGAATGGGCAGCAGGTTGAGGTCGACCTGTGCGCCCTGTTTCGCGTGGTATTGGCACGGTGGGTTGCGCACCACCTTGGGTGCCATGAGCAACACCTGTTTGAGCAGGGGGGCCTTCTCCCAGAGGTCGCGCATACCCTTGGGTACATCGGGCTGGCGCAGGTAGGCGAGTATTTCGCCGATGTCACGCAGGGCGTTCAGGTCGCGTGCTCCCATACCCAGGGCGACGCGCTGCTGTGTGCCAAACAGGTTGACGAGTACTGGCGTGGGGTAGCCTTTGGGGTTCTCAAATAGCAGGGCAGGTCCGCCCGCACGTAGCGTGCGGTCGGCAATTTCGGTCATTTCAAGTTTGGGATCGACCTCGGCCTTGATGCGTACCAGCTCGCCGCGCTTCTCCAGCTCGGCAATAAAACTTCTGAGGTCGGTGTATTTCACAATGCCGTCAATCCGTCAGCGTATAACGTTCGACACTACACGTTGTAACAACGAGTGGCAACGCATGCAGCGCCGCCGCAAGGCAGCGCTACTTGCGCTTCATCGACTTGAAGAACTCATCGTTCGTTTTGGTTTCCTTGAGCTTGTCAGACAGAAACTCAATGGCAGCCAGATCTTCCATACCGTGCAGCAGTTTGCGCAAAATCCACATACGCTGTAATTCATCATCGGCCGTGATCAACTCCTCCCGGCGTGTACCGGAGCGGCGAATATTGATGGCCGGGTAAACGCGCTTCTCCGCGATCTTGCGATCCAGGTGCAGTTCCAGATTACCGGTGCCCTTGAATTCCTCGTAGATCACCTCGTCCATCTTGGAGCCGGTGTCGACCAGGGCGGTTGCAATAATGGACAGGCTGCCGCCTTCCTCGATATTCCGCGCTGCGCCGAAGAAGCGCTTGGGGCGCTCCAGGGCATGGGCGTCGACACCACCGGTCAGTACTTTGCCGGAGCTGGGAATCACTGTGTTGTAGGCGCGGGCCAGGCGGGTGATGGAGTCCAACAGGATGACCACGTCCTTTTTGTGCTCTACCAGGCGCTTGGCCTTCTCAATCACCATGTCGGCCACCTGTACATGGCGCGAGGGTGGCTCATCGAAGGTGGAGGCCACGACCTCGGCGCCACGAATACCCACCGAGCGCTGCATTTCAGTCACTTCCTCCGGGCGTTCATCAATCAACAGCACGATGATGTAACACTCGGGGTTGTTGGTGATGATCGCCTGGGCGATATT
Organism: Haliea sp.; assembly: GCA_031409615.1. Classification (GTDB taxonomy): domain Bacteria; phylum Pseudomonadota; class Gammaproteobacteria; order Pseudomonadales; family Halieaceae; genus Marimicrobium. The sequence continues at coordinate 21,656 of JANNXP010000203.1, read as the reverse complement.
TTGCATCATGATGGTTTTGCCCGCCTTGGGCGGCGCCACCAACAGACCACGCTGGCCCTTGCCAATGGGAGCTACCAAATCGATGATGCGGCTGGTGAGGTCCTCGGTGCTGCCGCTGCCGGTTTCCAGCATCAGGCGCTGGTCCGGGAACAGGGGTGTGAGGTTCTCAAACAGAATTTTATGCTTGGAGCTTTCCGGCTTGTCGAGGTTGACCTCGTCTACCTTTAACAGGGCGAAGTAGCGCTCGCTGTCTTTTGGTGGGCGAATCTTGCCGGATATGGTGTCCCCGGTGCGCAGGTTGAAGCGGCGAATCTGGCTGGGTGAGACGTAGATATCGTCGGGTCCCGCCAGATATGAACTGTCAGCGGAGCGCAGGAAGCCAAAGCCGTCCTGTAATATTTCCAGCACGCCATCGCCGTAGATGTCTTCGCCACTCTTTGCGTGGCGCTTGAGCACCGCGAAAATAATATCCTGCTTGCGCGAGCGGGCCATGTTTTCCAGGCCCATCTCTTTGGCGATATCGATAAGTTCTTGAGTGGTTTTGGTTTTTAAGTCAGTTAGATTCATAGGAAAAAACGTGTGCACGAGTGATTAGAGGGAGGAATAGGGTGTAACCGAACGCCGGTTGGCGATGCCAACTATCAGTAGCTTTAACGTGGGTTGCAGAGTTTTTGTTATGGCACAGGAATGTGCAATGGGTTGAAATGTAGCACGGCCCGCTAGGGCCGTCTACCGCTTTTTTCTGTCAATTAAAGAGATCCATTTGGCCTGTCGGGAGTTCGGATGAGCCGGGATCCCGAACTTTTAGATCGCTTCCTGGATGAAATCTGTTAATTGCGTCTTGGACAGTGCGCCGACCTTAGTGGCCTCGGCATTGCCGCCCTTGAACATGATCAGGGTCGGAATGCCGCGAATACCAAACTTTTGTGGAATCTCGGGATTGGCATCCACATCGACCTTGCACACCTTAAGTTTCCCACCGTAGTCGGCGGCGATCTCATCGAGTATCGGAGCGATCATCTTGCAGGGACCGCACCACTCCGCCCAGAAGTCCACCAGTACAGGGATGGTGGAATTCAACACTTCTGTGTCAAAAGTAGCGTCGCTGACGTGTACGATCTGATTGCTCATGCTCTTCTCCGTTTGATCCGCAGACCCTTTGCGGCGTTGTTTTGAAGGGCGATAATCATAACACCTGATGGTCGGCGTACAACTGCGGCGCTAGAGTTTTTTGGCATGCTGATATAGCTGGTTGCTATAGATACGTTCTGCGAGGTGATCTCTGCATCAGACGCATAAGTACAGCGCCATGAAGTTGTAGTCTTGTCGTAATTGAAGGCGTAGTCTTTCCGCATCCTTCAATCACCGCTACCGTGTCCGGGGTTTCACTGTGCACAAAAAACAAATCACTATCCTTACGCTGGTCGGGCTAGCCTTCGCCGCCTGGTTTTATTTTGGTCTAGGCAGCTATCTACAGCTCGAATCACTGCAACAGCGTATCGGTGATCTGCGCCAGTGGTACGCCAATAATCCACTGCTGGCGGGCCTGATCTATTTCGCGGGGTATGTTGCGGTGACGGCGCTGTCGGTGCCGGGCGCGGCGGTGATGACGTTGGCGGGCGGCGCCTTGTTTGGGTTCTGGTATGCGCTGCTGCTGGTATCATTTGCCAGCACGATAGGTGCTACCCTGGCATTTCTGGCATCACGTGTCCTTCTTCGCGACTGGGTGCAGCAGCGCTTTGGGCGACACCTTGGAGCGCTGAATGCCGGTTTTGAAAAAGATGGGGCTTTCTATCTATTCTCTTTGCGCCTGGTTCCACTCTTTCCGTTCTTCCTGATTAACCTGCTGATGGGCTTGCTGCCGATTCGTACCTGGCCCTATTACTGGGTATCGCAGTTGGGCATGTTGCCGGGGACGGCAGTGTATATTAACGCGGGTACTCAGCTGGGGCGGTTGGAGTCCCTGTCCGGAATTGTTTCCGGACCACTATTGGGTTCGTTTGTACTGTTAGCCCTATTTCCGTTTATCGCCCGATGGTTATTGGCTTATGTGCAGCGCCGCCGAATTCTGGCGCCCTACGTCAAGCCAAAACAGTTCGATAATAACCTGATAGTGATTGGTGCCGGTTCGGCGGGTCTGGTTGCATCTCTCATTGCCGCGACCGTAAAGGCTAAAGTGACGCTCATCGAGCGGCACAAGATGGGGGGTGACTGCCTGAATACCGGCTGTGTGCCCAGCAAGGCCCTGATTCGGTCCGCGCGTGTCGCACAGTATGCGCGGCGGGCGGAGGAGTTCGGGTTGGCGCCTATGACCGTAGCGGTGAACTTTCCCAAGGTCATGCAGCGGGTGCAGGATATTGTCAGCACCATTGCGCCACACGATTCAGTAGAGCGCTTCACGTCGCTGGGCGTGAACTGTGTACAGGGTGCGGCGCGCATTCTCTCGCCCTGGGCAGTGCAGGTTAATGGGCAGACACTCACTGCGCGTAACATCGTGATTGCCAGTGGCGCTCGTCCGCGTGTGCCTGATGTACCCGGTCTCAAAACGCTGGACTACCTGACATCCGACACCGTGTGGGAGATCACCGAATTGCCACAGCGCCTGCTGGTTGTCGGAGCAGGGCCTATCGGGTGTGAACTGGCGCAGGCGTTTGCAGGCCTGGGTAGTAGTGTCACCCTGGTGACACACGCCGATCGGATACTGCCCAGGGAAGACTCGGAGGTGGCCGCGCTGGTACACGGTGCATTGCAGCGCCAGCGTGTGGCAGTACACCTCAATTATGACCCGCTGTTGTTTAGCGCCGGCGAGGGCGAACAAACCTGTGTGTTCAGTACCGGGCGCGGACAGCAGATCGTGAGTTTTGACCGTGTCCTGCTCGCTGTAGGGCGCAGTGCCAATGTGGAGGATATGGGTCTGGAAGATCTGGGCATCGCTGTTGGCGCAGCGGGAACGATTGCAGTGGATGAGTACCTGTGCAGCGCCATACCCACCATCTCGGCGTGCGGGGATGTGGCCGGTCCCTACCTGTTTACCCATATGGCCAGTCACCAGGCCTGGTATGCGGCGGTGAACGCCGTGTTCGGCCGCTTTCGCCGGTTCAAGGTCGACTATTCGGTGGTGCCGTGGGCGACGTTCACCGATCCCGAGGTGGCTCGGGTCGGACTCAATGAAGAAGAGGCGCGGGCGCAGAACATTGCCTATGAGGTCACGCGCTACGAACTCGACGACCTGGATCGCGCCATTGCCGATGGCGAAGCACATGGCTTCATCAAGGTACTGACTGCACCCGGTCGCGACCGTATTCTCGGTGCCACCATCGTCGGGTACCATGCCTCGGAGTTGATCAATGAGTTCGTACTGGCCATGAAGCATGGTCTCGGCCTTGGTAAAATACTGGGTACCATTCATATCTACCCGACCCTGAGCGAGGGCAACAAGTTTGTGGCCGGCGAATGGCGCAAGGCGCGCAAGCCCGAGGGTCTGCTGCGCTGGGTGGAGCGTTATCATCGGTGGAATCGAGGTTAAGCTCGCAGTCCGGTGGGGTAGTATGTTTCCGTGAAGTTCCTTGCCTGCGATCGGGCACACCATTATTGAACAGGGAGAAGACCGATGAGCAAAGTTGCCGTAGTGCTGGCGGGGTGTGGTTTTTACGACGGCGCAGAGATCAATGAGGCGGTACTTACACTCCTGTGCCTGGAGCAGCAGGGTGCGACATACCAGTGCTTTGCGCCGGATGTGCAGCAGATGCACGTGATCAATCACCTCACCGGGCAGGTGGTGGAAGGTGAAGCGCGCAATGTGCTGGTGGAAGCAGCGCGTATCGCCCGGGGCAGAATACAGGACGTGAAGGACGCCAGCGTCGATGAATTTGATGCGCTGCTGGTGCCCGGAGGATTTGGCGCGGCCAAGAATCTGAGTAATTTTGCCGTGGCCGGTGCCGCGATGGTGGTACAGCCCGACTTTCTGCAGCTGGCGCGCGCGTTCCATCAACAAGGCAAGCCCATCGGCCTGATTTGTATCGCCCCGGTGATGGCCGCCGCTATCTGTGGCGAGGGTGCCCGCATCACTATCGGCAATGATGCGGACACGGCGGCGGCGATCACGGCCACGGGCGCAGAACACCTGCTGTGCCCGGTAGACGAAGCGCGCGTCGATGTCAGGCACAAGTTGGTTACAACACCAGCCTATATGCTGGCCGGCGGCGTATCTGAGGCCTATAGCGGTATTAGCCAATGCGTTAAGGAAGTGCTGGCGCTGGCCTGATGTCGTGGATAACGCCTGGCATGTTTATATACTGCGCTGTGCCGATGGATCGCTTTATACCGGTGTGGCGCGCGACCTGCAACGGCGCCTGCTGCAACACAACGGTGAGTTGGCAGGTGGCTCCCGCTATACGCGAGGCCGCCGTCCTGTTGAATTAGTGTGGTCTGGCACCGAGTCGGACCGCAGCGCCGCACAGCGCCGAGAGGCGTCCATCAAAAAATTAAGTCGTGACGAGAAATTGCGTTTGCTGCAACCGTCAGTTGGCTTTGAGTGCTGCCGCTTTAGGCCATAAATCATATCGTTTAGTGAGACTTTTGTGCTGCGCGTTGTGGCAGGGCGATGATCAATATGACAATAGCCAGCAGCAAGACTCCCGTTGCGCTATAGCGGCTAAACTCCAAACCACCTTGGGCTGCCGGTTTGTCCAGGAAATCACCGACCACCGCCCCCAGCGGACGAGTCAGAACAAACGCCGACCAGAATAACAGTGTGCGCGACATGGCTGTGAAATAGTAAGCCGCGACAATCAGTAGTAAGCCACCGCCGAAAATAAGCGCGGCTCCCAGATAGCCTAGGCCGGCCGTGTCAGCCGTCCAGTCACCCAAAGCTGTGCCCAGGGTTTGTGAAAACATGATGGTCAGCCAATAGAATACCTCGGCCTGTGGTGAATGGACTGAGCCAACATCGATGGAGCCAAGCGTCTTATACCAGGCCACTAGCGTTGCAATTAGCAATAGTCCGAGCAGAACCGAACCACCCAGGTAGCCAATGCCAAGAGAGCGATCGGCGAAATCCGCCAATGTAGTGCCGACGGTAGTTGATGCGATGATGGTGGTCCAATACAGGAGGGGATGAAATTCTTTGGCGCGTATTTGCACTGCAACCGCAGCGACAAAGAGCGTCATAAAGATGATGGTGCCCACTAGATACCCAAGGTCCATCGACATGGAGACCGCGTCACCTCCGGTTTCGCCAAGCGTGGTAGCGAGAACCTTGATGATCCAGAAGCCAAGCGTTACTTCGGGGACTTTGCTCAATGCCTGCTTTAGGGTGGGAGTCATATCAATTCCTGCGTCAATTCGTCCAGCGTCTGCTGTTGGTCCAGCCAAATGTCGTCAAGTTCCGCTGCGCGCACTTTAAGTTCGCCCTCGCGTTTGAGCAGGTTGGCCAATGTCGGCCTGTTAGCTTCGCTATACAGCTCGGTGTTGCCCAGCTGTTCCCGCAGCTCCTGCAGGGCCAGGTTAACTTCGCCCATCTCCGCTTCGGTTGTATCCAGTTGTTTCTGTAGCGGACGCAGTTTGTCGCGCTGCGTCGCCGCCTGCTGACGCTTTTCCTTGCGCGACGTGTCGCTGGTGGCGGCGTCGCGTTTTTCTGTTTGCCGGTAGCTCGATAGAATCCACCGCTCATAGCCTTCCAGATCCTCCCGGTATTCCTCGACGCGACCATCGTGTACCAGCAATAATTCCTCTGCGGTATTGCGCAGCATGTGGCGGTCGTGGCTGACCAGCACCAGCGCGCCATCGTAGGCCTGCAGGGCGATTTCCATGGCGTGGCGCATGTCCAGGTCCAGGTGGTTGGTGGGCTCATCCAGCACCAGCAGGTTGGGCTTTTGCCATACCACCATGGCCAGCGCCAGGCGCGCTTTTTCCCCGCCTGAAAAAGGGGCGACGGCGCTGGTGGCGGCAGTACCACGGAAATTGAACCCGCCCAGGAAGTTGAGAATATCCTGTTCCCGTGCCGCGGGGCTGAGGCGCTGCAGATGGAGGGCCGGGCTGGCCTGCATGTCCAGAGCTTCCAGTTGCTGTTGGTCAAAATAGCCGATGCTCAAATGCTCTCCCATGGTGCGAGCGCCGCCCAGCAGGGGCAGTTCACCGATGAGGCTTTTCAGCAGGGTAGATTTCCCCGCGCCGTTTCTGCCCAGCAGGCCGTAGCGGCTGCCCGGGCGCAATTGCAGGTTCACACTGGAAAGCACTGCGGTGTTGCCGTAGCCGAGAGTGGCCTCGTCCAGACGCAGCAGTGGATCACTGCTGCGCGCGGGCGGCGGAAAACTGAAGTCAAAGGGCGAGTCGGCGTGAGCCGGAGCCAGGGTCTGCATGCGCTCCAGTTCCTTCAGCCGGCTCTGCGCTTGCTTGGCTTTGGTGGCCTTGTAGCGAAAGCGGCGTACAAAATCATCGATTTCCGCGATGCGTCGCTGCTGCTTCTCGTAGCCAGCTTGCTGGTTGGCCAGGCGCTCGGCCCTGTGCCGTTCGAATTCGGAGTAGTTACCTTTATAGGTAACGAGTTGCTGTTGCTCGATATGCAGGATGCGTTCGCAGGTGGCATCAATAAAATCACGGTCATGGGAAATCATCAGCAGGGTGCCGGGGTACTGCTGCAGCCACTGCTGTAACCACAGTGTGGCATCCAGGTCCAGGTGGTTGGTGGGTTCGTCCAGTAACAGGATGTCCGAGGGTGTCATCAGCGCGCGCGCCAGATTGAGGCGTATGCGCCAGCCCCCTGAAAAATCACTCACTGCGCGCCCGGCTGCATCCTCGGCAAAACCAAGGCCCTGCAGTAAGCGCTGCGCGCGGCGCTCGGCGCTGTAGCCGTCAATCTCCTCCAGCTGGCTGTGAGTACGGGCCGCTTTATCGAATGCACCGGCCGCTTCCTGCGCCGCGACTTCGTCGCGCAAGCGAGCCAACAGTGCATCCCCGCGCCACACATACTCTCCTGCCGGTAGTGCAGTCATGTGTATTTCCTGCGCCATATGGGACAGTCGCAGCGTGCTCATGCCTTCGATGGTGCCGGCGTCGGCGCTCAGCTCGCCCAGCAGTAGTGAGAACAGGCTGGATTTGCCACTGCCATTGGCCCCAATCAGTGCCAGTCGCTGGCCGGGTTGTAGGGTGGCATTGGCATCCTGCAGCAGCAGTTTGCTGCCGCGGCGCAGGGCGATGTCGCGCAGTATGATCATGAGGCCGAGAATTCTACCTGCCGCGCGCGCTATGGGCTAGTGTGCAACCGCGACGCTGGTGTAAGGTTCAGCGTCAACGACGAGGCGCACCGGTTACAGTATGAGCAACCCGTTTTGGGACTATTCGCTGGCGGTCTACGCTCTGGACGAGGTGGCATCGACGTGTCTGACGCTGCAGGACACCTTTGGCCTGGATGTCAATCTGTTGTTGTATGCGGCATGGATGGCACGTATGGACCAGCCTCTCAGCGCCGAGCATGTGGCCGGGGTGGAGACGGTTGTCGTCGACTGGCGGGACCAGGTGGTCAAGCCATTGCGCGATCTGCGCCGGCAACTGCAGGCTTACCCGCCAGCGGCGGGTGTGTGTAATGAGATCAAAACTCTGGAGCTGCGCGCTGAACAGCAGCAGCAGGACATGATGTTTATCTACTTCCAACATACTCTGGGCTCACCCCGAACCCTGCAGCCACTGCGGCAAAATCTGGTGCTGGTGGCGCAGTTCGCCTGCCCGGAGGAAGCGGGCTGGGAACCTTTCATAGAGCGCCTGGTCACACTGTTCCCGCTGTGATGCAGGGCTAGCGCACGGAAGAAGCGGGTAGTAAGATGAAGGCCCGTTACGAGTGCGTGCTGCCCTGCGGACTCGAGCCGGAGGGTTCCGGTAAATGGATCGCGGGTGACCGATTGGTGCCCCGAGCAAGCCCTTGCTGTGACAGGGGTGTTCGCAATTCTCACAATTTCTTTGACCACTATTCACTACTTATGGAACGAACTATGAAGAAGTATCTACTGCCCCTTGCCTTGGTCAGCGTTGTTGCCTTGCAAGCTTGTGACAAAATAAAAATGCCCGATACGACTGGTGATGCAGCCAAGGCACCTGCTGGCGATGCAGCCAAGGCACCCGCAAGTGCCGATCTGGCGACTACTGAACAGCGTTTGAGCTACGGGATTGGCTACAATATTGGCCAACGCATGAAGGCCGATGGTGTGCCGCTGGATTCGGCGCCTTTCAGTTCCGGGGTATCCGATGCTATTACGGGCGCAAAGTCACGGATGACCGAAGAGGAAATCGCCACTGAAATGCAGGCCTATCAGGAAAAAGCGGCGGCTGAGCATGAAGTAGCCCAGAAGGCCCTGAGCGAAGCCAACACGGCGGCGGCGGCGGCATTCCTGGCCCAAAACGCGGCCAAAGCAGGAGTGGTGACTACCAAATCTGGCCTGCAGTACGAGGTTATTACAGCTGGTACCGGGCCCAAGCCTAGCGCGGATGATACGGTGGAAGTGCATTATCGCGGCACGCTGGTGGATGGCACGGAGTTTGATTCGTCCTACAGTCGCGGTGAGACGGTGACCTTTGGTGTCGGCCAGGTCATTCCCGGCTGGACCGAGGCACTGCAACTGATGCCCGCAGGGTCCAAATGGAAGCTGGTGATTCCGCCCGAGCTGGCCTACGGCGCCGGCGGCGCCGGACAAGTGATCGGACCTAACGCAGCGCTGGTCTTTGAGGTGGAACTGGTTGCCATCCCCGGCCCGGAGAAAAAGGGCGACGCTGGAGCAGCGGCGCAGCCTGCTGCCAAGTAGACGTCTAGGTAGACCGTGGCGCCTGACTTCTTACCAGGCGCCTGTGTCGATTGTGTAGACCGGCGATCAGTCGGTCTTCCAGCACAAAGCGCGACTCCAGTACCTCCCCCAGGGCTGAAAGATCGCGCTTTAATTTTTCCTTGTGACCCCCGGCATTGCCGTATTTTTCATCGTACGCGAGGATAACCTCCGTGGTGTCGCCAATGGCGGGCACCAGTTTCTCAGCCAGGGCGTAGCTGTCGTCGCCAAAACTTTCCGCTTCATTGAGCAACTCGTGAAACACCTCAAAGTGGCCCGCAGAAACGTAGTCTACCAATAGCTCGCAAAGCGCTTTCTGGCGCTGTTCCAGCGCATCACCATCAAAACGGCTGTCCAGCGTAACGACAATCTCTGTGTATTTCCCCAGAACCGCTCTGCGCTCTTTGAGCCAGCGGGTGAGCAGTTCTTCTACGGCCTCAAATTGCTCTTTCGGGTCACTTCTCTTGTTGGGCATGATCAGGTCCTTGTCTGCTTGGCTATTTGACCGACGTGTGTTCTGGTGCCGGGCAGGCTACTGCTGCTCCAGCTAACGAGTGGCAGGAAAGGTACGCAAGGTCTGCCACAGGCAGATCAGTATCGCGGCACAAAACAACGCCAGGGTTTGTTCCGGGATACTGAAGCCGAGGAAGGTCCAGTCGATTGTGGCGCAATTGCCGTCGCCCGCCAGGAGGATGCTCAGCGTGTCCCGAAAAGGCAGGTTGTCTAACATGTAATCCAGGCTCGGACCGCAGGCTGGCACCTGGTCTGCAGGCAGATGTTGTAGCCACACATGGCGGGCGGCTACCGCAGCACCGCCCATGGCAGCTAGTCCACATAACGCGCCGTAGACCCTGCGACCCCAGCGCCGGGGATTGTGCAGAGCGCCGAGCAGGGCGATCACGCCCCATAGCACCACAAAAACCCGCTGCGTCATACACAGGGGGCAGGCCTCCAGTCCAAGGTATTCCTGTAAATACAGCCGCGCAAACAACATGGAGGCGAGCGCTAGAAGTACCAGGCCTATAAACACCAGTCGGGGAGAAAGAGAGTGCAGCATGCGTGTCGAATGCCTCGCTACTAGGGATGCCAAACGGGGTGACGGAGGTACACTAGGGGCTTTTTCTGCTCAGTGCAACGGTCGATCGCGCCCTGGTCATCGCAATACCTCAGCACACTGCTCACGGAAGACTGCTACTGCGGGTAGAAGTTCACCGCCACTCGGCTTACAGGGTTTTGTATTGGGCGAAGAAATGGTCGAGATATTGCTCGAAGTTCATGTTGTCAGATTGCTCGATCTTGCGCTGCGCCAACAGTGAACGGTGAGTCGCTTCATCGAAGGCGATCTGGGTATCTGTAGCCAGGGGTCGCTCATGAAAGTACTGCGCCCATTGCTCGCTGTAGGTCATGGCCAGGCGAAAGAAAGACAGGTTCCGCTCGCGCATCTCGCGCAGTACACGGGCGGAAGGTGTTAACTCGGGATCTGCCACCTTGGCGAGCTGGCTTTCCAGGCTGGCGTTGTAGTTGCCGGACTCGTGCACTGCATCCAGCAGCGCGGCGATAGGGCGCATGTCGTCGAGCATTTCATTGGCCCATTGCACCATGGGAATATCGGTGCTGCCATTGTTGAGCAGCAGGCCCGGTAGTCGACCGGAATTGACCACGGCCTCAAGATTGGCCGCCTGCGTGACCTGCTCGTCAGTCTCGCAGGCGGGACTTTCTTCCAACAGGCAATACAACAGGAAAGTGTCCATGAAGCGCATTTGTGCGGCGTCCAGCCCGACCGGCGAGAACGGGCTGATATCCACGCAGCGCACCTCGATATATTCGATCCCGGCCCTGACCAGCGCGCGCAGCGGCGCCTCCCCTGCATTGACGACGCGTTTGGGGCGTATCGGACTGTAAAATTCGTTTTCGATTTGCAGCAGACTGTCATTCAGCTGCTGGTAGTCCCCGTTCTGGCCCGCGGGGATATCCCGGTACGCAGGGTGTGGTTGCATAATGGCTTGGGACAGCGTTTTAACGTAATTGTCGAGCGAGTTGTAACACACGTTGAGGCGTTTTTGGGCGTCGCTGTTGTAACCCAGTCCGCCCATGCGCAGCGCCGTGCCATAGGGCAGGTACAGGCTCTTGCCCTCGGCATCAAAGGCTTGCAGGCCATGGTTGTCGCGGCCCTTGAGGAAGCTGGCGCATACCGCCGGAGAGGCGCCAAACAGGTAAATCAGGAGCCAGGAATAGCGCCGGAAATTGCGAATGAGTCCGAGGTAGCGCTCACTGATATAGTCGGCCCGCACACCGGGCCGGCCGGCACTGTGCCACGCATGGTTCCAGTAGGCCTCGGGCATGGAAAAGTTGTAATGAATACCGGCGATGGCCTGCATCAGGCGCCCGTAGCGGTGACCCAGCCCGTAACGATACACCGTTTTCATGCGGGCCACATTGGAGCTGCCGTACTGTGCGACCGGTATGCCCGCATCGCCGGCCACAATACAGGGCATGCTGGCCGACCACAGCATATCGCCGTCGAGTTGCTGGTAGGTGAAGCTGTGAATGTCTTCCAGTTGGTGCAAACACTCTTCAATGCGGGTGCTGACCGGGGTAATGAATTCCAGCAGCGACTCAGAATAATCGGTGGTAATCGAACCGTGTGTGAGCGCGGAGCCCAGCCGAGCGGGGTGCGGCGTCTGGGCCAGCTTGCCCTCGGCGGTAATGCGCAGGCTCTCTTTTTCAATACCGCGATTGATACCAGTGATCGCTTCCCGCGCGTTCGGTTGTGCCAATGCCTGCAACTGCTTCAGCAAATGGGAAGACAATGAAAACTCCTTTTGATCAACAGGCTTGGCGACTAGCGCAAGGCGGGTGCCGGGCAGACCTCTCCCGGGGTGGCAGTCCTGAAACGGCACCAAGTGTAGCTGCCAATGTCAGTGGAGTACAGGTGCGCTAACAGCTGCGCAGACGTGGGCGCTTCGCGCTGGCTCAGGCAGTCCTGTCCATCGTTCTCTGCAATAGCTGGCAGGCGAAATTGTTCTGCACCTCACTGTCCTGGCCAGTGGCCAACATGATGCGCGACAGGATCAGGCCGTAACGCAAGCCGGCGAAAATCTGGTAGTAGCCGTAGTCACGTGCGGAGAATCCTGAGGCCTGTTCCCAGCGGGCAATGGTTTCCTCATAGGTGGGCAGGCCGCCCAGTCGCGGCATGCCCAGACCCTCGGCGAAGGTGGCATCGAGGTAGTTGAACCAGGCCAGGTCCTGCACCGGATTGCCCAGTACGGCCATCTCCCAGTCCAGCACGGCAGCGACGCCATCCAGCGTTGGCTTGAAGATTATGTTACCAAGGCGGGCATCACCCCAGCACAGTACGGTGGGTTCATCCTCTGGCTGGTTGGCCTGCAGCCAATTCAGCGACTGTTGGCAGATGGTGTGGCTGTCGCCCTCGAAGGCCCAGTCCAGATAATATTGCCAGTAGGCCAATTGCTGTTGCAGCGGCGTTTTTCCGGGCTCGTGGAGCTTGGCGAAACCCAGCTTTTGGTAGTCCAGCCGGTGGTACCTTGCCATGGTGTCTATGGCCGCCTGCCATAGACCCTGACGCTGCTGTACAGTGGTTTCATGCATCATCCAGCCATCCATGTTGTAGGGTGGCATATCGGAGGGAATACGACCCTCGGTGCGCTTCATAAGGTAGAACTGTACGCCCAGCAAGGATTTGTCTGTCTCCAGTCCGCGCAACTGCGGTACCGGTATATCACTGTGGCGCCCGATTGCCTCCATGACCGCGTACTGCAGACTCAGGTCATAATCGGGAAACACCGGACGTTCGATAGACGGTTGTAGTCGCGCCACGACCTGTTCGCTGTGATGCTGCCCGCGCTTCTGCCAATTAATGTCAAACAGCAGGGTCACATTGGACATACCGGTGGCTTCAGGAATAGAGATTTCCGTGATAGTTACTGCGTGTCCCCGATGCGTCGAAATCCAGGACTCCAGCTTGCGGCGCGTGCCGTCAATGTCGTCAATGAGTGGTGTTGGGCGAGTGTTATCCACGTGGTGGCTCCAGGCTGGTACCTATGCTCAGCTGCATAGAATACTTGCGGTGTTGCCTTATGGCTACCGCCTGCTAAATCACGGATCGGCCTTGTAGGCGAATTTCGTGGTAAGGGAATGATCGGATTCTGTCATTCGGTGCTTCGCGACACTTGTCCGATGGCGGCAAGCTGCTAAAGTATGACGCAATATTCAGGAGGAGTGTCCAGTGAGAATTACCGAGTGGCTGAAAATCCTGTCTGCCGAGCACGGCTCAGATCTTTACTTGAGCACGGGCGCTCCACCGTGTGCCAAGTTTCAGGGCGAGCTCAAGCCTATATCCAGTGAGATCTTGCAGCCCGGGGAAATCAAGGAAATCGCCCACGAGATTATGGACTCAACCCAGCGGGCTACCTTTGAGCAGGAACTGGAAATGAACCTGGCCATGTCCATCTCGGGTTATGGCCGCTTTCGCGTCAATATTTTTCTGCAGCGCAACGAGGTGGGTATCGTGGCGCGGAACATCGTTGCAGATATCCCGCGCTGGCAAGACCTGCGCCTGCCGCCAATCCTCACCGAGGTGGTTATGCGCAAGCGCGGGTTGCTGCTGTTTGTGGGAGCGACGGGTTCTGGTAAATCAACGTCCCTGGCCGCGCTGATCGATTATCGCAACAGCAATAGCAGCGGCCATATTGTGACCATTGAGGATCCCGTGGAGTATGTCCACAGCCACAAGAAATCCATCGTGAACCAGCGCGAAGTCGGGGTGGATACACGCAGTTGGCATAACGCACTGAAGAACACACTGCGTCAGGCTCCGGACGTGATACTGATCGGGGAGATCCGCGACCGTGAAACCATGGAGCACGCTATCACTTTTGCGGAGACCGGCCACCTGTGTATCTCCACGCTGCACGCCAACAATGCCAACCAGGCCCTTGATCGCATTATTAACTTCTTCCCGGAAGAGCGGCGGCCGCAGTTGTTAATGGATTTGTCGATGAACCTGCAGTGCATTGTGTCGCAGCGACTCATCCCAACAGTGACGGGCAAGCGCTGTGCGGCCATTGAAGTGCTGCTAGGTACACCCATGATAGCCGACCTCATCCTCAGGGGTGAATTGGAGGGCATCAAAGAAATCATGCATAAGTCGGAGATTTCGGGCATGAAAACCTTTGATACCGCATTGTTTGAGCTCTATAAAGAGGGCCTCATTACTGAGGACGAAGCGCTGCGCAATGCTGACTCGCTAAACAACGTGAGGCTCAAGATCAAGTTCGCCAACGAGGAGGTGGAGCCAGAAAGTGTCAGTTACTCGGGGCTTAGCCTGGAAAGTCTCGATAATGGCCAATTCGGCCCAGGTTGATTGGGCGGCACCCTCGCGTCACTATGTATCGAGTTTTTTTCGAACTGCGGTGACTTCATTGCGGAATTTCGAGTTGGTTTCAAGAATATCGACCAAACCTCTGTCTATCAGTGATAGCAATTCCTGGCTGCTCAACTGGCGCATTTTGACACCATTTCGGTTCACAAAAATATAGTAACCCTCCTCTGGATCGTGCACTGCCAGTCGCGCCATCAGCGGTGTCTCACCGTCGTGAAAACCCAGCCAGGCGCCCATGGGCAGGTTTATTTCCTGTTCCGATGCCTGCTCTGTGAGATAACTCTGACCTACGCTGGCGTCAGGCGACTCCTCGGTGAGAAGCTGGCCTTGGCTTGCGGTGCTGTCCAAGGTTGGTTCCGAAAGAAAGCCCTGAGCTGTGTTGTCATGCGATTGCTGCCCGACGGTGAGGTCTGCGTCGGTCTCCAGATCGACGGTTTGTTGCGTGAGATAGCCGCCGCGCGCCTTGATTTCCTCGGCCTGTTCACTGAGGAAGCCATCGCTGCGCGCTGTCTTTTTGCCGGCAGGTCGTTGTTGTTTTGGAGACTGGCTCGCTGTTGGCGTTACTGTCTTGGCTTGACGGTCACGTTTGCCTGGCGCCGGACGCGGTGGTTGCTCCTGCTGGAGAGTCGCTGTAGCTGGCACCTGCGCGGGTTGTGATTCCGGTTCGGGTTCCTGTTCTGGTTCTGGTTCTGGTTCTGGTTCTGGTTCTGGTTCTGGTTCTGGTTCTGGTTCGGGTTCGGGTTCGGGTTCGGGTTCGGGTTCCAAGTCCCGCTGCGATTCGAATCTCGGTGTCGACGCAGGTTCGGTTTGTGACAGCGCATTCACTAACGCGCCTAGTATTTCGACAGAGTCGATGCCCACCGCATAGGCCAGACACAGGCTGAAACTGGCTCCATTGTAGAGGGCTTTCACCTTATTCTGTTCCAATAAGAGGCTAAACTGTGCATAGCTCAGCTGCAGGACCTTTATTCCAGCCATATTGGTGAACAAGAGCTGCTGCGATTGTTCTACCTTGAGCACCAGTTGCGCGCGGATAACGCCGTCATCGCTATCCACATTGAACCACTGCCCTTCGTGCCAGTTTTTCAGTGCATTCTGATTTTGCGCCCCGCCCGCATTGGTATCCTCGATCACAATGGGATCGATGTGATTTAATTCCAGTGCTTGGCGGCGCAGGATACGCAGGTGTGCGCGTTCGACCAGCCCCATGGCCTCATTCACCGCTTCGGTGTCGTGGTGCAGACTCAGCAGCCAGCGACGCATCTCTTTCGGGAGCTGCGTAACAGCCTCAAAGATATACTGGCGACGCGCTTCTGGCGCCTCCTCCATGCTTTGCAGTGAATCCAGCAATGTCTCGGTAGTGGTTGACATCTTTTGCCAGTTCTCGGAGTCCGACCCGAACTTCAAAAACAGCAGTTGAGCGCTGGTGTACCACGGTCCTTTAAGGAATTCGCCGATTTCTTCAGGAGCGGGATACTTCTCCAGTAGCGCATTGATCATCGTCGCGCTGGTCTGCTTGGCGGCGGCGGTTTTGACTTTCCCGGCTTCGGCTTCGACCACCCGTTGAACCATGCGCTGCGCTCGAGCCTGATCACGTTCTGCTGCCGCGGCAAATTCGGTGCAAATACCTGCCAGGTCAGTGGAGTGGTTATCGAACCAACTCCTGGACTGGTCAACCGCTCTGGTGACCTGCTGCTCCAGAATGGTCCCTGCTCGCTCCAGTCGCAACTGCCATCCAATGGCCCTGGCCTGAATGTTATCCAGCAGTTGGTGAAGAGGGTGAGCGCCCGGCTGCATAAACCTGGGATCCATGATGGCCAGCGCGGCCGACAGTGGCTTGAGCCGGCGGACCTGAGCCGCGAGGCGACCCTCCAGTGGAAATTGCTTCTCCCAGAGCTCCAGTGCTTTGCCTAACCAGCGCAAAATCGCGATCTGCTCGCGCGAAGGTGTCGCGGGATCACCGATGGCTTCAGTTTGTCCCACTACGGCAACCCAGGGCGACAGGTTGAAATTGTCGATGCTTCTCAGGTACTCGAGCAACTCGTCAAGTTGCATGGGGTGTGCGTTGCTGCCAGCACCCGGCGGCTCCGCATAGCGATCCACCACCAGCTCAAATAGTGAACAGGGGAATGGAACGTGTTCAGCACCGAGTTTCAGTGGCTTAGCTTCCCAATAATTATGGCAATCAGACAGCCCCATAACAGTATCAGGGCGAACAGACGCCATTTAGCCGGTGCCGATTGTTCCTTAAGCGTCAGGGCGTGTTTAACGATGTTATAAGATCCGCAGGCAGGGCACTCGCCGAGTTGACCACTTTTGTCTCCGCGGTAGCTGCAATCTTTGCAGTGGTAAGCCATGGTGGTTATCGAGTGCTCTTGAGAAGTTGGTCGACGATGCGCTCCAGTTGCTTAAGGTTATTGCATTCAGCGCTAAAATGACAGGCGCTTTGGTAGCGCAGCATCTCCGAATCGCCACTTCCCCAGGCCCTGCGCGATTCGGGGTTTAGCCAGATCACCTGCTGTGCACGCTGGTAGATGCTTTGCAAAATCTCCAGTTTTGGATCGCTATGGTTATTGCGGGCATCGCCGAGAATAATCACTGTGGTATTGCTACTGATATCGTCCATGGCCAGTTTGGCGAAGTCCAGCAGGCTATTGCCGTAATCGGTGGCCCCGCCATATTTCCAACTGACTAATTCGATGGCTTTTTCGACAGGATAGTCATCGAAGTACGCACTAACTTCCCCCAAGTGACTGGAAAATGCGAAACTGCGGACTTTTGGCAAGACATCCTGCAGGCTGTAAAGAAACAGCAGCAAAAATTTGGCGTAGGCGGCCACGGAGCCGCTGACATCACACACCGCCAATATCTGGGGCTTTTCCTTCCTGACCTGGCGCCAGTAGGTGTTGAACATCACACCGTCATTGGGTATGCCTTTGCGCAGCGTTTTCGCCATATCCAGTCGACCGCGCTTGAGCAGTTTGCGTTTGCGCGAATGACGGCTGACCAGTTTTTTGGCCATTTTTCGAATTAATTCCTGCACTTTGTGCAGGTAAACATGTTCGATATTGTTAAGGCGGGTTTTGCTCAATATCTCGTCCATGAACTGCCGAGTTTTTCCTTCGGCGTGCAACAGGTACTCACGCTCTACATAATCGCGCACCTGCTCGCGCAGAATATCTCGGTAGCGCTGCAGCACCGCCAGCGCGGGACTCTCGGCTTGCTCCAGTGCAATCACCGCATTGCGGATGTGTTCCTCTCCCATGGCATCGAGAATACGCCGTGTGAACTGACCTTTCTGGGTAAACATCTGGATTTGCTGCAGGCCAACGCGCTCGGCCGCCCGGTTCATCGCCAGGGTTAGTTCGGTGCGGTCATTGCTCACCAGGCTCTGCATCAGGGGGGATTGCAGCAGGGTTTGTAGTGTCGGGTTACTCTCGACTGCCAGTTGTAGCGCGGCGACCTGGGTAGCAGGGGATTCTGCCGCGTTCCTTGCTATATCGGTGCTTGGTGCTGAGCCTGCTTCCCGGTCCACGGTGACTGCACTGCTTGCAGCGGAGAATTCGGCCAGATCCTGTTGAAAAAAACGATCGAAGCAGCGCATGAAAGTGATTTCTTCTTCCGGCGTCTTGGCCAGCGTCATCGCCAGGCCGTCGCGCAGCAGGCTGCGGTCGGAATAACCGAGGGTGGCGGCAGCGTTCATAGCATCCAGTGTCTCCGCTGGTGAGATCCTGACCTCATGGGTGCGCAAAACCTGAATAAAACTGACGAGACTCGACTGCATAAACCCTATTTCCCCGGCGCTTCGTGGATATGCCACGGATTGTTGGTGGCTCACTGCTACTTGGTTTTCTTGTCGCTTGGGCGGTCTCTCACCAGTGCGCGTAGTTCGGATTCCGTGGCTTCGATATCTTCTTCATACTTCAACAGTACGTTGAGCGTACTGCGCACCAGATCTTCTTCCAGCTGCTGTGCATGCAACAGCAGCAGGCTGCGCGCCCAATCGATAGTTTCAGAAATGGCAGGCGCTTTCTTCAGATCCAACTGGCGCAGGGAGTGCACAAACTCCACCAATTGGTGGCGCAATTGTTCATTCACATCCGGTACACGGCTGCGAATAATCCGCTCTTCCAATTCCACGGTAGGGAAGGGGATATACAGATGCAGGCAGCGCCGCTTGAGAGCATCGGAAATATCGCGCGTATTGTTGCTAGTGAGAAACACCATGGGCGCAGTACGAGCTTTTACCGTGCCGATCTCAGGGATCGATACCTGGTAATCAGACAGAATCTCCAGCAACAGAGACTCGAATTCATAATCGGATTTGTCGACCTCATCAATCAGGAGAATGGCACCCTTCTCCTGCTGCATTGCCTTGAGCAGGGGGCGCGGCTCCAGAAACGCCTCCGAGTAGAATATATCCCCAAACTCATGCAGTTTGGCGACAGATTCTGCCAGGCCCTGTGCGCCCTGCAGCAAGTCGCCGAGTTTTTCCTTGAGCACCTGGGTGTAGAGTAATTGTTTACCGTATTTCCATTCGTACAGCGCCTTGGCTTCATCCAGGCCTTCATAGCACTGCAGGCGAATCAGCGGAAGATCAAGCAATAGCGCTATGGTTTTGGCCAGTTCAGTCTTGCCTACGCCGGGCGGGCCTTCCACCAGAACAGGTTTGCGCAAGTGGAATGCCAGGAAGACAGCTGTCGCGATCTTGCGGCTGCATATATAGCCGTACGATTCGAAGCCCTGCTCTATTTGCTCGACGGAGGCGAGCTGCGGAAAGTCTTGAGTATGCACCAGCTTACCTCAGTCATAGAGGCACTATTGTACGCGATACGCCTTGCGAGAAAATATGGCTAGCCGCCAGTTGTATTCATAAAACGGACGATATCGGGAGCCTCGTTGAGGTCAAAGTGGTGGCGCTCGGGCTTTATCGCCATCGCGTCAATGATGGTTTTCTTCAGTGTGGCCAGTGTGTAGCCTGGCGCGCGCAGCACGCCGCGCAGGTCCACCGAGTGCTCGTTGCCCAGGCACAGCAATAGGCGCCCCTCCGCCGTGACTCTGACCCGATTGCACAAATGACAGAAGTTATGACTGTGGGGTGAAATAAAGCCGATCCGGGCTGGCCCAATTCCAGAGCTGAAGTAGCGGGCGGGTCCGGCGTTATCGCGCGGGTCGCCCAGTGGATCAAGCTGATACTGGCGAGAAATGATACTGCGCAGTTCCTCGCTACTACAAAAACTCAGGGCGCGGTCATGTTCGTCGATGAGTCCCAGCGGCATTTCTTCGATAAAGGCGATATCAATACCGCGCTGCTGCGCGAAGTTCACCAGGTCCAGCACCTCGTCCTCGTTACGCCCTTTTAAAATAACGGCGTTGAGCCGAATTTGTTCAAAATTCGCTGCGATTGCGGCGTCGATACCGGCTATCACCTGGTCGAGGTTGCCGTGGCGGGTGAGTTGGCGAAAGCGGCGTGGTTGCAGGCTATCCAGGCTGATATTGATCCGCTTCACGCCCAGCTGTCGCAATGCTCCAGCCATGCGCTGCAACTGGGAGCCGTTAGTGGTTAGCACCAGTTGGTCGAGGCCGGGGAGTTGTCCTAGTGGCCCAATCAGCGACAGAATATTGTTGCGAATGAGAGGTTCGCCACCGGTGAGGCGCAGCTTGCCAACACCGAGTTCGACAAAGGCGCGAGCCACTTCGAGAATCTCCTCCAGTGTGAGAATGTGCTGCTTCGGCGCGAACGTCATGTCTTCCGCCATACAGTAAACACAGCGAAAATCGCAGCGATCCGTGACCGACAGGCGCACATAATCAACGCGGCGTTGAAAGCGGTCGATCAGTATCTGGGGAAGGGTGTTCATAATAGCGGGCAGTGTAGCGCTTCAGGGAATGCGACTCCAGTGCGGGGTTTACACTCGCTGTGGAGTGGGACACGATGGAGCATCATATAAAAAATGGGGGTACTGGGTTGTCGACGATAGGTAAAGTGGCACTGTGGGTGGGTCCGCTGCTCGGGGTGGTTGCTGCCACAGCATGCACGGTATCTGGCTATGGCTTTGCTATGGCGACGGTGGCATTCGTCGCCGCGGTGTGTGTCATCTGGTGGGTGTTTGAGCCAATCCCCATTCCGGTGACCGCGCTGTTGCCTCTGGCGATACTTCCTCTGTTTGGGGTGCTGAGTGAGGAGGAAGTGGGCCAGGCTTATGGCTCCCCCCTGATACTGTTGTTATTGGGTGGCTTCCTGTTGTCTAAAGCGATGGAGCACTCGGGGGCGCATCGTCGTTTAGCCATCGGGATGATGAGTGTGTTTGGGGTCAGCACGGGTCGCAGGCTGGTGATGGGCTTTATGGCTGCGACGGCCGCGCTGAGTATGTGGATATCCAACGCAGCCACGACCCTGATGATGTTGCCCGTAGCGCTGGCGGTGCTGGAGGCAGTGGATGACAAGCCTGCGGTGGGGCCGCCGCTCTTGCTGGGCATCGCCTATGCGGCCAGTATCGGAGGACTCGGGACCCCTATTGGTACGCCGCCGAACCTGATTTTCATACAGGTCTATGAGCAAACCACGGGTCAAACCATAGGCTTTCTCCAGTGGATGGGTTGGGCTGTCCCAATCGTTGTGCTGATGGTGCCAGCGACAGCCATGATCCTGACACGCAATCTGGGCGGCGCGTTGCAGCTACAACTGCCTGAAGCCGGGCCCTGGAGCACGCACGAGCGCCGCGTAATGCTGGTATTCGGCCTCACAGCACTTGCCTGGGTCACCCGCAGTGAACCCTTCGGCGGCTGGATGACATGGCTGCATTTACCAGAAGCCAACGATGCTTCAGTAGCCCTATTGGCAGTCATCGTTATGTTTCTTGTATCCGACGGAAAGGGCCAGCGGCTGTTGAACTGGGACCGCGCCAGTGCGATTCCCTGGGGTGTTCTACTCCTGTTTTCGGGCGGTATCTGCCTGGCTCAGGGGTTCGTCAGTTCAGGTATGAGTGAGCTGATTGGCCAGTGGCTAGGGCAGATGACCCGCATGCCACTGTTTGCCCTGATGGTCATGATTTGTCTGGTGGTCACCTTGCTGACAGAAACGACATCCAATACCGCAACCGCCGCACTGCTTATGCCGGTGCTGGCAGCTGGGGCCATGGTGGCGGGAATCGCCCCTGAATTAATGATGGTGCCGGCGGTGATGAGCGCCAGCCTGGGCTTTATGTTGCCCGTGGGCACCGCGCCAAACACCATCGTGTTTGGCAGCGGACTTATTACCGCTGCCCGCATGGCGCGGGAGGGTTTGCTGATTGACTTGTTGGGTATCGCCGTTATCAGCGGTGTGTGCTACATCGCGCTCACCTGAACCGGCGGCTGGGTGAGCGACTAGAGCAGAGACATCATGGTTTCGGCAGAGCTGACGTCCACGCCGGGGCCGGCTTCTACCTTCAGCTGGGTAACAG
>JANNXP010000202.1:0-4158 GCA_031409615.1 Haliea sp. | reverse complement strand
ACAGGTACTGCACACCACGCCCGCGCGGGGCTCCATCGCACCAAACACCAGCTGTGTGATGCGGGCATGCACCATTGCCCCGGCACACATCGTGCAAGGCTCCAGTGTGACATACAGGATAGCGCCCGGCAGTCGATAGTTCCCTACGATGCGGGCGGCATCGCGCAGCGCAACAATCTCTGCGTGGCCGCTGGGATCGTGTGTGGCAATCATCTGGTTCCAGCCCTCGCCCAGCAATTGCCCGTCGCGCACCACCACAGCGCCTACCGGAACCTCGCCCTCATGGGCGGCGCGATCCGCTAGCGCCAGTGCGCGGCGCATCCAGTCTTCATGAGTCATGTGTGCGGGCATGTCAGTTACTCCGATTCGATGTTGTCAGGGAAGGGTCGCACTTACGATGCGTGTCACCTATTTCTTCTCGTGAAATGCAATGCCATCATCGACGGCAATTGGAAGTTGCCCGCAACGCTGCCCGGCTACAAGTCTTTTTCAATTTCCTTGCTATGCCACAGCCTCAGGATAATTATTTCGTCCTTACTGATGAGATAACGAGCGGTGTAGTTGCCAATAAATAAGTCACGAATTGATTCTGGTTGCGGGGCTAGTAACACTTGCACCCCAATTTTTGGGAACAATTTGAGCTTCTCGATACCAGCAAGCAATTGGGTTGCTATGCGCTGGGCAGCTACTGGATTTTTGATTGCAATAAATTCACGTAGCCGGTGCAAATCCGCTATGGATTCGGACGTATACCGTATTTTCATACGGCTGGAGGTGTAATCTCATTGTCAGTACCCCAGCTTTGCAGCCATTTTGAGACCTCGGCCTCTTCAATAAGTCGGCCCTCCCTTACGGAGCTGAGCGCTTTTAAGGTATCTTCCCAGCGGCCATCCTCCATCAACTGCCGGGCAATAAATTCTTTAATTGCTTGATTTATAATATAATTTTTACTTCTGTCCAGCCGCTTGGCGAGGCTTTCCAGGGGTGCTTCAATATCCTCGGAAATTCTAACGCTAGTAACACTCATAGCATGGCCCTCAGTACTGTAGTGGCTTGTAATACAGTGTAGTACTTGCGCCGGACCCTGGCAAAACGTTTTACGGCGTCATATTCAGCCGCTTTTCCGCTTCCCTACACGCTTCCCCACTCCGCCAGGCATTCAGTGTTTCAACAGTTCCAGCACAGCCTTGGCCACGAGTTCTGATGACGCGGGATTTTGTCCAGTGATCAGGTTGCCATCCGTAACAGCATAGGGATGCCAATCGTCGGCCCTGGAATAGTTTGCGCCTTTCGCCTTCAGCTCGTCTTCCAACAAAAAAGGTACTACCTCCGACAGTTGCACAGCGTCCTCTTCCGTATTACTAAAGCTGGTGACAGACTTCCCCCTTATAAGTGGAGAACCATCCAGGGCCTTCGCGTGCCGCAGTACTGCCGGCGCGTGACACACGGCTGCAACCGGCTTACCAGCGGCATACAGCGCTTCAATCAACGCTATGGAGTGACGATCCTCCGCCAGATCCCACAGCGGCCCATGACCACCGGGATAAAATACCGCATCGTAATCAGCCGATGAAACCTCTGACAATTTCAGCGTATTGGCCAGAGCAGTTTGCGCGCCGCTGTCTCGCCTGAAGCGCTGCGTTGCTGCTGTTTGCGCGCCAGGTTCATCACTTTTCGGGTCCAGCGGTGGTTGACCGCCAGCCGGTGACGCCAGGGTGATCACCGCGCCAGCATCTAACAGCACATAGTAAGGAGCAGCAAACTCTTCCAGCCAGAAACCCGTTTTCTTGCCGGTGTTGCCGAGTTGGTCGTGGGAGGTGAGGACAATCAGGATTTTCAATTGGCACTTCCTTTTTCAATTCACAAATCAGTTTAAGCCAGAGGACCGGCTACTCGCTCAGACAATGCCTTTGACTATTGCGGGGTTTTCATTCTGACCCTAAAAATCTGGTTAGGGATCATTGCAACTCCATTGGAATGGTTTCAATAGACCGTGAGAGCAGCACGAAGAGTCGTTTAACAGCATTCTTTGATCTGAACTCCTTCTGGCCACCAAATTCCGCCATCGACCAAGCAAGGAGCTCGCAGTAGTCGTGCCCTTGAGAAGCGAGCCTCACATCGCAATTGAGCTTGCTTGCCCAGCTAGTGACTGACCGCATGAAGGTAGCTTTCTTTGGAAGTTTGGCGTTCGTATTGAGTACAGCAGTAGAATAGCTTTCGGCGTCAAAGACAATTTGATTACCCTCTCGAGTGAGATACTTCTTCAGTGCCACCCACTTTAATGCATACCCATTCTCGCGGTCAGACAACCTAAGGGCATAGAGAGCTTTTAGGATATGGAACACAGATTCGAGGAATACATCAAGATCAGCTATTCGGGCTCGTCCTGTAGTGACAAGAACATCTCTAATAATGTCCTTTGTCAAAAAGTGGCTATCTATCGAGCAGTACACAGTCCAACGCAATCGCCGCGACGTTTCAAGCGTACCGAACCAGTGGTCTAGATCGCGGTCAGCAAGGCAAAGAACCTTCGCGTCAGGCTCCAGTATCTGGAATTCCCGTGATAACGCTATTACTCGCTGCTTATTCCCTGATGTTAGGCCATGCTTCGCAAGTATGGCCGGGGGGATACAGACTGTTTCGATCTCGTAGAAAGAGTGAGGGAGGCCTGTTACTCTAAATGCATGGGAAAGCACCTCCTTATCAAACACGCCTTCAACGAATACGTCTACTAGCTGCGGCTCTAGTTCATATCGGACTAACAATTCCGCAATGGTCCATTGGATATCTTCATTCACGATTTGTTCGCCAATTTCACCACACGGTTCCTGTGTTGGGCGAGAAGCTCGATAGAGTGCGAGGCAAGTATGAACTGAATGCTAGCTCCATCGGTTATATCGAGCAGAGATTGTATCAACAAACGTTGCCACTTGATGTTCAGTGAAATTTCAGGCTCGTCAATCATAAAAACAGTTGCCGCATCTCTAGCTGTCAGCACGTAGCAGAACAGTAGGAGGAGCTGTTGCTCTCCAGAAGATAGCTGGGATGGCTTGAGGGTTACACCTAGTCGGTTCTGGATATTGAAGCCTTGGCTCAATTTGAATGAGATTGTTTTGTCACTCAGCAATCCATTGACGATGGAGACGAATTTGTCGATAAGCTGATAGATCGGCTCAACGGCTTCTAGTCTTCCTTCGACGCTCTTGATGTAAGGCTTGAGGAGTTCGGCAGCTAAATCCCGCTTTTTAGTGCTTCTGCCTCCAAGTGCCTTGCGAAAATCCTTTGTCGGGAGATGAGTTGCAAGCTCGTATCTGGCATGCTCTGCAGACTTGATGTCGATATTGGCAAGTTGCTTGAGCAATTCTGCGATCGAGCCGGAACTGCTACTTGCATCGGCCTTTGCACTTGTCGAAACCAAGCGATGCAGGACGTCGCCATAAACGGAATGCACGTTCATGGAGCCTCGATTTGTCCCCAAAACAGCTTTCCGACTTATCCAGCGAGCCGCGGCACTGAGTGCCTGCGAAAGCGCAATTTCCCTCGAGCGCACTACAAGTTCATTTATCCGCTTCGGCTCGCCGTACTGCATCACTCGACGAAGTTCAACCTCGTCGCTTGGATCCGCAACACTATCGCTGTCTAGGCGGCGGTCTGCGTTTAGGATGAAAAGCGTTGGCACATTGGCCTTTAGTGCTGCAAGGTATGCTTGTTCCCCAAGAGGAATCGTACTTCGGTCCTTTCTACCTGACTGCTGAGGTCTTCGATTGATAACTTGCAGGCCACTCTCGGCTATATCCAAATATACCGACTCCGCACCAAGAAATCTCGTCTCATCATGTGGTCGATAATTCCAGACTGCGAGTTTTTTTTCGCCATTCAGGACTTCAAGCGCCAACAGTTTCGACGGCTCTGTTTCAACTACACTCGCCGACAATGTTATTCCCGACGACAAAGTCACCTCTAGTCGGTGAAACTCCGTATTGTATAGGGAAGTCCTGTGTCCTCGGTTATGTGCAGCTGAGAGAAGATGAAAGACGAGGCGTAGAATAGTACTCTTTCCAACTCCGTTGTCGCCATAGAGTATCGCGGCGTTAGCGAGGTCGCCCATCTCGGGCACATTGTAGGTATATAGCCCGAAAAGCTTTTCTATTCGGATTG
>JANNXP010000201.1:0-4842 GCA_031409615.1 Haliea sp. | reverse complement strand
GTGATTTGAGCTCGGTATAGTGTTGTGCCATCACGTCAGCCAGTGCCTCTATCCCGGAGTGGTTGGTGGCGCTGGTGGCGAGCACCGGTACCTGCCAGTGGCCATCGGGGTGTTCCCGGTGCAGCGCTACGTCCAACTCGGCCAGCGTGCGGCGTGCGACAGCGCCCATATCTACCTTGTTCACGACCAGGATATGCGGCACTTCCAAGATACCCGCCTTCAGGAACTGCACGCTGTCGCCAGAGCCGGGTTGCGCCACATAACAGGTGGTGTCGCACATGCGAGAAATATCCACTTCCCGCTGGCCCACTCCCACCGTCTCAATCAGCACAATATCAAACGCGGCCAACATCACCAGGCTCATCGGCCACACTTCGGCGCTGAGTCCGCCGAACTGACCGCGACTGGCCAGTGAGCGCACGAATACGCCGTCGTCGTCCGCGCTGGTTTGCAGGCGTAGGCGGTCGCCCAGCAACGCGCCACCGCTGATCGGGCTGGAGGGATCGACCGCCAATACACCGACACGCTGTCCGCGCTGCCGCCACACGGTAATCAACGCCGCACTGAGTGTGGATTTCCCAGCTCCGGGTGGCCCAGTGATGCCGATGAGTTGACCTCTGGTGCTATCACCCGCGAGTTGCAGGTGCGAAAGCAATAGAGCAGCCTGATCGCGGGCAGAGGTACGCCGGTCATCCAGCAGGTTGAGCGCCTCGGCCAACGCCGCGCGCTCACCCTGGCCAACAGCAGCGGCGAGTGCGGCGATAGCGATAGTCTCAGGCGGATGCATGCCAGGATTTAGCTCGATGATTCCAGCGCGTTGGCCTGACGGATGATCGTCACCATGGCATCCATAATGGCGTTCATGTCCATATCCTTCGGTGTAAATACCGCCTTCACACCTTTGTCCCGCAAGCGTCGCGCATCGTCCTCAGGAATGATACCGCCGATGACCAGAGGTATATCGGCGGCATCGATTTTTTCCAATTCCTGAAAAATATCGTCTACCAGTTCCATGTGACTGCCAGAGAGAACAGAGAGTCCGATCAGGTGTACGCCTTCCTCCTGTGCAGCGCGGGCAATGCGGGCTGGCGTCAGGCGAATGCCCTCGTACACAATCTCAAAGCCCGCGTCGCGGCCCTTGACGGCGATTTGCTCAGCGCCGTTGCTGTGCCCGTCCAGCCCCGGCTTGCCGATCAGCAGACGCAGTGGTCGTCCCAGTTCCTCACCGGTGCGCCGCACGCGCTCGCGCACCGCCAGCAGTGCCGCCGAATCACCGAGGCCAGAGGGGGAAGCATCAACACCGGTGGGCGCCCGGTACTCACCAAACACCTGTCGCAACACCTCACTCCATTCACCGGTGGTGACGCCGGCTCTCGCACACACAATGGAGGAGGGCATGATATTGCTGCCACTGACTGCTGCATCGTGCAGTTGCGCCAGCGCCGCGTCGACCGCATTTTGTTGCCGACCTGCGCGAAATGCCTGCAGCGCAGCAATTTGCTCGCGCTCTGCCTGCGCGTCAACCTGCATGATGCCGGATTCGCTGCCGGCGGTCAGCGGTGATTCTGCAGACTCCTGATAGCAGTTGACGCCCACAATTTGCAGCGCGCCGCTTTCGATATTGCGCATGCGCCGCGTGTGGCTCTGCACCAGTTCGCGTTTGACGTAACCGCTTTCAATACACGCGACCATGCCGCCGTGCGCTTCGACGCGCGCCATTTCCTCTGTCGCCCCGGCAATCAACTCTTGCACCTTGGCCTCAACCACGGGCGAGCCGTCCAGCAGATCACCGTATTCCAGCAGATCGGTTTCCAGTGCCAGCACCTGCTGCATACGCAGCGCCCACTGTTGATCCCAGGGGCGCGGCAGACCCAGCGCCTCGTTCCACGCGGGCAATTGTATCGCTCTGGCTCTGGCGCTTTTGGACAGAGTTACTGCGAGCATTTCCAGCACGATGCGCTGCGCATTATTTTCTGGCTGTGCTTCAGTGAGCCCCAGGGAGTTCACCTGCACGCCGTAGCGGAACAGCCGCTGCTTCGGGTTCTGAACACCGTAGCGCTCCTGCACCAGCGTGTCCCACATGCGCCCAAACGCGCGCAGCTTGCAGGTCTCTTCCACGAAGCGGATCCCGGCGTTCACAAAAAACGAGATGCGCCCGACCACATCCGCAAAGCGTTCCGGCGGGATTTGCCCCGAGGCCTGCACCGCGTCCAGAATCGCAATTGCGGTGCACAGGGCATAGGCCAGTTCCTGGGTGGGCGTGGCACCGGCTTCCTGCAGGTGGTAGCTGCAGATGTTGGTAGGATTCCATTTGGGAATATGCTCCACGGTGTAGGCGATCAGGTCCGTGGTCAGGCGCACCGAGGGTACGGGCGGGAAAATGTAAGTGCCCCGCGACAGGTTTTCCTTGAGCACATCATTCTGGGTAGTGCCCTGCAGTTGCGCGGGGTCCACGCCCTGGCGCTCGGCCACCACCACGTACAGGGCGAGCAGCCACGGTGCGGTGGCGTTGATGGTCATGGAGGTATTCATTTGCCCCAGCGGTATCTGGTCAAACATCGCTTCCATGTCACCGATGTGGTTGATCGGCACACCCACCTTGCCGACTTCACCGCGGGCCAGCGGATGGTCCGAGTCATAGCCGGTTTGCGTGGGCAGGTCGAAGGCTACAGAAAGTCCGGTCTGACCGCGGCTAAGATTGGTGCGATACAGTTCGTTGGAGGCGCGCGCCGACGAGTGTCCCGAATAGGTGCGCATCAACCAGGGCGGATCACGTTTCACAGTTTCCTGGCTCACAGGGCGAGTCCTCAGCGGGGGCGGCGCTTGATCAGCAGGCGCCGTTCGATTTCAAAAATTTTGTCGGCGATCTTGTCTTTACCGAGGTCGCGTTTGGCGTCCTCTTTGATAAACAGGTCCGCGCCGTGTTTTTCCAGCGCCGCCGCGGCGGTGACATTCTTCACGCCGATCAGTTGCATGCTGACCAGGCCGTAGGCATCGGCCCCTGGCACATCTTCAACCGCAAGGATGCGCGACAGGGCTCCAACGGTGTCCCCGGCAAACGCGGGCTGTGTATGGTAACCCTCGGTGAAGCCCAGTTCCCACACGGCATTCTCACTGACATCGCGACTGGCCAGACCTTCAAGCCAGGCAAACACCAGCCCGCCGTAAACAATAGGCTCGCCGCTCATCTTGCCGGACAGGGCGCTGGAGAACAGGCGGTCGAAATGCAGAGGGTGGCTGTTGCCGACGCCGTAGGTGAGCGCCATGTGTTCGTCGGTGATGGTGCGGCCATTGGCGTGCACGATAATATCGCCCGGCGCAAAGTCTTCGAAATAGGTGTTGGGACCGGTCAGGCCTGCGTTGACGGCACCCCCCGTCAGCGGCAGATCCAGCAGCGGTGACTCATCAAAGGGAAACGCTACCGTGACCTGCGGCGCTGGAGTGGTGGGTGGCCTTGTACCGCGCCAGCCGACCATGATCTTGCGCTCGTACTGCACGACGACCGCGTTGTCTTGGTTCGCGCCAACCGTGCGGATGCGGGTGATGCCCGGCTTGTCCGGCCCCCGGTCCTTGCGCTCCAACACTTTAGTGAACGCGCGCAGGGTATCGCCCGGATACACCGGCCGCAGGAACTGCACTTGATAGTAGCCGAGGTTGGCAATCGCCTTTTCTGAATCGTTCTGCACGCCCAGTGACAGCGTGACATTGAACACCATTTGCGCGCTGGCCGGCAGGTCGGCAAAGCCGTGGGCGCGCGCATACTGTGCGTTGAGGTACAGTGGATTGCCCTGCATGAAGGTGCGCGCGAAACTGAGCATATTGCTGGTGGTAAAGGTAAAGCCGCGCGGGTGCTCGAACACCTGTCCCGGCTCCAGTTCATCCAGGTAGCGGCCGTATTGGGGATGGCGCGTTTGGTCCAGCGCGACGGGGATGTCTGCTGCCAGTTCAGCCTGGGGCGTCAGTTGAATAGTCACACTCATGCACAACTCCTCAGACGGCTTTTTCCACCAGTGCTCGCGCAATGACCTTCAGGGCCAGGGTTTCCTCCGCACCTTCGAAGATGGACAACACCCGAGCGTCGGCAAAATAGCGGCTCACCGACACCTCCTCCGCGTAGCCCATACCGCCGTGAATCTGCAGCGCCTCGCGCGTGAGCCATTCCGCGGTCTTGCAGGTGAATAACTTGGCCGCGCTGGCTTCCATGTCGCCGGAGCCTGCGTCCATCAACTCTGCCACATCGTAAGTGATCTGGCGACAGGCCAGCAGCAGGGCCGCCATGCGGGCCAGCTTGACCTGGGTGAGTTGGTAGTCGGCGATCGGCTGCCCGAACACGACGCGCTGTTTGGCGTAGGTGAGGGCTTTTTCGAACGCAGCGCGCATCACACCAACCGCTCTGGCTGCAGTCTGGATGCGCCCGCCAGCAAATCCGGCCATGGCGTAATAAAAGCCGTTGCCTTCGCCGCCACTGCCGCCGAGCATGTTGGCCGCAGGCACAAAAAAGTCATCGAAAAAAAGTTCGAAGGAGTGCATGCCACGGTAGCCGATGGTGGCGATGGCGCGGCCGGTCAGTGTGCCGCCGGATTCCGGTGAGACTTCGAAGTGATGGCCATCGCTGGACGGCTTCTCCACCAGGAACATGGACAGCCCGCGATGTCCCAGGCTCATGTCGGGATGGGTGCGGGCCAGCACCAGCAGTAAACCCGCTTTGCCGCCAAAGGTGCACCAGGTTTTGGCGCCATTGAGCAGCCAGCCGCCTTCGGTGGCGGTAGCCTTCAGGCGCACACCGGCGACATCCGAGCCGTAGTTGGGTTCAGTGACGGCGACCGCGCACAGCGGTTCGCC
>JANNXP010000200.1:0-8458 GCA_031409615.1 Haliea sp. | reverse complement strand
GTACCGCAGTCCAGAGTTTGAGAAAGTGATCCGATGGTGATGATAGAGTTACTGCATCGTGCTGTTTAATTCCTACGAGTTTATATTTCTTTTTTTCCCGCTGTGTGTTCTCGGCTACTTTCTCTGCGCTCGATATTTCTCTATTGAGGTTGCACTTGGATTTCTGGTTGTTGGATCGTTGTATTTCTATGCATATTGGAATCCGATTTACCTGATCCTTCTGCTGTTTTCGATAGGCTTCAATTATACCATTGGCCGGATTCTGTCTCGGGAGGATCATTGGAAAAAGCGCAGCGTATTTATTTTTGGTATTGGCGTCAATCTGGCCCTGCTTGCCTACTTTAAATATGCAAATTTCTTTATCGATAATGTAAATGCCGCCTTTAGCACGCGCTGGGATATAGGCGACATCATTCTGCCACTGGCCATTTCGTTCTATACATTTACGCAGATAGCGTATCTGGTAGATGCCTGGCGAGGTAATGCCAAAGAGTACAATTTTCTGCATTACTGCCTATTTGTGTCTTTTTTCCCACATTTAATCGCCGGGCCGATATTGCACCACAGGCAGATTATTCCTCAGTTTATCAACGTAAAGAATCTTACTCCGAAATGGTCTAATTTTGCGGTCGGAATTTCTATTTTCGCAATAGGTCTATTCAAAAAGACGGTGATAGCAGACGGTCTCTCTGGATACGTCGGTCCTGTGTTTGATCCCCAGGTCCCTGGGAGCAGCATTGATTTTTTCAGAGCTTGGGGTGGCTCGCTCGCCTATACTTTCCAGCTCTACTTTGATTTTTCAGGCTATTCCGATATGGCCATTGGCGCCTCCAGAATATTTGGCATTCTATTACCGATAAATTTTTTCTCACCCTATAAGGCAACCAGTGTCATTGATTTCTGGCGACGATGGCATATGACACTGTCGCAGTTTTTACGGGACTATCTCTATATTGCCCTGGGCGGAAATAGGAAAGGAAAATCCCGACGATACGTCAATTTGTTTCTAACTATGGTGCTAGGAGGGTTGTGGCATGGGGCAGGTTGGCCCTTCGTTGTTTGGGGAGGATTGCACGGCAGCTATTTGATGATTAATCATGGCTGGCGGCACCTGATGGAACGTTGTGGATGGGACGTGTCGCAGCTTCCGTGGTATAGGGGCGTTTGCTGGTTCGTTACGTTTATTGCCGTGGTCTTTTCCTGGGTCTACTTTCGCGCACCTACTTTGGAGCAGGGTAACCACATCGCTTTAGCCATGTTGGGTGCATCGGGATTTGAAATTCCTGCGGGAATACTCGTTCGTACAGGAGAAATCGGCCGTTATCTCGTTGAGTTTGGCTTTGTACCGGTGCTGGGCGGGGGCTCTTTGATCGTAACGAACTATAGTTGGATACTGTTATCGGCTGTTATAGCGTTCACACTGCCGAATGTCGCCCAGATTTTTCAAAATCACGGTCCAGGTTTGTATGAGAACGATAGCGTCTTCAAAGATATTCGCGGGGGGAAATTGATGAGTTGGGATTACAACAACCGTTGGGCGATCGCCGTTGCGCTGGCAGGTTTGGCAGGTGTCATGACATTGCAACAAGTTTCAGAGTTTCTTTACTTCCAGTTTTGATATGAGCGCAAAAAACTACCTGTTGCGAGCTGTTGTCTTTTTCCTGATCGCCGGTGTTCTGGTGCTGGGACTTAATTTTATTGTGGATCCCTATGGCGTCACCGGCGCATTGCGAATTCCACACCTGAACCAGTATAAAGCGGATATCAATGAACACACCAGGCTGATGAAAAAGTACCAGCCACTGTTCGTTCCCCACACTGCATTAATTATCGGTAATTCTCGTGTGGAGCTGGGTATCGACCCATCACATCCGTGCTTTAAAGACGCAGCATTGGATGTTTACAATTTGGGTATTCCCGGTGCCGATGTGCGCACGCAACTCAATTACGCACTGAATCTGATTTACCAGCAGCCCGTAAGAGCGGTGTTTCTCAGTCTGGATTTCACTGACTTTATCTCACCGAAGCCCCAAAGTTATCAGGGCCGCCCAGCGATGCTTAAGCAACCAGAGGGGGAATTCCGTTTGACGGCATCCGGCCAACCCAATCGCGACTATCTTCGGATATACATGCTGGACTATCTGAAGTCCCTGTTTTCCGTCGATGCGCTGATAGCCTCTGTTAGCACCATAGCTCTGCAAAGCCGCACGGCGGCGGATCGCGATGCGGCAGGTTTTAATCCCGCGCGGGATTTTGAAGAAGCCGTTAGAGTCGAAGGTCCGCGCGCTTTGTTTGACCAGAAGATGTCTGATTTACAGGTAAAATACTCGATGCCTTGGTACCTGCGTAATGCAGATGGGCAACTGGATCCCGCGTTTCAAGATGTAGATGCGTTTCTGGCCATCGCTGCCGAGCGTGGTATTAAGGTCTATCTGTTCACTAACCCCTTTCACGAAAGATTCTGGGACATGTTGCGGTCGCAGGGGCACATGCCCTCCTACGAGGATTGGATGCGATCGATCGAAGCACTGGCGCGCAGGTACGATGATACGTCTGTGGCCTTCTGGGATTTTTCCCAGGATTCTATGTATATTCACGAGACAGTCCCGGCCGCTGGCATCAAGTCCGGCCCCCTGCATTGGTTCTGGGAGCCCGCGCACTATCGACAGGAGTTAGGGGCGCTTATGGTTGATGCGATGTTGTCCCAGAGCTGCGACACCGAAGTCACCTTCGGGCGCCGAGTGTTTTAGTTCAGGCTCCCGCCGCGGTGTGGATAGCGCAATGCCCTTTGAGCAATAGGCCCCATCCCTTGTCCTCTGCTGATTCCCCAGATCACGCTCCGGGGCTTACTAGCTATCCTTGAAACGTTCAGCGTTGATATGGTGTCGTTTCAGCAATTTATAGAAATCGGTACGGTTTCGTTGCGCCAATAGAGCAGCCTCCGCTACGGAGCCGCTAGTTAGACGCAATACTTTTACCAGATAGTCATGTTCAAATTGTAGCCTCGCCTGACTCAGGGAGGGCAGGTATTGGTCCTGCACCGTCAGAGCTTCACGCACGAGGGCTTCCGGAATCACCGGGGTGGTGGACAGAACCGCAGTGCGCTGGACCACATTTTCCAGCTGCCGCACATTGCCCGGCCAGCTTGCACCGAGCATGACTTCAATGGCGGCAGGTGCAAAACTGGTGACATGGCCCATTTGATAGGGCCTGGTGGCACGTAAAAAGTGATTGGCCAATACAGGAATATCCTCGACACGCTCGGCCAGAGATGGGAGATGGAAATTAACCACATTGAGGCGGTAAAACAGGTCTTCGCGAAACAGGCCGTCCCGCATATCGCGCTCCAGGTCCCGATTGGTGGCAGATATTATGCGCACATCGACTGCCTCACTGGTGGTGCTGCCTATGGCGCGGACGCGCCGCTCCTGCAATGCTCGCAGTAGCTTGACCTGCAGTGGTAAGGGAATATCGCCTATCTCGTCCAGGAATAGCGTGCCGCCGCTGGCCGCGCGGAACAGGCCTATATGCTCACTGATGGCACCGGTGAAAGCGCCCTTCACATGTCCGAACAGTTCTGATTCGAGTAGTTGTTCCGGTAGGGCACCACAGTTCACGGCCACCAGCGGACCGGTACGCAGTGTGTCCGCATCGTGCACCGCGCGCGCCAGTAACTCCTTGCCGCTCCCGGTGGCGCCTGTGATTAGCACGCTAACATCCGAATTTGCTATCTGTCGAACCTGGTTGAGAATGCGTTCGATAAGCGGGCTGCGAGACACGATGTGCTCACGCCAGTCCTCAAATATTTCAGCCTGCGTGGCACCGGAGCGCTGTAGTGCTGCCCTTATCGCAGATAACAACACAGTTTTGTCCACTGGTTTAGTCAGGAATCCAAACACACCCATCTGTGTGGCAGATACCGCTTCCGGGATGGTGCCCTGCGCCGACATAATAATGACGGGTAGACCGGGGTAGAAATGTCGAATTTGCTCGAAGAGTTCCAGGCCACTGGCGCCTTCCATGCGCAGATCGGTGATTATCAGTTCCACGTTGTTGTTGCGCACCGCCTGCAGGGCAAGCTCTGCAGATTCAACCGTTTTGACCGCGAAACCTTCCGCTTCGAGACGAATTGCCATGAGTTTTAGCAGACTGGCATCGTCGTCCACCAGCAGCAACTGAGCGGGCACGTGCTCAGTCCCCTCTGCGCGTGCTGATCGCTGCTTCCACGTCAGTCAGTGCCTGTATTTTTTGTTGCAGCTGCCGCTTTTCGTCCTCGGCCTGATTCAAGTTTTTCTGCAACTGCGCCTGCTGATTAAGCAATTCATGCCGTCGAGCGTAACCATTTATGCGGCTTTGATTGTACTGCCGCATGAGTCCCGCGAGCTGTCTCTGCTGTTTCGGTAGTTCTTTATTCGACTGCAACTGTTGAAAAGTATCGCGCGCCACGGTCCAGGCTCCGTAGCTTTGTAGCTGTTGGTTCAAAATGCCGAAGTAGTAAAGCTGGGCAACGCCCGCCGACTTGTCGACTGTTACCAGTCGCGCCATGACCTCCGCTTTACTCAGGTCTGCAACGTCCTGCTGCAGATCAAGCCATTGCTCCACTGTGGGGTACAGTATGGCTTGCGGAATGTGGTCAGCCGCCGAAGGCACAGGCGTTTGAGCGGCGCAGCCTGCCAGAACGGCCAAGGTAAACAGCAGCGCAACTAATGGGCGGGACATATAAGACGGAAACATACGGGTAGTCTAGCATGAGGTTCAAGCGATAGGCTGCCTCCCTGCGCCTCGATACACTCCTTGGCCACGCTCAAGCCGATACCTGAACCCTTTATGGGTCCCGACCGCTTGGCAACACTTTGGAAAAATGGCTCGAACACACGCTCGGCATCTCGCGCAGGTATTGGATCGCCAGAGTTAGCCACGTCGATGATCAGCA
Source organism: Haliea sp. (assembly GCA_031409615.1). Taxonomy (GTDB): domain Bacteria; phylum Pseudomonadota; class Gammaproteobacteria; order Pseudomonadales; family Halieaceae; genus Marimicrobium. The sequence goes on along the minus strand of JANNXP010000200.1, from coordinate 3,525 downwards.
TATCATCATGGGCGCGCCATACAACGTCGATGCATCCTCCCTCCGGCGTATAGTTGATAGCATTGGATAACAAGTTATCCAATGCGGTTTTTAGCTTGTAGCGGTCTGCCACCCAACTGTCCGGGCTGCCCCGTAATTGCAGTTGCAGGGCCTTTTTATTCACGCTGATGCTGTAGTTGCCCAGTAGTTCACGCCACAATTCGTCCAATTCGAATTCCTCGAAGGTCAGCTCTTGGTGGGGCAGGTGATTATAGTCAATCAGGTTTTCTATCAGGCGCTGCAAGGCAATGCCATTTTGGCGCACGATGTCGACAATTTCATGCTGCTGCTGCGATAAATGCCCGGTGATTTGCTCGGCCAGCAGATCCGCACCCTCTCGCAAACTGGACAAAGGCGTCTTTAGTTCGTGGGAGATATGCCGCAGAAACAGTTCCTTTTGTTGTTCCGATTCTTGCAAGCTTTGGCGCAACCATTCGAGTTTTCTACCCAGAGCTTGCATTTCCAGGGGGCCCGATATTTCTATCGGGTGACTCAGGCCGGACGTGCCCAGATTGTGTATCTCCTGGGTGAGGACCTTTACCGGCTTATTGATCCAGTGGGCAAATAGCAACAGGAGAACCAGAGTGGCTGCACCTAGCAGAGAAAGTTGTAAGATCAGGGCATTGATATAGGAGTCGGCTTCCTCTTCGCTTTTCCTCAGCAACTGGTCAACATAAGACTGTAGCCATTTTTCAACAGCGCCGGTTTGATCTCTGATTATGGTGAATTTCTGATCAAGTCCCACTTGGGCGAGTGGTGTGACGCCAGAAGAAGTGGAAGTATCGACGGCGGCCGGTGCCAGTTCCAGTCGTGCCAGGGAGTCGAGCAGCCCACTGAGATCAGGCCTGTCCAAAGGCACGCGCTCTTGCAGTGTCAGTAGCGTCTTCGCCAACCGGCCTCGCTCCCGTTCGAATAGATCGGCCAATTCTGGATCAGAGATCGCCAGATACTGGCGGGCGCGGCGCTCAAGCTCCAGCACGTTATGCTGAAGTGTCTGTCCCAGACGAGTGACGTCTACCACCACATGGGTGACTTCGCGATTCTTATCCCCCATTTCCCCTAGCGTCTGTACGGTGTACACGATGGCGACGCCCAAGGGCGCAAGTGCAGTAAAAAAACTGATCAGGACGAGGTGGGAGAGCGATCTGGGCTGCCAGAAGGACTTCATGTGGCATTCCGATGGAGCAAGCATTGCAGATTGTAGCTTGAGTAGGCGAGAGTGCAATAGAACCGTTTATGGCCGACGCGAGGTCAGGATAAAGCCAACCAAAAGGTGCATACAGCAAAAAAAAGCCCGTTATGAAACGGGCTCCGTTATTGGTGTACCATGCTTGGATTTAGGCGAGCGAGCGGCGTTTGCGCGACCAGCCAAGACCGACCAGCCCTAAGCCGATCAGGACCAGAGTTCCAGGTACCGGTACTGGATCTGGATCTGGATCTGGATCTGGATCATAGTCGGGAGTGCCTTGAGATTTGTCGCTCCCACCGCAAGCTCGACTACCATCAACTTTAGGCAACAGATCATCGCCGCTGCATAATTGCTGTGCTCGAACTCCAATCAAGCCCCAATCACTCTCATCAAGACCGAAGTCGTTAATACTGAAGTTGAACGTTTGAATGCCGTCATAGCCCTGATCAGCCAGTCTGAACACCAGTTCCCACTCCCCATCGGGGGCCGGTATGATCGGGCTGAGGCCATTTAAATTGCAGCCAGAGCCGCAGCTGTCCGATGTCGTGTCGGTGTCGAAAAGTGAGACCAAACCGCCAGGAGCGGGGCTTGTGGTAATACCGGTCAAGCCCACGGGAGCGGTTATATCAAAGTCGCCCAGATCAATGAACAGGCCAAGACCCTCAGCGTTCCACGGGTTCACCGTGAAGTTGATATCGAACTGATGGTTAATAACATCCTTGTCCACGGTGATAATGTAATTACCATTCCCTGGTTCATTGCTTGTCCAGGTGTTATAGATGATCGTGGCGTTCGACACTATGGGTGAAAAAAGCAGAACGCCACCGATAAGAGCGAACAACCCAAGCCTCGTTTTCATAATAACTTCCTTTCCTGCAAGATAACGACTATGTAGCTAGGACAAGCAAGTCTCAGGCCACATTTTTTAACCTATTGAAATTAATAGAATAATGACAAATCACGCGGTGTGTTGCCAGAGTGTGAAGGGAGTGTGTGTATAAATTTCTGACATGCTGGAGACTGTGGCAGCAGCGTTTAGTTCGCTCTTGGCGGCTCCTCCCCAACCCGGGCCACAGAGCGGTTGGGGGGCATAAAGTAGGAGTGAGTCAGCGTCCCTATTCGATTCTGATGGCCATGTAATCGATCTGTACACCATCCTTGGCCGCGACGCCAGGCACCCGGCTATTGTCCCTCACGCTGATCCATACCGAGCCACTCAACGTTGCCGGAAGGGTAAATTGCTTGGTCCCTGTATTCGAGGCGGACACCGTAAACATGTTGATCCATGCGGCCGGTTTGGCGGCAAGGGTGACAGCTTCCGTCGAATAGGCAAAGGTGAATGATTGTATCGAAGCGCTGGTCGCCGCTTCAAGGTAAAGTGTGACAGTCTTACCAGGTGCCACCTGCACCCCCCAGTAGTGTTCCAGAAAGCTATAGCGTTGCCGCCTAGTACCCGCAGATAGGATTTCCGTAATGGATTCCCGGGCGCCGCCCAGGCTTGTCGTATCCTGGTACGTGCCGCTGACGCTTCCGGCTGCCCTATTCTCTGTCCATGCACCATATTCAATATATTGTGGAGGAGCTCCAGTCGCCGGGGTCGCCACGTTGGTATAGGCTGAATTGCCGGTGCTGTTCCACGCCCTGGCGCGATAGTAATACAGGGTCGCCGCCGTCAAACTGGCATCGCGGTAGCTGGTGGTGTTGGCCACAAGCGACGCAATTTGGGCGAAATTCAAGCCGTCAACTGAACGTTCCAGAACAAAGCCCGATTCATTGAGGGACTTGTCGGCCCAGGTCAGGTCGATCTGGCTGGGGCTGGTCCCTGTGCCAGTGAGTCCGGAGGGCGCTGCCGGTGCGACTGCAGCTGTGCCCTGCCTGAAACTGGCGACAGTTGCGGCGGTATTTTCTATTGTGTCTGCATTCTCCGCATAACCGACAGCCCCGGTCGACACCCCGTTATAAAGAATCTCGGCGTTGGAAAAATGACTGATACGGGGACACCCGCCGATGCAGTCATAGGCCATAACCGTCCTGAATGCGCGGTTGGGGTCCTGATATCCATAGGCATAAGGGTAGATGGCGCCGCTGGCGTTTCCTGAGTCATGGTGGGCGCCTTGGTTGTGTCCGATTTCATGTGCGAAGGAGTAGTAGCCGGTGGCACAGCTGTGGTTAACGACGCTGAAGGCGCTGGATGCAAAGCTGGTTGACAAGGTGGCCATGCGATAGGCTAGGCCACAATACTGTGGTTCATTCTCAATCAAACTTACCAGGTCCGCACTGTGGGTATTGCGCAGTGC
>JANNXP010000199.1:0-2647 GCA_031409615.1 Haliea sp. | reverse complement strand
CCTTCACGCGCGATGATCTCATCCAGGCCGTGAAAGACGGCGCGCGCCTGCGCCTGCGTCCCAAGGTGATGACCGTCGCGACCATCGTGGCGAGCCTGCTGCCCATCATGTGGAGCCAGCGCACGGGAGCCGAGGTGATGAAGCCGCTGGCCACGCCGGTCATCGGCGGCATGGTCAGCAGTTTGATTCACATCCTGATCGTCACGCCCGTGATCTTCGCGTGGCTGCGCGAGCGGGAGATGAGGCGAATGCCAGCGGTCGAAGTGGACAAAGGCGCTTGAAGCCATCGCTTCGCGCGGGCGAAACACGTCTCAAAGAGAACTCATGCCGAGGTGCTGGCGCAACTCCGTTTCGCCGCCGCGCAGCGCCGCGACATAAACCATTTCGCCCTGACGCCACGCGGCGGTTTGCATCCCGTCGGACGCCACGAAACGCGCCCGGCCTTCCTCCGGCGCATCGCCCAGCGCGCCGCGCGCGACGGCGAAGACATGCAGCGCCCGTCCGTCCCCGGCGCGGAAGCACAGCAGCGCCACGGGACGGCCCCGCCATTTCAATTCACGGCAGCCCAGGCCGGGCAGCGACTTCACTCCCGCCGGCAGTTTGGCCTTGCCGGCGCCTTCACGTTCGTTGAGCCAGCGTTCCAGTTCGCGCGCATCGCCGCTGGCGAAGTCGAACCGGATCGGGCCGGCGGCAACCTCCACCATCTCGCTGCGAAACGCGGCGAACTCCGCCGCCGATCCGCGCGGCCACAGCCACAACGCGGCCACGGCGGCCAGCAATGCCAGCGTCGCCGCCCACGCCAGCGGGATTCGCCACCGCGCCACCGGCACAGGCACGGTTGCAGGAGGTGCGGACAGCACTCGGGCCTTCAAGCCTTGCGGCGGCGGCACGTCGCGCAGCCGGGCGCGCACCGTTTCGTCGAGCGCGCGCTCACTTTCGAGCCACGCGGCGAGTTCGGGATCGCGCGCGGCCTCGCGCAGGGCGTCCGTCATCTGCGGGTCGGCGGCAGCGCCCACGATCGATGGGTGCGACTGTAAAATGAAACGGGCTTGCTTGTTATCCATGACAGTTCTCCGGGGTGGGGGCGCGGTTCCGCGCCGGTTCGTTCAGGGGTGGCGGCGCGATGGCCAGCCGTTCGCGCAACTGCGCCTTGCCGCGCGCCAGGCGCGACATGACCGTGCCCGTCGGCACGTCCAGGAACGCGGCGATTTCCTTGTAGGGCATGTCTTCGAGATAAAAGAGGCTCAAGGGGACGCGGAAAATCTCGTCCACCTCCAGCAGCGCGCGCATCACGGTGTCGCCGTCGAGATCGTTCACCATCGTCGGCGCGATGGCGGGCAGTTCATCGGCGACCTCGCTCATCTCGTGGTGCGGGAAGCGCGTCGCGTGCCGGCGCGCGCGGAGGAATTCGCGGTGCAGCGTGGTGAGCAGCCAGGAGCGGGCCTTGGCCGGGTCGCGCAGTTGATGGCCCTTGGCGGCCCAGAGGAGGAAGGTCTGTTGCACCAGATCGCAGGCTTCGGGTTCGGAGCGGCTCAAGCTCAGGCCAAAGCGGTAGAGCGACGCGTAATGCGCCTCGACTAACCGCTCGAATTCCACATCGGCCACACTGTTCAGAGACACGGGCGGCGATTTTATTCCCGGCGCGTTCGCCGGGGAATAGACCTCCGCGCCGTGGTTCTGCTTACCGTCGCGCGTTTCGTCCGGCTCCGGACAAAACGATGAACGACGCAACACAACCATCATTAAACCAATCCGCATGAACATCCGAAATCAAATCCTCCTCCTCCTCGCCGCCGGGCTGCTGTCGTCCGGTGCGCTCTCCGCCCAGGAATACTCCACCCGCGTCGTCGCGCGCGGGCTGCACCGGCCCACCGGCATCGTCGCGCAGGGCGGCAATACGCTCTACTTCACCGAGGTGCCCACGCCCGGCGTCAACGGCATGAACGGCGGCTCCAACGGCGTGCTCCGCCTCGATCTGCACAATGGCCGCGTCACGCCGATCCACATGGGCGAGCCGGAGCCGGTGAACCTCGCCCTGGGCAAACATGGCGAACTCTATTGGACCTGCAAATCGGCCGGCGTGATCCTCGAACAGTCCCGGCATGGCGAGGCGGAAGTGTTTTTGAGCGGACTCGCCAAGCCCACCGGCATCGCGGTGGATCGCGACGACAATGTGTTCTTCACCCAGGTGCCCACGCCCGGCGTCAACGGCATGAACGGCGGCAGCAACGGCGTGTTCGTCTCGGACGGCGACGCGACGCTCACCCTGCATCTCGGCGAGCCGGAGCCGACGGACATCGCGGTGGCGCGCGACGGCGACCTCTACTGGACGTGCAAATCCGCCGGCGTGATTCTCAAGCAGGACGAGGCGGGCACAACGACCGTGCTCCTGAGCGGCTTGAACAAGCCCGTTGGCATCGCGCTCGACCACCAGGACCGCAGCCTGTTCTTCACCGAGGTGCCCACGCCCGGCGTCAGCGGCATGAACGGCGGCGAGAACAAGGTGTGGCGCTATGACTTCGCCAGCGGCGCGCTCATGCTGGTGGATGCGGGCGATCCCGAACCGACCGACCTCACCGTGGCCCGCAACGGGCGGCTCTTCTGGACCTGCTCCAGCGCCGGCGTGATCGTCGAAGCCAGCCTAGTC
>JANNXP010000198.1:0-1878 GCA_031409615.1 Haliea sp. | reverse complement strand
AGAATTGGTAGTGCGACCAGCCAGAACCATGGAATTCAAGCCTCATTCGGCTTCATAAGCCCTGAGTTCCTCTATCGTCTTAATGACGACCACACCGTCTCGGCCCTCAGCAATGGATCGCATGAGCGCCGCCTTGTTGGCCGGATTTGACAACAGATACGTCGTCTCATCCATGCTGGCCCAGTCGTCCAAGCTGACCATAACCACGGGCTTGCCCTTGGCGCGGTGGACGATGACGGGTTCATGATCATCATTCACGCGGTCCATGACAGCGGAAAGATTGGCGCGCAGTTCTGTGGAGGAGAGGGTTTTCATGAGGGTTATGTACGTGATTGCGTACGGAGAGTCAAGATGGGGCATTCAATGTGAAATGTAGTCAGATAGGATTGAAAAGATGCTTTTTCTATACTATTTTGCGATATGGAGTTTGAATTTGATCCTGACAAAAGTGCGGCCAACACAGAGAAACACGGTATCGACTTTGTGGAGGCGCAGGAGATTTGGGCAGATAACCGTGCCCTTGACCTTGCGGCAATGTCGTCTGGTGAACCGCGCCGCTTGGCCATAGGTCTGATCGACAAGCGTCACTGGACGGCGGTTTGGACCCTGCGGGCTGGGACTATCCGCATCATCTCGGTGCGGCGATCAAGAAAGGATGAGGTGCAAAAATGGCTGGACGGACAATGACAGCAGAAGAATTCGACGCGGCTTTCGACGCGGGCGAGGATATCAGCGACATGATCGACTGGTCCAGCGCCCGCCCCCTGAACAATGAAGCCAAACGCGTGAATGTCGATTTTCCGATGTGGATGGTGCAGGGGCTGGACAAGCGGGCAGCACACCTTGGCGTGACGCGACAGTCGCTGATCAAGATGTGGATTGCGGAGAAGTTAGAGTGAGGATGCGCTACGCGGTGGTGATTGAAAAGGCGGGGTCCGGCTATTCCGGCTATGTGCCAGATTTGCCGGGCTGCGTGGCAGCAGGGGCGAGCGTGGCAAAGGTCAAGGCCGCACTGGTGGAGGTTGTTCCGTTTCATCTGGACGGGATGCGGGCCGGAGGCGACGCGGTGCCGGTGCCGGGGGCGGGGGCGGGGGCGGGGACAGTGGTGGAGTGGGTGGAGGTGTGAACACCCCGTGCGAGTCACGCTATTGAAAGCCGCTGATTGAACCAATCGGTCAAGGTTTCAAAGCTCATCTTGCCGTCTGCTACTGCAACTACAGTGTCGTCTATGCGTTCGCTGTCCGTCAGATGCAGCCGATAGCCACTGCGTTCAATCATGAGGAGAGTGACGATCAGTGCTGAACGCTTGTTCCCATCGACAAATCCGTGGTTCTGGATCAGCGCATGCAAGAGTGCTGCCGCCTTGAAGTGAATAGCCCGGTAGTAGCCCGAATATGGACGACCGATTGCCGATTGAATTGATGCAAGGCTGACGATTCCTGCCCGCCCGCCAAGAGTAAGCGCTTGGTCGTGTGCAGCAAGGACATCGGCAAGATTGACGCGGTAATGCCTCAACGATTTACGAGACGTTTCAGCGCCTCGCTGTGTTCGCTTGAAACCTCACTGATTACCTGCCTTGAACGCGCGCTTGCCATGCTTGGGTTTTGAGTTAGGGCGGACCCAGCAAGGCTTTTGGACGTCGCGGTAGCGTTCTTTGGCTCCTTCAAAACGCGCGATGCCGCTGAAGCCACTTTCTTCGAGGTTCGTTCGACTTTTGGCATAATCCTATCTCACTATTGATCCAAGAAACTCCGCAACTTCCTGCTTCTGCTTGGATGCTTCAACTTCCGCAGCGCTTTCGCCTCGATCTGCCGGATCCTCTCCCGCGTCACCGAGAACTGCTGGCCGACCTCTTCCAGCGTGTGATCGGTGTTCATG
>JANNXP010000197.1:0-2006 GCA_031409615.1 Haliea sp. | reverse complement strand
GCGAGTGTCGCTCCACTGTCCATACCAGGTAAAACATCGCCATGAGTTTACCCGAAGGCACGATTACGCTGAATAGAAAGATGACGATCGCCACCGGCAGCGAGCCCAATTCAATCAGCAGGATCACACCACCCATAATGGTACTGGCCTCGGTGCTGCCGAGTTGATCGGTATACATGATCGGGTACATATTGGCCGGGATATAGAGCAGGCAGGCGGTCACCAACAGTGCCAGGGTGCGTTGTATGCTGTCGTTCTTGCGCGGGTGCATCGTCGAGGCGCAGCGGGGACACTGATGCACGTCTGTGGGCGCCAGTTTGTAACACACATGGCAGGCGGCCAGGCCGCTGTTGGCGGCTGTGGTGAGCGCTGTCATCCTGCCCCCAATTCTTCAATGCGTTTCCAGCATTGGTAGCGATCGAGATTGGCCACGGCAGCGGTAAAACAAATGGCGAAGGCGGCATACGCCCAGAAGGAGGCGCCCACCACCACGGTGGCCATTGCGGCGATTTTCACCAATGCCACAATGACGCCGATAATGAAAACCTCGACCATGGACCAGTTCTGCGCAAGAAATACGCTTTTGGCGATGGGCGTAAGCCAGGGATGATACAGGTCCTGGTTGAGGGGGACGCTCAGCGCCATCATCAGCACCAGTACCACCGCAGGAATGATGATAATGAAGGCGGCGACCAGCATGGCCACCCCGGGCATGCCATTGGCCCACAGCGCACCGGGGGTCTCGCGCAGCGTGATCACACTTTCCAGGCCACTGCTGGAGAATGATAGAAACGAATAGCTGTTGGCCAATACGAGAAAGATCAGGCCGGCGCTGGCGAAGGCCAGTATCCGGTGATAGGCATCATTGCGATAGCGCGTGAGAAAACAACCGCAGCGCGGGCAGGACGCGCTTTCACCGTGGCGCAGAGTACCGACATGGACTAGCAGGTCACAGCTGCGGCAGGCAATGTCTCCAATCATGGTAAGTCGGGGAGCCCCTCGGTTGCGCGGACATCGGGATTATAGCCCTGCTCCATTTCACCGATCGTTTTGTTTAACTGTGCCGGTGATTCGGCGCGCACGCGCGCGGCTTCTGCGGCCACTTCATCATCGGATTCGCTGGCCATGCTGGGTCCCTTGGCTTCTTCCGCATAGGTTTGCCCGTTGGCGTCGCGGCAGGGTTCAAGACCGTCACCTTCGCCGCAGACTTGAACCGCACCGTTTTCATACGTCACGCTCTCCTCTACCACGTTGGTGTCAGAGTCGGGTTGAGCGAAGGCGCCGGCCAGCGGCAGTGCCAGTAGCAGCGCCGCGGCGCGGGCAAGTTGGCTTGGGGTCATCAGTGTTCTCCTTGGGTTTTAGCCCGGTGGTTGCGTGAATCGGATGCTGGTCCTTCATCGGACAGTACATCATGCCGGTGGCGTGTACCAGATGGGGGAGCTCCAGGCGCGTTCCTGAATAACGTTCTGGTGCTCGGGCGCGCAGCAGTTTTCCATCCCCGTCGGAATACTCTGAGGATTGTCACAGCGCACACCGGCAGCGGCGCAGATGCGCTGGCTCCAGCGGCAGCTGGGGTTCTCCAACACGCGGGTATAGTAGAAGGCCGGGGCGTTGGGGTTGAAGTTGTTGTCCTGCCACACGCTACACAACTGGCTGTGGCCGCCGCCCGAAGGCTCGCAGGTATTGATGTCCACGCGCGCATCATTGTCACCGCCGGCCACATCCAGCACCTGCTCGTGTAATTCACCATTGTCATACCAGCCTTTGATCAGCTGGATGCGTTGCAGCGGACTGCCGGGGTACTCCTCAGTGCCATTGTCCTGGCTGGCAGAAATCAGGAAGCGCGGTGCGCGATCGGGCGCACTGGCGGGAGGTAGATCGCCACCCATGGGTACGCCGCCGGCATAGCCCTGCGCGACCATGTCGCCCGACTCACACAGTGTGTCAGGATAGTCCCAGCCACCGAAAAACCGCAGTATCGGGCGGGTGCCGCTGGTGGCATAGGC
>JANNXP010000196.1:0-29311 GCA_031409615.1 Haliea sp. | reverse complement strand
CTGGCCATCCAATTCATCCAGATACCGGCGTACTGCGGTGGTGACAGAGTCGCGCAGATGACTGGCTGGCACAGACTCGAGGGTAGCGTCGTTGGCAGCGGTCAGTGCGCCTGCCGTCGTGGGGTGGAGAGGTTCAGCCCTGCTCATGCTGCAAGTTCCTTATAGAATTCGAGTCCGGAGAGTTGTTGTATGTAGTGTAGCTGTTCTGCGGGATGTGCAAGTCGATTGAACAGTGTGCGCTGTTCAACGACGGCGGGACCCGCGCCCAGGTACCAGCCAACGTGCTTACGGGCAATACGCACGCCCATGAAGTCGCCGTAAAACGCGTGCAGTTGTGTGACATGGCGCAGGAGAATATCTAACTGCCGAGCAGCGGACGGCGCAGCGGGTGTCAATCCGGATTCCAGATGTGCTGCGATCTGCCCGCACAGCCAGGGTTGGCCCTGCGCTGCCCGGCCAATCATGACGCCGGCAGCACCTGTATGGGCAATCACGTGGGCGGCCATCTGCGGGGAGTCGATGTCACCATTGGCATACACCGGAATGTCGGTCGCGGCGACAATCGCGGCGATGGTGTCGTATTCTGCGCGCCCGGTGAAGGCGCAGGCGCGGGTGCGGCCGTGCACGGCCAATGCTGCAACACCGGCATCTTCGGCGATGCGGGCAATGGTGACGCCGTTGCGCGTACCGGGCGCACTACCCGTGCGAATTTTTAGCGTCACCGGCACATCTACTGCCGCAACGACAGCCAATAAAATGGCCTGCACCAGTGTTTCATCGGCCAGCAATGCGGAGCCTGCCGCTTTGCGGCACACTTTTTTGGCCGGGCAGCCCATATTGATATCGATGATCTGGGCGCCGCGCGCCACGTTGTAGCGGGCCGCCGCCGCCATTTCCAGGGGCTCGCTACCGGCGATTTGTACCGAGCGCGGTGCAATCTCCAGGTCGTGCCGGCTGCGCCATTGCGTCTTGAGCGAGTCGCGCAGGCGCGGATTGCAACTGATCATCTCCGACACTACCAGCCCCGCACCGAACTCGGAGCACAGACGTCGAAAAGGCAAATCGGTAATCCCGGCCATGGGTGCCAGAGCGACGCGATTGGGCAATGTGTAAGGACCGATTTGCAGCATGATTTGATGTTTGAAAACAGGCGTTAAAAAAGAGGCGCCATGATACTCGGTAGGGGTAACACGGGAAAGAAAATCTGTGCAAAAAAGCAGCGCTTTTTGGTCCGTTGCCGTTCCGGGTCAGCGGCTGGAGAGCTGGCCACGCAAGCAGATCCAGCCATCACGTTCGCCAACGACGCGCAGTGGCAGTCGCTCGCCGTAGTGTGCGCACACCGCCTCGGCCTGATTGTGCAACAGGCCGGACAGCAGCACAGTGCCGCCGGGTTTTAGAAAACGCAGCAGCGTATCGGACAGCTCGATGAGCGGCCCAGCGAGGATGTTGGCGATTACGACCTCGGCCCGCTGTTCCCACGCACGCTGATCCACGCCGTGCGGAAACACCACGGGAAATGTTTCCGGTGCAATATTATTGCGCGCGGCATTGTCGCGACTGGCGGCCAGAGCCTGGGGATCGTTGTCCACCCCCAACGCCAGGGCGGCGCCCAATTTCAGTGCAGCTACCGCGAGAATGCCCGAGCCACAACCGTAGTCCACTATGGTATGGCCCGCCAATGACATGCCGTCGAGTTGCTCGAGACACAGTGCGGTAGTCGGGTGAGTTCCCGTGCCAAAGGCCAGGCCGGGATCCAGCAACAGATTCACCGCGTGCGGCTCGGGCGGTTCCAGCCAACTCGGGCACACCCAGAGGCGCTGTCCAAACTGCATCGGCTGGTAGTGCTGCATCCATTCTCGTTCCCAGTCCTTGTCTTCCAGAATTTCCACCCGATGCCTGGCATGTTGCAGTAGATGCTCGGGTATCGCGCGCAGTACATCGTGCATGTCCGTGTCCGCGAGGTAGAGACCAGTGATGCGTATCTGGTCCCACAGGGGGGTCTCGCCCACCCCCGGCTCCAGCAGCGGTTGATCGGCGTTATCTTCCAAGGTGACCGCGACGGCACCGGTGGCGAGCAATACTTCCTCCAGTGTCGCGACGTCGCCGCGGCGGGCATCCAGACGTAGTTGCAGCCAGGTCATCGTGGAGGTCGTGGGGGTCGTGGTAAGTAGAGCAAGAGACTACTCTTCCAGACGGCTCTCAAGGTAGTGAATGCTTACACCACCGGCTTTGAATGCTGCGTCGCGCACTAAATCCCGGTGCAGTGGGGTGTTGGTGCGAATACCCTCCACCACCAGTTCGTCCAGTGCCTGGCGCATTCTTGCCAGTGCGAGTGGCCGCGTCTCACCATAGGAAATGATCTTGGCGATCAGGGAGTCGTAGTAGGGCGGTACGGTGTAGCCGTCATAGAGGTGGGAGTCCACGCGCACGCCCAGTCCTCCGGGTGCGTGGAAGGTCGTTACTTTGCCGGGGCAGGGCAGGAATGTCTTGGGGTCCTCGGCGTTAATGCGGCACTCAAAAGCGTGGCCGCGAAACCGGACCTCGTTCTGCCGGAACGACAGGGGTCGGCCGCTGGCGATCAGCAGTTGTTCCTTAACGATATCGATGCCGGTAATCATCTCGGTCACGGGATGTTCCACCTGTATGCGGGTGTTCATTTCGATAAAGTAGAAGCCGCCGTCTTCATACAGGAATTCAAAGGTGCCGGCGCCGCGGTAGCCAAGATCGATACAGGCCTTGACGCAGGCATCCGCCACAGCGTCACGCGCCTCCTGAGGGATGCCCGGTGCAGGTGCTTCTTCAATGACTTTCTGGTGGCGTCGTTGCAAGGAGCAGTCGCGGTCGCCCAGGTGGATGGCGTTGCCCTGGCCGTCGGCCAGTACCTGGATCTCCACGTGTCGCGGTTTTTGCAAAAATTTTTCCAGATAGACAACATCCGACCCGAAAGCGGCGGCGGCTTCGGCCTGTGTGACTTGCACCGAGCTGAGCAATGCCGCTTCGTTGTGCACGACACGCATGCCGCGACCACCTCCGCCGGCGGCCGCTTTGACGATAACCGGATAGCCGATGCGCCGGGCGACTTCAAGGGTCTGCTCGGTGTCGTCGGTGAGTGGCCCGTCAGAGCCGGGCACCGTGGGAACCCCGGCCAGTTTCATGGCCTGGATCGCCGACACCTTGTCCCCCATGAGGCGGATCGTGTCTGCGGTGGGGCCGATGAAGATAAACCCGCTCTTTTCCACCTGGTCCGCGAAATTGGCATTTTCGGCCAGAAAACCATAGCCAGGGTGGATCGCAGTCGCGCGCGTGACTTCCGCCGCACTGATAATGGCGGGTACGTTGAGGTAGCTATCGGCGGACGCGGCCGGGCCGATACAGACCGCTTCGTCGGCCAGCAATACGTGCTTGAGTTCTCGGTCTGCCTTGGAATGCACCGCGACCGTGGGAATATCCAACTCCTTGCAGGCCCGCAGCACGCGCAGTGCGATCTCACCGCGATTTGCAATGAGTACCTTTTCCAATATGGGCATGCTGTATTCCTCTGCTGGTCGCCGGCGGGATCGCGCTTACACGATGGAGAACAGGGGTTGATCGAACTCGATCGCTTGCCCGTTTTCAACCAGGATTGCCGCTATGGTGCCCGCCTTATCGGCTTCTATCTGGTTCATCATTTTCATCGCCTCAACAATGCAGATGATGTCACCGACCTTGACCGTGTGACCCACTTCGACAAAGGAGGCAGTAGTGGGCGATGGCGAGCGATAAAATGTGCCCACCATGGGCGAATGCAGTATATGGCCGGTGCTGGCAACCGCCGCCGCAGGGGCGGCAGGCACTGCAGGCACAACTGGTGGCGCCGCTGCGGCGGCGGGCGCCGCGTAAAGGGGCGCCATGCGAGCGGCCTGGGCACCATTGCGGCTGATGCGCACCGACTCTTCGCCCTCTTTGATTTCAATCTCGTCAATGTTGGACTCTTCCAGCAATTCGATCAGTTTTTTTACTTTACGAATGTCCATGGTGCGGCCTCGTCAGTGATATTTATGGTTGTTCCAACAGGTTCAATGCGGCCTGCAGACCTAATTCATAGCCGTGCGCCCCCAGTCCGCAGATGACGCCCAGTGCGATATCCGAAAAGTAGGAGTGGTGGCGAAAATCTTCCCTGGCGTGGGTATTGGACAGGTGAATTTCGATGAATGGAATAGCGACTGCTGCCAGTGCGTCGCGCAATGCCACGCTGGTGTGGGTAAAAGCCGCGGGGTTGATCAGGATAAAATTAACGCCCTCACGGCGCGCCGCCTGGACCCGTTCGACCAGTTCGTACTCGGCATTGCTCTGCATGTGGAGCAGGTGGTGGTCGCGCTCCCGTGCCAGCTGTTCGAGGCGCCCGTTGATGTCGGCCAGAGTGGTGCGGCCGTAGATGTCAGGTTCGCGCTCGCCGAGCAGGTTCAGGTTGGGGCCATGTAGTACAAGAATAGTCGCCATTTGGGTGGCCCTCCCCGTTCGAACGCGATGTGCGCGAATTTTGGCGCAATTTGTCGGAACTGTCTAGGATTTTGATCAGTCTTCCAATTTTGGCAGCTTATCGGCGCGCAATTGCAGAAGTTAGACAGTTTTAGCGCTTCCTGACCGCTGCGCTGCAAAAGCACCTACGATCGGTATCAAAGAGCCACAAGTTAGCCTAAAAGCTGCCATTACCCTTAATACCGGAGGCAACAGCCGAGTTCTTGCTGGAAACTGCCCGCAACGCCTCCAGTACGGCCTGTTTGGTCAACAGCTGCGGCAATATCAGCGGTGCTACCGAGGCGTCAGCAGGGTACATCAGGTACAGGGGGATGCCGTTTCGGCCGTGTTTTTGCAGCAGAGCGGCGATGTCGGCGTCCTGATTGGTCCAGTCGGCTACCATATACACCACATTGTGGTCGGCAAAGGCCTGGATCATGTCGTCCGTCCGCAATACCGCAGTCTCATTGGCGATGCAGGTGATGCACCAGTCGGCGGTGACATCCACAAATACCGGCTGGCCGGTACTGCGCAGCGCGGCCACTTCCTGCTCTGACCAGACAACTTTGCCCGGCGCGAGTGCCGCGGCGCCATCACCGTCGACATCCAGTCCGCGCAGGGAGCCCAGGCTAATGGCACCAACCAGGCAAGCCACGGCTAGCACTTTGCGCCACCAGTGGTGATGCCACAGCCATAGTCCCAGCGCCAGCAGCAGTGCGCCGCTCAGTGCGGCGGTCATGGTGTTCACGCCGGTTTGTCGTCCGGCTACCCACAGCAGCCAAATGGCAGTGCCATACAGCGGGAACGCCAGTAGTTGCTTGAGGGTCTCCATCCAGGCGCCGGGCTTGGGCATCAGGGCGCGGGCGGCGCCGCTGTAGCTGAACAACAACAGTGGCGCCGCCATTCCGGCGCCTAGCGCGGCAAATACCAACAGGCCGATATGGGGCGGCTGGCTGGCGGCGAAGCCCAGCGCCGTGCCCATAAAGGGGGCGGTACAGGGGCTGGCGACAACCACTGCCAATACACCCGTGAAGAAACTGCCGCTGAGTCCGCCCCGATTCGCCAGTCCGTTGCCGGTATTCATGATGTTGCTCCCCATTTCGACGAGGCCCGACAGGGACAAGCCCATGGCGATGAACAGGTAGGCCAGGGCGATGACGAAGCCCGGGGACTGCAACTGAAAACCCCAGCCTACCGCGCTGCCCGCCTGTTGCAGGGCGATGAGCAATGCCGCGACCAAGACGAAACTGGCAATAACGCCGGCCGCATAGACCCAGCTGTGCAGGTGTCGGTCGTGATCTGTGCTGCGCGCAAAGCTCAGCACCTTTAGCGACAGAATGGGAAAGACGCAGGGCATCAGGTTCAAAATGGCACCGCCCATAAAGGCCAGCACCAGCATGTACAGCAGTGAGCCGGTAGCGCGTGTCTCTGGCGTGGGTGCTGGTTGGCTTGCCGTCTGTTGTTCAGGTGACGTGACCGGGGTCACAGTGCCGGCGCTGAAATCCAGGTCAAAGCGCTGTTTATTGGGCGGGTAGCACAGCCCCGCATCAGCGCAGCCTTGGGAAGTGGCTGACAACGTGGCCCGTCGGGTGTCGCGCTGCAGTGTCAGGGTGACTGCGGCGCTGTTGTAATAAACCTCTACCTCGCCAAAGTAGTCGTCACTGTGGCTGAGGCCCGCTGGCATGTCGGCGCCCAGCTGAATGACACCTTGTTCATCTTCCAGAGTAAACGCGAAACGGTGTCGGTATAAATAGTAGGTTGGGGCGATCTGCCAGTTCAGGCGCACATTGCGCGCATCAAGTATTTCAACGCTTAGCTGGTAGGCTTGCTCGACCGGAAGAAAAGTCGGGGCCGAGGTCGTGCCAATCAGGCTGCGGTCGGCGGTGCCGCCGAAGGCCTGGGCGAAACAGACGCCACTAATGAGTAGTAGCAAGCTCGCGAGCATTGCACGCATAAGAACTCCTGGAGGGGAACAGCGCCATCGTCGGCGGTGTTTTTGGGGCCAAATTGTACCAAGACTTTACACAACAAGCCCAGAGTAACGGGAACACGGTCGCTGGGAGTGGTACACTGATGAGACGCTAGCATAACGCGATAGTTTCCACAGTGGAGTCCGCAAGTGATCAGAGTATGGGTGGTTGCATTGGTGGCTGGTCTTGCGTCGCTGACGGCTTTGGCAGCACAAGACACCAGCCTCGAGTTTGAAAATGTCTGGGTCAGGGCCCTGCCGCCCTTCCAGCCCACTACCGCGGCGTACCTCACTCTGATCAACCGCGGTGAGATTGCGGTAGCCATCGTGGGCGCAAGCTCCAATGTGGCGGACAAAGTGGAGTTGCATACGACCCGCAAGGTTGACGGACTCATCCGCATGGAGCCGTTGCAGGGCCTGGCGGTGGCGCCTGGCGAGCGGGTACAACTCGCTCCCGGCGGCACCCATTTGATGCTGCTGGGGCTGAAGTATATGCCCGCACCGGGCGATGACGTGCGGCTGTGCCTGCAGCTGGCTTCCGGGGCAGAGGCCTGCACAGCGGCCGAAGTGCGCAGCGGCGGTGCTGCACCGGACGCGCAGGATCATAAACACCACCACCCCACTACCGAGTAAACCCATGAACGAAGACACTCTCACTGCGACGCATTGGCGCGATACCTTGGCCAAATTTTTGCCCCAAGGTGGCACACGCAAGATATTGGCGGTCGTGCTCGGCCTGTATTTGCTGGGCGCTATTGTGCTGGGTATGTACTGGAGTATCACCCCCGCACTCTTTGATGTGCAGGAGCGGGCGCAGGCGCTGGCCGCGAAGGAGGGCGGCACGGTGGTCACCGGCTCGGTCACTACGGGCGCCCTCATCGGGGTGATGGAGACACTGCTGGATAAACCCGGCGGGTATCTGCACAACGACATGTTTCCCCCGGGCGTGTGGCTGGACAATATGCCGAACTGGGAGTACGGCGTCCTGATTCAGGTGCGCGATCTGTCGCGCGCCATGCGCGAGGTGTTCAGTCGCTCGCAGTCACAGTCGAGGGAGGATGTGGATCTGGTGGAAATGGAGCCGCGCTTCAATTTCAATTCTGACAGCTGGATACTGCCCTCGTCGGAATCGGAGTACCGCAGTGGGCTTAAATATGCCCGCAGGTACTTCCATCGACTGTCCGATGAGGAGGTGTCCGGCGCTCAGTTTTATGCCCGCTCCGATAATCTGCGGTACTGGTTAGGCACGGTAAATAGCCGCCTCGGCAGCCTGTCGCAACGCCTTAGCGCGAGCGTGGGAAGGGTGCGGGTCAATACGGATCTGGCCGGGGATGTGGCAGCGACGCAGTCGACCGATATGCCGACGGAGCAGATAGTGCGCACGCCCTGGAACGAGATTGATGATGTGTTTTTTGAAGCGCGCGGTACGTCATGGGCGCTGATCCATTTTCTCAAGGCGGTGGAAGTGGATTTTGCTGACGTCCTGCGTCAAAAGAACGCCCAGGTCAGTCTCCGGCAGATTATTCGCGAGCTGGAAGGTACGCAGGAGGCACTGTGGAGCCCAATGATTCTCAACGGCAGTGGTTTCGGTCCGCTGGCCAATCACTCTCTGGTGATGGCGTCTTTCATCAGTCGCGCCAACGCCGCGATCATCGACCTGCGCGATTTGTTGTCACAGGGCTAATGATTCAGTCCCTGCTATAGCGCAAGCGAGTTCCGGTATCCAGCGACAGGCGTATCTCCTGGGCGCCCAACGCAGCGGGAAAGTACGTTCCGGACAGTTTGGCATCGAGCAGGCTGGCGCCCTCCAGATTGGTGTTACGAAAATCAATGCCGCTGAGATCGGCATTGCGAAAGTAGGAGTTGCTGAAGTCCAGCCCTGCGGCGTTCATGTTGCGCAGGTCGCGCCCGCGGTAGTCACCGTTTTTCAGTTCGCTGCTGTCCAGGCGGTCGCGCTGTTCATTGAATCCCTTGATGTCCTCGGTGCGCAGCAACTGGTATAGCGGGTCCTGTTTGATAACGGGCTTATCCATTGGACTATCTTCCTGATGATTGCTTGGCGAGGAGCGACCGGATGTCTCTGGCGCTCTTGCGTACTGGTGTGTCAGTAGCTAGCTTAAGCCAGCGCGAGGCGCAAGCCCAGCCCCTTGGCGCTGAATCTGAAGGTGGAGTTTGACTGCACAGACTTTTGAGGGATTTCTCCTGACGCGCAACTGGCGCGATACGCTGGACGGGGTTGAGCTTGAATTCTGGTTCAGTACTGCACGGGGGCCGCTGTGCGTGCTGGTACGGCGGGAGCAGAGCGTATTTTTCCTGCTGGAGAGTGAGCTGCAGCAGGCGCGGGCAGTGCTGGCCGCTGTGCCCGGCCTACAGATCAAGCCGCTGCAGCTGCGCAGTTTCTCGATGGCGCCGGTGGTGGGGCTTTATTTCAAGCAGTATCGCCAGGCGCGCCGCGCTGCCGATGAGCTGCGCGCACTTGGTTTGGATCCGCTGGAAGCGGATATCAATCCTGCCGATCGCTATTTAATGGAACGCTTTGTGATGGGCGCAGCGCGCCTGTATGGCAAGCCACAGCGCCGCGGCCAGTATCTGCTATTGGAAAATCCCGTCGTTCAGGCCAGCCAGTACCGGCCCTCCCTGAAAGTCGTGTCTTTTGATATTGAGACAGCGATGGAGGGTCTGCAGCTTTACTCTATCGCGGTGCACGGCAAATCTGCTGCGGGCGAGGTGCGTCGGGTTTTTATGTTGGGGCAAGGAGCGCAACAGGCATTCGTGATGTCCTGCGCCACTCAGGAGGAGGTGTTGCAGGCCTTTCTGGACTGGATTGCCGACTACGATCCCGATGTGCTGATCGGCTGGAACGTGGTGAACTTTGACACACGGTATCTGCAGCGCGTGGCAGACCATCTCGGACGGCGCTTGCTGCTTGGCAGGGAGCGCCGACCCGGCCACTGGCGTGAGCAGGATGAGGATGGTGAACGCTTCAGCGTCCAATTCCCGGGGCGGGTGATACTCGATGGTATCGAGTTGTTGCGGGCGGCGTTCTACCGCTTTGAAAGTTTCTCTCTGGAGACGGTCGCGCGCCAGTTATTGGGAGATGGCAAACTGCTGCTCGGGAGTGATCGCGGCGCAGAGATTACCCGCCAGTTTCAAGAGGACAAAACCAGCCTCGCGCAATACAACCTCAAGGACTGCGAACTGGTATCGGATATCTTTGAGGCCACGGCTATGCTGGAATTTGCGGTGGCACGCAGCGCGATGACCGGTCTCAGCCTGGATCGCATGGGCGGTTCGGTGGCGTCCTTCGACAACCTGTACCTGCCCCGATTGCATCGTGCAGGCTACGTGGCGCCCAATGCGAGCAGCGATCACACGGCCAGTCCCGGTGGGTTTGTGCTCGATTCCATGCCCGGTATTTACGAACATGTGCTGTTGCTGGATTTCAAGAGTCTGTACCCGAGTATTATTCGCACCTTCTGCATCGATCCGCTGGGCCTGGCTCTGGGCGTATCGGGTCAGTTGTCGCCGCCGCAGACGGTGGCAGGCTTTTCAAATGGCTGTTTCGCCCGCGAAGGACACATGCTGCCGGCTCTCATCCAGCAACTCTGGCAGCAGCGGGATGCGGCCAAGGCCAGCGGCGATGCGCCCCTGTCCCAGGCCATCAAGATCATCATGAACAGCTTCTATGGTGTACTTGGTACACCCGGATGCCGTTTTTTCGACGCCCGTCTCGCCACGTCCATCACCCGCCGTGGACATGAGATCCTGACCCGTACCCGCGACCATATCGAGGCGGCGGGCCACCGGGTTATCTACGGGGACACGGACTCCGTGTTCGTGTGGATTCGGGAGGCGCGCACGGATGAGCAGGCCATGGCGGCAGGGCGGCAACTGGAGCGGGACCTCAACATCTGGTGGGGCGAGGTAATCCGCCAAGAGTTCAATCTGGAGAGCATACTGGAGCTGCAGTTCGAAACCCATTTCAAGCGTTTCTTGATGCCCACCGTGCGCGGCTCCGACAAGGGCAGCAAGAAACGTTATGCCGGTGTGGTGGCGGGGAAAAACGGCGACGAGCTGGTGTTCAAGGGTCTGGAGAGTGTACGCACCGACTGGACGCGCCTGGCGCGGGCGTTTCAGGAAGAACTCTACCGGCGTATTTTTATGCAGGAAGACTACACCGATTATGTGACACAACTGACGGCCCGTGTGCTGGCTGGGGAGGAAGACCAGCAACTGATCTACCGCAAGCGCCTGCGCCGCAAACTCACCGATTACCAACGCAATGTTCCGCCACATGTGCAGGCGGCGCGTTTGTGCGCAGAGCGCGGCTTGCCGGTACCTGCACGCGGCAGTTGGGTGGAGTATGTGATTACCACCGGTGGCGCGGAACCTGCGGCAAAACCGCTGGCGCCCTTGGACTACCAACACTATGTGGAGCGGCAGCTGGCGCCGGTGGCCGATGGCATCCTGGGCTTCGTCGGCAGCTCATTTGCCGCACTGACCGAGAAACAAATCAGCCTGTTCCAGTGACGCCGGGCTCAGTTTCCGCTGCTCATTGGGAAACGTTTACGTCACCTACGAACGCCATCGACCCGAGCAAACACTACTTTACCAACTCGCAGAGAAGCACTACCGCGCCCTGATTGAGCGATTGGATGCCCAGGGGAAATGCCTGCCCAACCATGTCCACCGGGCGTTCGATGCCTGCCTGCAGTGCGGCCGCCTGGAACACGGATGCCAGTGAGGTCGTACGCGCCGGCCTTCGGCTGCTTGAAGAGCGCGAGCAGCGTAAGCAACTCGAGCTCGAAGCCCTGCGAGCGGGAATCGCTGCTGGCCGCGCACGTGGTATTGGTAGGCCTGCCGATGAGGTGTTCGCCCGCCTTGAGGCCAAGTACGCGGTTTAGGCCAAAGCCATGAACTGGGCAGCGACATCCAATCCTGCGCCCATGGCAACTACGCGATCATTTTTGCTGCGGAGCTGGACGACGTCACAATCATCCGCGTGCTCCACGGCGCCCGAGATATTCCGGTGATCTTTGCTGCTGATGACAACGAACCGTGACCCGTATTTGAAATAAATCCGTCCCCCTTAGCCTGATAGGCACTAGAGATTATAATGCATGGTCACGACCCTTTTTCTTCGGCTTGTCTGCTGGCAAAAGGCTGGTGTATTTCTGGTACAGCTCGAACAGAAACGCCACGCGCTCCGCTTCCGTCTTGAAGTTGGTTTTGTCATAAGCAGCATCGACTGCTTTGACCAGTACTTGATGTGCATTCAATAGCATGGGCCGTCACATCCGTCACATCCGTCACTTCTGTGGTGCCGCCGTCTCCGGTAACCCCCGGTTCCTCCAGTTCACAAAAGGCTTAAATGGGCATCGCCGTTTTCACCTGCAGCGCTGGCGATATCTTCCCAGTCAATACTGCTCTCGCCTTGCGGGTGATAGCGATTCAGTATCTCGCCCTGTACGTTGACGGCAAAAATTTTCTCGGCATTGCCAGAATCAGGATGTACCCAAAATACCCCGGGATGCGAGCGACTTTCGATGATGCCGGCGATCTCTGTGATGGAAGTTCAGCTATGCTTACACCGTGCGGTTTCGCCGAAACAATGACAGACTCAACCAGTCCGCTCTCCTTTTCGAGGTACAGACGATGATTCGACACCTGCTACTAGCCCTTTCGCTCCTGGCCCTGGTGGCATGCGGCGGCGATACCTTCGAGCAATATATCGCACGGGCCAACGATGCCGTGGCGAAATCCGAGTACCCCGCGGCCATCATCGAACTGAAGAATGCCTTGAAACTACAACCTGACTCGTCGCAGGCACGGTGGCTGCTCGCCAAGGTATATCTCGATAGTGGTGACCTGCCGTCCGCCGAAAAGGAACTGCAACAGGCCCTGGTACGGGGGTGGTCCCAGGAAGAAGTTACGCCGGCGCTGGCCGAAGCGCTGCTGGCCCAGGGTAAGTATGCCGAGGTCAGGGACATCATTGTTAGCGGCCTGGCGCCCGACACCAAGGCCAAGGTGCTCGCGTTGCAGGCACAAGCTGCGCTGGGCCTGAACGACACAGCGGCCGCCGAGGGGTTGATCGACAAGGCGCTCATCGAAATGCCCGAGTCCACGAAAGCCTTAATTGCCAAGGGCCGGATACTGGCGAGCAAGCAGGACATGGCAGGTGCCACCGCCACGCTGGACAAGGTCCTTGCTCTGGATGCCGAGCAGGGCGAGGCCTGGAGCCTGCGCGGCGACATCCTAGCGCGGCAGGGCAATGCCAAGGACGCATTGGCCGCCTACGATAAATCGATCAACCTCCGACACGGCGAGGCGAGTGACTTGTTCAAACGGGCCTATTTGAACCTGCAGTTGGGTGATTTCGAGGCGTCGCAGCGCGACACCGAAGTGCTGCTATACAAGGCGAAAACGCACCCGGGTGCCAATTACATTCAGGGCTTGTTGCATTTTGAGGCCGGCCGGTACGCGGAGGCAATTACGTCGTTATCAGTGGTGGAACCGGCGTCCAAGCAGTATCCACTGGCACTGTTCTACCTCGCGGCGGCCAACATGAAACAGGACAGTATGGCACAGGCAGCAACCCTAGCAGAACGCTTCTATTCAGCCGTGCCTGGCAGCGTACAAGGTCGCAAGCTGCTCGCTGCTATCCGCCTGGAACAGGGTGACTGGACGGCGGTACAGGCGCTCCTGCAACCGGTCTTGGAACGCTTTCCGGATGATGTCGGCACGCTCAACCTGATCACCAACGCCTTGTTGCATGAAGGTAAAACGGATGAAGCGATTGCACTGTTGTCGCGGCTGGCAGAATTGCAACCGGAATCGCCGGGCGCGCAGATCAGGTTGGGAGCGGGGCTGCTGCTGGAGGGCAACAGTGATGCGGCGGTTGCGCATATCGAAACCGCGCTCGAGTTGAAACCTGAGTACGAACTGGCCGATATGCTGCTGGTAAACAGCTACCTGCAAAAGCGGGACTTTCCTGCGGCGATCGCCGCCGCCAAAGCCTACCAGAACAACCATAACACCAGCATTACCCCTTATTATGTGCTCGGCAAGGTCTACCTCGAGGCGGGCAACCGGGAGCTGGCACTGGAGGCATTCCGCAGCGCGCTCACCATGGACAAAGCCGACCCGGCGGCCAATCACTATCTCGCGCAGATCGCGGTGGCCGAGAATGACCTGTCTGGCGCGCGCAAATTGTATGAAACGGCACTGGCCGGTCACCCGAATTCGGCGGCGACGCTCATGCAACTGGCGCTGCTGGATGCAAGGGAGGGGCATGAGACGGCACTGGTGGCGCACCTTGAACAAGCCGGGAAGGCCGACCCGGCAGCGCTGCCGCCGCGTCTGCTGTTGGCGCGTTATTATCTTGGCCGAGGTAAGGCGGAGCAGGTCGCTCCCTTGTTCCTCAATCTGGATGCGCGGCAACAACAAGAGCCGGAAGTACTGCGCTTGTTGGCCATGGCGCAACTCTCCACTGGCGATTCGAGCGCGGCACAACTCACGCTGGGGCAGCTGTTGAAGACCACCCCGGACAGCGCCCCGATTCGGCATGCGATGGCCATGGCGGCGACGGACGCCGGTGACACCAGGCGCGCCATGACCGAGCTGCGGAATGCCCTGGCGCTGGATGAGAATTTCCTGCTGTCGCGAATCGCCCTGGCTCGCATGGCGCTGGAGCCGCAATCGACTGCGGAATTCACGCGGCAGTTGGAAAAACTGACCGCACTGGCACCAAACAACCCCGATGTGCTGCTATTACAGGCGGCTGCGGCGCAGGGCCGTGGTGATACCAGGGGTGCCAGAAGTCTCGCTGCGACGGCCTTCCAGCTGGCGCCATCAACAGGCACCGTTGTCTCTCTCGGAACCTTTGAAGAAATCGCCGGCGACCGCGACAGTGCCTTGAAGCGCTATGCTGCCTGGCTGCAAGATCACCCTGACGATAGCACCACGCGGATGGCCTATGCCAATAGCCTGCAGGCCGCCCAACGCCTGGACGATGCGGCGCAGCAGTACGCCGCCGTGTTACAGGCCGACCCCGAAAACCCGATGGCTCTCAATAACCAGGCGTGGATTATGCGGGATAAAAATCCCGCCCAGGCACTGACATACGCAAAGAAGGCCGCTGAGCGCGCTCCGGATTCAGCAGACGTGCTGGACACCCTCGCCGTGGTGGAATACACCAACAAGGATTACCGCAGCGCCGAGCGCCACATCGAGCGGGCACTAAGGGCATCTCCGGAGCATCCCTCACTGCTGTATCACAGCGCCATGATCGCGGTCGCCTTGGACGATGACGCCACTGCGCGAGCCACGCTAAAGAAACTGCTGGCCACCTCGCCTGTTTTCCCCGAAATCGAGCAGGCAAAAGCGCTGCTGGCACAACTCGACCAGTAAACCTTGCCGGCCCGGGGCCACGCGGGCCGCCGGACTACCCACGGATACGCTGGCGCATCCCCCGGTCGCCCAAGAAAATGTCAGATTTTTTTACACCATAGGGCTGCGGCTTTGTTCAGGTTTTGTCCATGTCATTGATTTTTCTAGAAAGACAATTTAAGGCATAGATTATGCGTGCTGATTGGACCGCGGAGCGGTAAGGCCGCTTCAACGCATTGAACAGTCGGTATCCGTAACCTGAAGCTAGAACCTAAAGAAGGAGAATGACAATGAAAGTGTTCAGTAAAACTCTGATTTTGACGGCGGTGACATTAGGCCTATCCTGGTCCGGTGGCGCCAGTGCTGTGCCCTCGGGTGTTATTTTTCTCCTGGGCACTGACGCCGTCGGCTTCCACGGCGACGCTAGCTACATCAATCCCGTGTTCGACCAGATGGCGAACTTCGGAACGAAAACGTTACTATTCGTAAATGACTACGGCGCTTCATCGGTAAACTATACCGCCGGCAACATCATGATCGATTTCCAACCGCTGTCGTTCCTCGACACCGGCGCTGATCTGTCGTTGTACTCCGGTATATACGTCGATTCCCCGGGTACTTGCTGTAGTGACCCTGGCCCGTTTATGGCAGGGGGAGGTTCCGCTTTACTGACGAGCTTCGTCTCGGGCGGCGGCAGCTTGGGCGTGGGTGACTTTCAGGGCGACGACTTCTGGGATGCAATCCTGGGATTTGATGCACTGCCTGGTGTGACCTCCGGGCTACCCGATGCAACTTGTGAGGATCCGGGCGTGTCGACCGCCGGCGGCCTGGCGTTCGGTTTCGATCCATCCTATACGGAGGGCTGTTTCGTCCACCAGACCTACGACCCCACCTTCTGGGCCGGCAAGGGCTACTTCGCCCTGCAGACGAATGGCGCGCGCTCGGAGACTTTTGGTGACTGGGTGACCATGGCCACGGGCTTCCGCGACCCAGGTGATCCCGAAGTTCCGGTGCCTGCCACCCTGTACCTGCTGGGCCTCGGTCTGGCCGCAGTGGGCGCCTCGCGCCGCCGCAAAAAGGCCTAACCTTCCCCTACTGTCAATTTTCCTGACACACCAACGGCGACTTCGGTCGCCGTTTTTCGTTGGCGTTCCATTGCCTATTTAAGCATTGCCACAACCACCCGTGCCCCACCGGGCACGCTGTCTCTTTGGGAACGGCCCAAAAGAGAAAGGAAGGTGGGCACATTCAAGCGCGATTTCAGCACACGCGGTGGCCATTCCCGATAAAACGGGGCAGGCCCTCGCTTGTTCAATTCATGGAAAGTTTCGGGATACTGGAAGAAAATCCTCCCGTAGCCCCTTTTTATCGGTCTTATACGTCGCATCGTCTGGGAAAGCAGTTACGCAGTGCAATGTAGCGGCTTACAATTCCCGTACTCGTGAACTATAGTTTCCGAGGACTATGTATTGCATGGATAGTCGGTCACTATGTCTGATTGCATTTTACCAACCGCTAATGATGTACAACACCCGATGGCCGACCCCGGTCGATCCCGGTCCCAAGGAGAACTCGTGCCGAGTCTCTGTCGCGTGCGACCCGGTGCGGCGCTGCCGCTGATCCTGACTCTGGCGCTCGTCGGGTCGTGTGGCGGGTCGTCAGGCGGATCTGGTTCTTCGTCGTCGCCAGTTGCCGCTGCCAATTGGCCGTCCGCGGTGGAGGCCAGCGCCGCAATCGGTAACGGCGTCGAGATCGTCTCGCCGTGCTGCGGTCAGACAGCTCCGCTCGACATCGAAGCCCAAGCCCTGGCGACGAAGTCCATGGGCTTCACCGGGGTCCGCTACGCCGTGCGGTTGTGGCCGGAGGATATCGAAGACTTCGTCGATCAGGCGGACCCTGACTGGCTCGACAAGTTTCTCGACCAGGTCCGCGCCGAGATCGATGTTCTCACCGACCACGGTCTGACGGTTGTGGTCAACTTCAATCAGAACTTCAAGGGCGACCGTAACAGTGACCCTCTCGTGGATCGATGGACCGTGGTTGCCGAGCGGTTCCAGGACCTGCCTCCTAGTGTGTATTTCGAGATCCTCAATGAACCCAACTGGGGCGGTGGATTCAGCCCCGCAAACGCCCTCGTTCCCGACGAGTGGAACGCGATCGTGGCCAGAGTGATCCCCGCCATCCGAGCGACCAACCCGCAACGGATCATCGTGGTCCCCAGCGCGCTGTGGTCGACGCCCCAGGCGATACCCGACCTCGTGCTCCCCGCTGGCGATGAACATCTGATCGCCACCTTCCACAACTACTTCCCGGTGCAGTTCACCCATCAAGGCTCCTGGTCCGATGCGTGGATTGGCACGACCTGGACCGGCACCCCCGACGAGCTCGCCACGATGCAGGCCACAATGAACGATGCCGTGTGCTGGTCCCGCGACACCGGCGTGCCGCTGTTTAACGGCGAGTTCTCCTCCTACGACGCCGGCACCTATGTGGACCAGGATCCGATGCTGTGGAACAAGACCATGGTCCAACTCATGGAGGCCGAGAACATCTCCTGGACCTATTTCCTCCTCCATGGACACCTGGACCCCGTCACCCAGAAGATCAGCTACGACTCGCTCTGGGACGGCAACGCCGACGTCTGGAACCAGCCCGTCCTCGACGCACTCGACCAGGCACAGGCTGAGCATATCGCACCGTGGGCGAACTGCGCCGGGAAGTAGTTGTGGAAGGTGGCGATGCTCACGTGGCGTCAGTGGCGCTGCCCAAGGGTGGTGCGGAAGTGGCAAGTGGGCCTCTACCTGTCCAGCGCAGAGCCCGCGAAGAAGGCGGTGAAGACATCGGTCTGGCGCGATTCTCCTTCCTGAGGCATCATGATCCCTGAACTATTCCGGACAGACAGACGCACAACACGGGTACCCCACATGGCCGCTTACGGTTCAATTTTTTTCAGTGAAATCAAGACCGTGAAGCCACTACAAGCGTTGCGCTCGGTGCGCGCACTGATTGCCAATCCGGAGAATACCGCAGAGGTGTTCAAAATTATCGAAGCCCTGAAGGGAAACAGCATCGCCCGAGCGGTGGCGCGCCTGGATGCGACAGCGGCGGGGCGGGAAATGCTGCGCAATAAACCCGACATCCTGCCGGTGTTGAGTGATCGCGATGCGCTGCGCGCGATGCCCGAGGGGAGCGTGGGCCGCACTTACCTCAAGTTTGTCGAGTCGCAGTCGCTCAGTGCCGACGGCCTGGTCGCGGCGAGCGAGGAGGCCCCGCGCGGGCAGGGCAACAGCCCGGAGGAGCGCTGGCTGGGCAACCGCCTGCGCGACATTCACGACCTGCAACACGTGATATGCGGTTACGGCCGCGATACGCTGGGCGAGCTGTGCCTGTTGTCCTTCATGGTGACGCAGACGCCGAACCGCGGTATCGCGTTCATTATTTTCATGGCGCGAAGGAAGGCCCGCCAGGTGACAAAACCGTTTTCGATAGACAATTGCATTGATGAAGGCCGCCACATCGGCGAGGCGGCTACCTGGTTTGCCGCAGTGAATTGGGAGGAGCGTCTGGCGGAGCCGCTGGAGCAGCTACGCCGTGAACTCGGCGTACTAAAGCCAACGCTGTATCGCGATGCACTCAGCAGCCTCGCCACAGTCAACTCTGCGGCTTAGCGTCTCTGTTGCCGCTGGGTGTGATACTTCCTAGCCTGATAGCGATCACAAAATTGGGGACGAATGATGACTGGGCGAGTTGCGGGCAAGGTGGCACTGATTACCGGCGGCGCGCGCGGCATGGGCGAAGCCCACGCCCGCCGACTGTTGTTGGAGGGCGCCAGCGTCGTCATCGCCGATATTCTTGATGCCGAAGGGGAAGCCCTGGCCGCTGCGCTTGGCGCTCACTGCCGCTTCATCCACCTCGACGTCACCAAACCCGGAGACTGGGCGGCGGCCGTAGCGCTGTGCGTCAATGACTTTGGCGGGCTGCACATCCTCGTCAACAACGCCGGCATCTTTGGCGGCGCCGCGCTGGTCGATCACCCGCTCGACCTGTGGCACCAGATTATTGGGGTAAACCTGACGGGCGCTTTCCTTGGCATCCGTGCGGCCACGGCGGCGATGATTGCGTGCGGCGGTACCTCGATCATTAACATTTCGTCGGTCGCCGGCTTGCGCGGTGCAGCGGGCGGGTCCGCCTATGTCGCATCAAAATTTGGCGTTCGCGGCCTGACAAAATCGGTCGCGGTTGAACTGGCACCGTTCGGCATCCGTTGCAATTCGGTCCACCCTGGCATCATCGACACGCCGATGGCCGAGGGGCTCAACACCCAGGGGTATGATTTTCCGCTCGGCCGCATGGCGCAGGCCGATGAAGTGGCGTCGATGGTGCTTTATCTTGCCAGCGATGAATCAAGTTACTCAACCGGCAGTGAATTCATCGTGGACGGCGGCTTGACCATGGGCGGCATCTCCCCCACCCATAACAACGGTTAACGCTCTAGCAAGAAACAACGGATGTGGTGAATGCTGTTTATGCCCCAACCGTCTCTCCGTGCTCAAATGCCGACGCCATACGCGTCAGGTCGCGGGCGTTCAGTCCGTGGGTCGCGGCACAGGCGCGCCACTGCGCGACAGCGGCTTGAACTTCGCCAACAATCTCTCGGGCGCTGGGCTGCTTTAACCCACACTCACGCGCCATGCCCAATGCGACATCGACAGAGGCGGTGTCATCGGACTCGTCGATCGCAAGACTCAGTACACGCGCCTTCACATCCACAGGCGTCGGGTTAATGAATGCGCGTTCCGCCATGAGCGTCGTCGTGATGCGACAGCGCAAGCGCGCAGCTTTGATGTCCGCGCCCAGCTTTGCCAAGGCGCGTTTCACGGGCAGTGGCATGGGAGGTGTTGTTCGCATATTAACCTTTTTGACCGTTTCTATAGACATTAAGTAGTTTAGTGTCCATTAAAACGGTCACTACATTCAGGAAAACGTAGGATAAAGACGCAATGACGGACCTTGGATCGGAACGGGTGGCCCGGACCTACGGCTTTTCACTGCATGCGGGTGTGAACTGCGAGGGTCACCAAAAAAGAAAAGGTGCGGGCCGTTATGGCCCGAGCGACTGCTTGACCTGTGCTAACGCTAGCAAGAACGGCTTGCGTTAGTCGCCAAAAAATTCCCGGCGCAGCGCGCCATAGTCTGCCGCGGGCAGTCGGGGGCCATAAGTGGCGACCACTTTGCCCGCCGCCAGGCTGGCGAAGCGACCCGCTGTGGGGAAGTCCTCGCCGCGGGTGATGGCATAGATGAAGGCCCCGGCGAACATATCGCCAGCGCCATTGGTATCTACAGCCTCCACTTTGTGTGGCGGTATTTTGGCCAGTTCCCTGCCGTCAAAGGTCAGTGCCCCGTCCTTGCCGCGGGTGATCACGAAAGTGTTGGCGATAGCCTTTAGTTTCTCCACGGCAACATCCAGGTTGTCGCTTTGGGCCCAGCTCAGGGCCTCATCCTCGTTGCAAAAGACCAGGTCCAGCCTTTCGCCGATTATGGCGGTGATACCGTCGCGAAAAAACTCTACCATGCCGGGATCAGAAAAACTCAGCGCGGTCTTCACGCCCGCCGCTTGGGCAATCTCCCTGGTTTTGATCGCGGCGGCGCGACCGGTCGGCGACGTCACCAGATAGCCCTCTATATACACATATTCAGATGCAGCAATGGCCTGCGCGTCAATCTGTTCGGTAGAAAGGGTTTCGCTGATGCCGAGAAAGGTGTTCATGCTGCGCTCGGCGTCGGGTGTTATCAGCACCAGGCATTTTCCGGTGGTGCCGGGGGCGCGATCACCGTTGAGGCAGTGGTCAACGCCGGCCGCCTCCAGATCTGCAATATAAATGTCACCGTCACTGTCATTGGCCACTTTGCAGGTCATGAAGGTCGGTCCGCCGAACTGCGCGGTGGCGATCATGGAATTGCCAGCACTGCCGCCGCTGGCGTGGCTGGCCTTGACCAGATGGCCGGAAAGATGGTCCAGCAGTTCGCGCCGCCGCCCCTCGTCGACCAGAGTCATCAGGCCTTTCTCCACGTTCATTTGCGCGAGTTCGGCGTCCACCACCTTGATCTCGGTGTCCACCAGCGCCGCGCCAATACCGTATGCCATGTACTTTTTCATTGTCATATCGCCCACTGTGTTCAAATCAGCCGCCCATTATCCTGATTCGCCGGGCAAATAGAAGCGCTGCATGAGAATACGATGAAGTGGTAGTGTAAACTCGCACCCCATGTTCCGCACCCGCCATCTTGTGTTCAAACTCGCCTTCTTTGCCCTGGTGGTATTAGGGCTGCTTATGATTTATCTGGATGCCCGTATCACTGCGACGTTCAGCGAAAAAATGTCGGAGTTGTCGGCCAAGGTGTACGCCCGCCCGCTGGAACTGTTTGCGGGTGCCGCCTTGACGCCGGACGACCTGGCCTACGAGCTGCAGGTTTTGGGTTATCGCACGGTGAGTGCGCCGCGCAGCCCGGGGGAGGTATCTCGGGATGCTAGTCGCCTGGATTTCTATGCGCGCGGCTTTCATTTTCCCGAGGAATCGGAACCAGAGCGTCTGGTCAGGGTTGAGTTTAGCGGCAATCGAATCAAGGGCGTATTAACCGGCGATAAGCGCATAGACCTGATGCGGCTCGATCCGGTGTGGTTGGGTGGCATAGTTCCACGTCAGGGCGAGGACCGGGTGCTGGTTGAGCTTGATGATGTCCCGCAGGTCTTTCAACAGGGCCTCATTGCGGTCGAGGACCGCAGCTTTTACCAGCACTGGGGTTTCTCGATTGGCGGTATCGCGCGCGCAATCTTTAACAATTTGCGCTCCCGGCAAGTCGTTTCTGGCGGCAGTACTATCACGCAGCAGCTGGTGAAAAACTATTACCTGACATCGGAACGCACACTGGTACGGAAGCTGACCGAGGTGTTGATGGCTGTCCTGTTGGAACTGCATTATGCCAAAGACCAGATTCTCGAAAGTTATATCAACGAGGTCTACCTGGGGCAGGACGGACCGCGTGCCGTTCACGGATTTGCCCTGGCAGCGCAACACTACTTTGGGCGATCCCTGGAGCAGTTGGACCTGCACCAGCATGCGCTGCTGATTGGGATGATCAAGGGTCCGTCCCTCTATAATCCTGAGCGCAACCCGGAACGTGCGCTGCAGCGGCGCAATGTGGTGCTGGAGGTGATGGCCATGCAAGACGTCATTACCCCTGAGCAGGCGGCTACCGCTCGGGCTATGCCGCTGGGGCTGAACAGGAAGCAGCGCATGCGGGACTCGTTTCCCGCCTTTCTCGACCTGGTGCGTCGGCAACTGCCAAAAGACTACCGGGAGGAAGACCTCGCGAACCGCGGACTCAGCATATTCACCAGCTTCGATCCGCTGCTGCAGCGCCAGCTGGAAAGCAGCACGGATGCAGTGATGGCGCAGCTCGACCCCGGCGACAAACTACAAAGCGCATCGGTGGTCACGCGTTTTGACACGGGTGAGGTCGTTGCCTTGGCCGGGGGGCGCAAAGCACGCTACGCAGGTTTCAATCGGGCGCTGGACGCGCGCCGCCCGGCGGGTTCTCTGCTCAAGCCTGCCATCTACCTCACGGCACTGGAACGCCCGGGGCAGTATTCGCTCGCCACGGTGTTGTCCGATACCCCCTTAACCATTAGAGCGGCAGGGGCTAAGCCGTGGCAACCCCAGAATTATGATCGCAAGGCACACGGTGACGTCCTGCTCTATCAGGCGCTGGCGCAATCCTACAATTTAGCCAGTGCGCGACTTGGTATGGCGCTGGGTGTGGATAACATTGTAGACATGCTGGCCCGGCTGGGGGTTGAACAAGGCGTGCCGCGTACGCCTGCGCTGCTGCTGGGTGCGGGCGAATACTCACCGCTGGACATGGCAACAATGTACCAGACGATAGCGGCGGGGGGGTTTCGCATGCCGCTGCGCAGCATCCGCGATATCGTCGACGCCAATGGGGAATCGCTGAAACGCTACCCGTTGGAATACGAGCGCACTGTCGGTCTGCAGGCCGTGCATTTGTTACACTTCGCGTTGCGGGCCGTGGTCCGCGAGGGCACCGGGCAGGGCGTCTATCGCTACCTGCCAGAAAATTTCGCTGTAGCGGGCAAAACCGGTACTACCAATGACGGCCGCGATTCCTGGTTCGCGGGTTTTTCTGGCGACCTGCTGGCGGTCAGTTGGATCGGGCGGGATGATAACGGTGTGACCGGGCTCACCGGTGGTACTGGTGCGCTCAAGGTCTGGGCGCATTTTATGTCTCGTGCCAGCAAGTTACCGCTAGCCTATCGCATGCCCGACGACATCCAGACCCTGTGGATCGACGATCAAAGTGGCTATCTGACGGGCGAGGGTTGCCCGAATTCCCGTATGCTGCCATTCATTACCGGCTCCGAGCCACGCCAGCGTACCGATTGCGCGCCGCGAGACTCCGGGTCAGGTGTAAAGGACTGGTTTGAGTCGCTGTTTGGGGGGGGCGGTTAATGGCGCTGTCGCATCTGCTGTATCTGTTGTTTCGATCTACCGTCCTGGGCTTGGTCGTCCTGCTGGCTGCCTGCTCTACGGTCACTCCGCCCGCAAGTGTGCCGGTACCAGTGGAAAAGCAGCAGCTGCCGGAGCCCAAAATTGTGACCCCGCCCGCCCCCGTGCCACGGGCGCCGCCGCGGCCCACGACACCTTCCCCCAGTGCCGCCTTGCAACCCTTGCTAGCCCAAGCAGGACAGGCCACCGCACGGGGCGATTACGAGCAGGCCCTGGCGCTACTCGAGCGGGCCCAGCGCATCGACCCGGGCAGTGCCGCGGTATATCTGGCCATGGCTCAGACGCATCGGGCCAGCGGTGACGCGGCACAGGCCAGGGCAACGGCCGAACGCGGCCTGCTCTACTGTGTGAGTGACGCGCAGTGCAACGCCCTGCGCGCCTATACACGTTGACCGCACCGTCAACCGATCATCAGACGGTTCACGGCGCCTCTGCTGAGCGGCGGCACACCAGCTCAAAGCCCTCATCGCTCGGTTCGAAGCAAAGGTGCTGGTTGATGCAGGACGGCGTCTCCCCCGCCGAGTGGCTGACAAAAATAATCTGCGTGTCGCAGTTGGCCGCAATATGATCAATGGCCCGCAACATCAATTTGCGATGATGGCCGTCAAGCCCGAGAGTAGGTTCATCGAGCAGCAAGATTATCGGTGATTTCACCATCGCCCTGGCCAGCAACACCATGCGTTGTAAACCAAACGACAGCGCATCAAAACTTTCGCGGCTGTAATCGGCCAGGCCCAGGGCGCTGAGCCACTGCTCGGCGCGGCTGCGCTGGGCGTCGCCCCACGCGTCGTACAGTCCGATCGTGTCGAAGAAGCCTGATACCACCACTTCCACCACACGCATGCCGCGCGCAAAATTCAGCTGTAATTGCGTGTCCAGCTGGCCGAACTTTTGTTTGATGTCCCACACGCTCTCACCGCTGCCGCGGCGGATGCCAAACAGAGTGATGTCCTGGCCATAGGCCTTGTGATTGTCGCCGGTAATCAGGCTTAGCAACGTGGTTTTGCCGCAGCCGTTGGGGCCGGAAATACAGCAGTGAT
The DNA here is from genome assembly GCA_031409615.1 of Haliea sp. Classification (GTDB taxonomy): domain Bacteria; phylum Pseudomonadota; class Gammaproteobacteria; order Pseudomonadales; family Halieaceae; genus Marimicrobium. The sequence goes on along the minus strand of JANNXP010000196.1, from coordinate 4,832 downwards.
CGCCGCGCGCAAAAACCCAGTTCGCATTGCGCAGTACTTGCAGATCGCCGTACTGTACGGCCACTTCATGCAGTTCCAGCAGAGATTTTTCGATGGGCAACTCGTAGGGGCGCGCGGCGGGTGGCGGCAATATGCCCAGCTGTGCGGCGGGCGGATTCATCAGCGCCTGTACCGTCGCGTCGGCAATGACAGTTTCCCGGGTCGCGCAGGCGAGCAACTCTCCCGCCTGCAGCACCATCATGTGGGTGATGCCGTCGGGCACGTCTTCCAGCTGGCGACACAGCAGCAGCACGGTGATATCGGATTCCAGCAACTCAGCGATGATCCTGCGCATTTCCGTCTGGCTGGCGCGGTCCAGGCCATCCAGCGGGCTATCCAGAATAAGAAGTGCCGGCTCGCTCAGAATGGCCTTGACTAACAGCGCTTTGCGCATCTCTCCGGTGGAGATAAAGCGCAGGCCGCGCTGCAGAAAATGGCGCATGCCCAGACGTTCCGCCCAGTGTTTAAAGCGCACGTCCGGTTCCCTGCCGCCAAGAATCAGGGCCTGTACCGTGGTGCCCGGGTCGCTGGCGTCAGCCCGAAACTCTGAATCGTCCAACTTGCGATCGCGCTCACACAGCGCTTTGGCCTGTTCGAAGCAGACATAGGCGACTCCGCCTTCCTGCAGTCGTGGCGAGCGCAAAAATTCGCCCGAGTAGTGTGTGGCCTGTCGACTGAGTATCCTGGCCAGACTGGTCTTGCCGGCACCGTTAGGACCCAGGCAGGCCCACTGCTGGCCTGCTTTCACGGTCCAGTCGATGTTGCGTAATGCGGGCTGGGCACGATAGACCAGGCTGACATCGCGCAGCTCCAGCAGATGAACATCCTGTGACTGGTGATCAACCATGATTTCTCCGGATCAAATGTGACGTGAAAGCTTGTCAGCTTGTCGTGCGGCTGGCTTAATCCCACTATCACCGCGCTCGGTTTGGAAATTGCTTGCACGTGTCGGTATCACTACTACAACTCATCGAAACCCGTCTTGGGGCTCACCATCCAGGTAGAAACCTGTTGCGACGGCTGCAGAAGCGCTCTGCGGTGGCCATGATACTGCAAGTGCGTAATGGCGAACTGCATATTCTAATGATCAAACGGGCCGATCGAGAAGGTGACCCATGGTCCGGGCATATGGCGTTTCCCGGTGGCCGCATGGATAAAACGGACGCCCACGGTTATGCCGTCGCGGTGCGCGAGACAGCGGAAGAAGTGGGCTTGATTCTGGGCGCGCAGGACGAGTGCATTGGCCGGTTATCCGAACTGCACGCCCGGCCCCAGCGGGGTACCTTTGGCATGGCGGTCAGTCCCTTTGTGTTTCGTCTGGATCGGGACGTAACGTTGACGCCGAATCACGAGGTAGCGGAAGTCGTGTGGGTTCCCCTGGAATTTCTGTCGGACGCACAAAATAGGGAAGAAATGATCTGGACCTACAAGGGCGTCCGACTACCCGTACCCTGTTATCGTTATGAGGGACGCTGTATCTGGGGTCTGTCGCTGATGATGCTGGACGAACTGCTGGATTTGGCGGAGGGTAAAACCCCCAAACGGCTACGTTGGCGGCGCCGATGATTCGCACAAAAAATCGCCGAGTCGCTAGATGCGGTTCACAGGTGGTCTGGCGGGTGTGGGCACATGGGCAGATTCCAGGCTGGCCAGCGCTACCGGTAAGCCGCGTTTTTTTGCCAGATACATGGCCTTGTCCGCCTTCTCTTCCAGTTCATGCTTTTGCCGCCCGTCAATGGGAAAGATCGCCACTCCAACGCTGGCGCTGAATTTCAGTATCTGTTGACGAACGTACAGAGGTTGCTCTATGGCTTCTGATAATTTGTGGGCCAGGCGCGTGACTTCTTCCGGGGACTTTACGTCTTCCAGTACGGCAACGAATTCATCGCCTCCCAGACGCGCCACCAGGTCAGTTTCACGCAGCGTGTTCTTGATACGCTGGGCGACGGCGATGAGCAGCTTGTCACCCGCTCCGTGCCCGTGCGTGTCATTAATTTTCTTGAACTCATTCAAGTCTATAAACAACAGGCCGGTGATGCCGTGATTTTCTGTCGCACGGCGCAGCGCCAGGCTGATACGTTCGTCATAAAAACGACGATTGGGCAGCCGGGTCAGCTGGTCGTGAGAGGATAGGTGCTCCAGCTCTGCATTGGTATTTTGCAGGCTTTGCCGCAGTGTTTTGTTCATTTCCGCATAAATAATGATGATGCTCACCACGGCTATCGCCAGGCCTACATAGGCCACCATCATGGCGATGCTATGGTTCTGGGGTATGATGATCTGAGTGAATTGAACGCCGTTGCGCTCTGCCTGCAACACGCCCACCCAGAAGGCGAGTATCAGCAGTCCCCAGGCCGCGCTGAGGGAAGTACTGCCAACGAGACCGGCCATTACCGGGGCTAGTATCAGCAGGGGATAGGTAGGTGATTGCGTGCCGCCAAAAATAGCGCAAGCGCCGGCAAACGCGCCGGCATAAATAAACAATAACATGTTGACCGCCATAATGCGGTCGTTGCGAAAACGCAGAATTGACATACTTAACAGGACGCCAACGAAGGTCGCGCCAAACAGGATGTTGGCAGCTCTCTGGCCTTGCGGCGTCAGCTGAATGACGAAGGGCGTGACAGCGCCGAGCAAGAGCACCAGTATTAACCAGAAACAGCTCGTCATGACCAGGATGCGCTGCCGGTGGTGTTCCTCGTCGGATCGACCGTATACCGACCTGCCAGTGCACAACTGGAACCACCAGTTGCGAGCCTTCCTGAGCATTACCATTAATGAGTACATAGCGATACGATTCTGATTTTATGATCACGCGCTCAGGCTACTTATACCGCATCATGGCCGGTGTTGTCGCCCCTGATGTCATGGCGCCGATGTTTGTTCCCTGTGCGCGGCAACCGCTAGATATCGAGTACGCCTTTGCGACGGCGCAAGTATTCCCTACTGGACTGCAGCGGGCTACTGCAGGGCCTGAGCCGCCTCGAGGGCGAAATAGGTGAGGATGCCGTCACAGCCCGCACGCTTGAAGGCCAGCAGGGACTCCAGAATCACCGCTTCCCGGGGCAGCCACCCGCGCTCAAACGCGGCCACGTGCATGGCATACTCACCGCTTACCTGATACGCGAAGGTAGGTGCCCGCAACTCATCTTTCACTCGGCGCACGATGTCCAGATAGGGCATGCCGGGCTTTACCATAATCATATCGGCACCCTCGGCGAGGTCCATGGCGCATTCGTGCAGCGCCTCATCGCTATTGGCGGGATCCATCTGGTAGCTGGCTTTGTTGCCTCCCTTCAAGTTACTTGCGGAGCCAACGGCATCGCGAAAGGGCCCGTAATAAGCAGACGCGTACTTGGCGGAATAGGCCATGATCAAGGTGTTGTGAAAACTGTTGCGCTCCAGCTCTTGCCGGATCGCACCGATACGCCCGTCCATCATGTCTGACGGCGCCACTACATCTGCGCCTGCTGCGGCGTGCGACAGGGCTTGTTTCACCAGCACCTCATTGGTGACATCATTTGCGACATAGCCTGCGGTATCGATGATCCCGTCCTGCCCATGACTGGTGTAGGGATCCAGAGCAACATCGGTGATCACGCCCAGTTCGGGTAGCGCATCTTTCAACGCGCGTACAGCGCGTTGCACCAGGCCGTCCTTGTTGAATGCCTCCTCGGCTAGCAGGCTCTTGCGCTGTGCAGCGACCACAGGAAACAGCGCAACTGCCGGAATGCCCAGTTGCTGAATGCGCCTGGCCTGTGCCACCAGCAAGTCGATACTTAGCCGTTCTATACCGGGCATGGAGGAGATCGCTTCGCGCTGACCGGTCCCCTCCAGGACGAAAACGGGAAAGATAAAGTCCGCTGGGCGCAATTCATTTTCGCGAACCAGGCGCCGTGAAAATTCACTGGCCCGCAGGCGGCGCATTCGGGTCCGGGGGAACATGCCGCGCTGTGAAGTAAATGCCATGCGATATTCCTCGATCAAAGGCTGGCAAAGGCGGTTCTGGCCGCCGCAATGGTTTGGGCAATGTCGTCATCGCTATGTGCGCTGGACATAAAGCCCGCTTCATACGACGCCGGCGCAAGATACACCCCTTGTTCCAGCATCAGATGGAAAAACCGGTTGAAAGCGGCGTTGTCACAGGCCATCACCTGGCTGTAAAGACTGACATTCGTGGCACTGGTAAAGAAGCCGCCGAACATGCTGCCGGCGTGGTTGGTGGTAAATGGGACGCCCGCCGTCGCGGCGGCATCGCGGAGGCCCTCACATAATTGTGCGGTGCGCGTGAACACGGGTTCGTAGAATCCAGGCTGGGAAATGATATCCAGAGTGGCCAGTCCAGCCGCCATGGCGATGGGGTTACCCGACAGCGTACCCGCCTGATATACGGGCCCCAGCGGCGCGATCTGCTCCATGATGTCACGCTTGCCGCCAAACGCGCCCACTGGCATGCCGCCGCCAATGACTTTGCCCAATGTGGTCAGATCAGTCTCAATGCCGTAGTAGCCCTGGGCGCCCTGCAAGCCGAAACGAAATCCAGTCATCACCTCGTCCAGAATGAGTACGGCGCCACTGTTGGTGCAGGCGGTGCGCAATGCCTGCAGGAATCCGGGCGCGGGTGGTATGCAATTCATGTTGCCAGCCACCGGTTCGACAATGACGCACGCGATGCGCTCCCCGTATGCAGCGAATGCCTGGAGCACACTGTCAATATCGTTGTAGGTGATCGTCAGGGTGAGATCCGCCAGCGCTGCGGGAACGCCGGGGGAGCTGGGCACGCCCAGCGTGAG
>JANNXP010000195.1:0-5188 GCA_031409615.1 Haliea sp. | reverse complement strand
AGCCGCTGGCCGACCTGGCCCGCTTGCGCCGCGAATTTCCTGCCGTCATGCCGCCATTGTCCAGTCAGCCGCATCTGCGGCCACTGCAATTGATCGGCCGCCGCCATGTGCGCTCCAACAACTCCTGGATGCACAACTATCGGCGACTGGTGAAGGGCAAGAATCGCTGCACGCTGTTGATGCACCCTGACGATCTGCAGCAACGTGGCATCGTAGAGGGCAGTAACGTCAGCGTACGCTCGCGAGTGGGCGCGCTGCAGGTGATTGTTGAATCCTGCGCGGACATCATGCCCGGCGTGGTCAGCCTGCCGCACGGTTTCGGCCATGATCGCGCAGGCATACGTATGGCTATTGCGCGGCGTCATGCGGGCGTGAGCTGCAATGACATCACCGACGAACTGGCGCTGGATGCGCTGTCGGGGAATGCCGCCCTCAACGGTGTACCGGTCGAGGTTTCTCCGGCCTGATTGGAATCTCGCGAACACGTCGGCGCGGGCGGCCAGCACGCAGCACAAACTAACCAAATGCGCTCAAGCCGCCAGTGTCACTTTACCATCGGCAATTTTCTGCTAGCTTGATAATTGCCGCTGGCCCCGCGCAGGGATGCGCGTTGCACGAAAAGCACCAGGTCACGCGGTAAAAAAATACCTCTGCCAACCACAACAAGGATGTTATGGCTATGGAACAATCACTTTTGTCGCACCACGGCTGGGATGACCCCATTCCGCCACCTGAAAAAGCGGGCTACCTCGCCCTCTCCCGCACCACCGACCGGGTGCTGCAAATCCTGCTTGGTGGCGATCTGGCCCGCCTGCGCGCGGACTCGGTGGCCGAATCACTGGGTATGAGCAGTACCACGCTGCGCCGTCGCTTGCGCGCGGATCACACCTGCTACCAATTCCTGCTGGACCGGGCCCGGCAGTACCGCTGTGAGCAGGTGCTGCGCAACATGTGGCGGCCGGGTAAGTGTCTGGCGGATGAACTGGGCTATCTGGAGGTCAACAGTTTTTATCGCGCCTTCCGGCGCTGGACGGGTTTAAGTTACAGCGACTACAAAGTGCAACAGGGCCTGTGAGACTGGTGCGGCGTTGATACCTGGCTGGTGCGGTCGGGGCCCTTTACAGCCAGCCGCGCCAGCGATAGATCCAGTAGCCCACAATCTCGTGCAGGGCATGGGTAGTCTGGGACAGATTGCCCACGACGGGCAGCCAGTCAGGCAACACCTGGGATGCCACCAGCTGTTGGTAGTCGGTTGGCGCTGGCACCACCTCCAGCCCCTGCGCCTCAAACAGTGCCACTGACCGGCGCATATGATAGGCGGATGTCACCAGCAGAATACGCTGCATGCCCCTGGCTTTCAGTAGCGGTGCCGAATTCACGGCGTTGTCGTGGGTGTCACGGCTCTGGTTTTCCAGTACCAACTGCTTTGCCGGGACGCCCATGACCGCCAGAATATCCTTCATCTGCTGCGCCTCCGAACGCGTGCCCTCAGGCCCGCCTCCGGACAGCAGCATCATCGGCGCCTTACCCGCCTTGAACAGCGCGACAGCATGCACCAGCCGGTCGGCGTGCTGATTAAGATCCGGGAGAGTACCCATGTGGGTATCGCCGCGCATGGCGCCACCCAGCAGCACGATAGCATCTGCCTTGCCAATAACAGACATCGCCCGGGGCATAAAGCCGCGCTCCAGAGTGCCCATAAGGACGTTCGCAAACAGCGACGTGGAGCACAGGTAGAGCCAGCCTACGGCCAGCAACAAGGTATAGAAGCTGCTACGCGCCCAGCGCAACCGTAAAAAAATCAGGGCCAGCACACACAGGAGCAAGCTCAGGCTGAGGGGATAAATCAGCAGTGACAATAGTTTGGAGAGCGTAAAGGAGCTCACGCGTAGCCCCTGGGATTGCCCGCCTGCCAACGCCAGGCGTCTTCACACATTTGCGCCAGGCTGCGCGACGCCTTCCAATGCAACACTTCCTGCGCCAGACCCGGGTCTGCCCAGCAGGCGGCAATATCACCGGGGCGACGCGCCACGATCTCATACGGAACCGGCTGCCCGCTGGCACGCTCAAAGGCGCCTACCATGTCCAGCACCGACACGCCGTTGCCAGTACCCAGATTCATGGTATGCAGGCCGCGCTGGCGGCAGATGTAATCCAGCGCGACGACATGCCCTTCCACCAGATCCATCACATGGATGTAGTCGCGCACGCCAGTCCCATCCGGGGTCGCGTAATCATTCCCAAAGACGAAGAGTTTCTCGCGCTGGCCCACAGCCACCTGCGCCACAAACGGCATGAGGTTGTTGGGAAAGCCTTGCGGGTCCTCGCCAATGCGTCCGCTGGGGTGTGCGCCCACCGGATTGAAATAGCGCAAGCGGCCGATGCTCCACTGTGGATTTGCCGCGTGCCAGTCCGTCAGAATATCTTCCACCATGTGCTTGGTGCGGCCATACGGATTGGTGGGGCCGAGCGCAAAGTCCTCGCGGATCGGCACGGTCACAGGATCCCCGTACACCGTGGCGGAGGAGGAGAACACCAGGTTCTTGACCTCGGCGTGGCGCATTGCAGCGAGCAGTACCAGTGAGCCCGTGACATTGTTGTCGTAGTACTGAAGCGGCTTATCCACCGACTCACCCACCGCCTTGAGACCGGCAAAGTGCAACACGGCGATAATACTATGGGCCTGAAAAATCTGGTCCAGGCACGCCCGATCCCGCACATCACCCTGAATGAAGACCGGTGCTGTACCGCAGATTTCCAGCACACGCCGCAGCGCGATCGCACGGCTATTGCACAAATTGTCGAGCACCACCACCTTATACCCGGCTTCGATCAGCGCAACACAGGCATGGCTACCGATGTACCCCGCGCCGCCTGTCACCAATACGGTACCGGCCATACTTTTCATCCCTTGTTGTGGTCTCACCTGGCGGCTGAGAGTATAACCCATTGCACGAGCGGGAAAGCCCCTCGGCATAACGCCGCCGCGAACCCACATTGCGATGCAATGCAAAAGCGCGCAAAACGATTTATCATGCGCCACCGAGCTCGCGTAGTTGAGTCACCCCATGCATATCCTGGTCACCGGCGCTGCCGGCTTTATTGGCTATCACCTCAGCGAGAAGTTGCTGGCGCGCGGCGATACGGTTACCGGCCTGGACAACCTCAATGACTATTATGCTGTCAGCTTGAAGGAAGCCCGCCTCGAGCGAGTGCAGCAACACAAAGCCTTCCATTTCGTCAGGGCCGATCTGCAGGACCGCGCCGCCATGGAGGCGCTATTTGTCCACAACCGTTTTGATGCGGTGATAAACTTGGCCGCCCAGGCGGGAGTGCGCTATTCGCTTGAAAATCCCCATGCCTATATCGATAGCAATATCGTGGGGTTCATGAATATTCTGGAGTGCTGTCGCCACCACTCTATTGGCCATCTGGTGTACGCCAGCAGCAGTTCTGTCTACGGCATGAACGGCGCAATGCCGTTCTCGGTGCACGACAATGTAGACCACCCGATCTCGCTTTACGCCGCCAGCAAAAAGGCCAATGAGCTGATGGCCCACACGTATTCACACCTGTACGGCATCCCCACTACCGGACTGCGCTTTTTCACCGTGTACGGCCCCTGGGGACGGCCCGATATGGCGCTGTTCCTGTTCACCAAAGCGATCCTGGCGGGCGAGCCCATTCAGGTATTTAACAATGGCAATATGCAGCGCGATTTCACCTATGTCGACGACATTGTCGAGGGCATTATTCGCGTCACCGACCAACCCGCCACCGCCAACACAGACTGGGATGCCAACTTCCCGGACCCCGGCACGAGCAGCGCCCCGTACCGCTTGTACAATATCGGTAACAGTAAACCGGTAGTGTTAACGGATTTCATCGCGGCCATAGAGAAAGCGCTGGGCAGAACGGCTACGCAGGAACTGCTGCCCATGCAGCCGGGCGATGTGGCGGCTACCTATGCAGATATTGAAGACCTGATAGAGGCTGTCGACTACCAGCCGCAAACACCGGTACAGGATGGCATCAACACTTTCATCGCCTGGTACCTGGAATACATGCATAAGGAACAACCATGAATGTTGTCATGATCGGCGCCGGCTATGTCGGGCTGGTGTCCGGGGCCTGCTTTGCCGAGTTCGGCGCCAATGTCACCTGCCTTGACGTGGATGCCGCAAAAATCGAGGCCCTGCAAAACGGCAAGATACCCATCTACGAGCCGGGCCTGGAAGATCTGGTGCACCGCAATATGCGAGCTGGACGGCTGCAGTTTTCCACCCAATTCCAGGACTGGATCGGTGCCGCCGATCTTATCTTCATCGCCGTGGGCACACCAACTCGGCGCGGCGATGGTCACGCTGATCTCAAATACGTGTACGCCGCCGCCACCCAAATCGCCGCGCACCTTGAGGGCTATACCCTCATTGTGGACAAATCCACCGTGCCGGTGGGTACTGCCCGCGAGGTGAAGCGCGTCATTCAACAGGCCAATCCGGCAGCCGACTTCGATGTTGCCTCCAACCCCGAATTTTTGCGCGAGGGCTCTGCAATAAACGATTTCATGCGCCCCGACCGGGTGGTACTGGGTGTGGAAACCGAGCGAGCCGAGGCCCTGCTGCGTGAACTGTACCGACCGCTCTACCTGATCGAGGCTCCCATTCTGGTGACCGATCTGGAAAGCGCCGAGATTACCAAGTACGCGGCCAACGCCTTTCTGGCGACTAAAATCAGCTTCATCAACGAAGTCGCGGAACTGTGCGAAAAAACCGGCGCCGATGTTCACGCGGTGGCAAGAGGTATGGGGCTGGATGCGCGCATCGGTAAAAAGTTTCTGCACCCGGGGCCGGGCTATGGCGGATCCTGCTTTCCCAAAGACACCCAGGCAATGATCCGCATGGCACAGGATGTAGGCACTTCCAGTCGCATCGTCGAGGCAGTTGTAGCAGTGAATACCGCCCAGAAAAACCGCATGGTGGTAAAGATACAGGACGCGTTGGGGGGCAGTGTGGCGAATAAAACGATTGCGGTACTAGGGCTGACCTTCAAGCCCGAAACCGACGACATGCGCGACGCGCCCTCGCTGACCATTCTGCCCGCCCTGGTAAAGCACGGTGCAGCGATAAAAGCCCATGACCCACATGGGATGGAGGAAGCCCGCAAGGAGCTGCCGGATGCCGTTGCC
>JANNXP010000194.1:0-5799 GCA_031409615.1 Haliea sp. | reverse complement strand
GTTGCTGGCAGTCGTTGCGGGAGTCTTCCTCAAAAAAGGTCGCCATTTTGATGGGGATGCTGTTGCGTGTCAATTGCCGATGGGAAAAAATTTGGGCGGTACAGACGTGGCATTGCGGCACGATGATCAGGTACCAGCGCTCGGGCAGTTCGATCGGAGTGAGAATGTCGCCAACGCCTTCCGCCCAGGCGGTTCGTGCGCCCACGAAAACAGGTACGTCGGCGCCCAACCCGGTGCCCAGTGTTTGTAGCGTGGTCTGCGGTAGGTGCAGATCCCACAAATGATTTAGGGCCAGCAGTGTGCTGGCGGCGTTGGAACTACCACCGCCAAGTCCAGCGCCAGTGGGTATGCGTTTATGCACCACGATATGCGCACCCAGCGAGTCCCTTTGCAGCAGTCGCGCGGCGCGCACAATGAGATTCTCGTCTAGCGGAATCTCCGGCGCGTTAGTCTCCAGGGTGATGGCGCCGCTGTGGTTGGCGGTAAACAGCAACTGGTCTCCCCAATCCAGCAATTGGAACAATGTCTGCAATTCATGGTAGCCGTCGGCGCGGCGCCCTGTGATGTGCAGAAACAGATTAAGTTTGGCTGGTGCCAGAACGGAAAGGGACGGGGACATCAGTCGGGTGACGTCTGCCAGTGTGAAATGACGACCTTGACGCGCGTCGCCCCGCGCTCGATCTGCAGTCGCGTAGGCAGGGTGAATTCCTGAAACTGCTCATACTTCTCGAATCGGACCTCCCAATCGTCCTGTTGTAAGGTCTGCAGTAACTGTGTGTGCGGGTCGAGTTCGAGCTTTTGCACTGTGGTGTTGGGCGCGGGGAGGCCCTTGAGCCAATGGGTCAGGGCGAGGAGGGGCAGGTCCCAGCCGGTATTCAGCACGATGGCATCCGGCGTGGAAATATCGAGCGTCCTATGCTCATCGCCCTGATGAATATCCAGTTGTCGACCATCGCTGTAAATCGTGGTGGCTCCAACACCCAGGGGGCCGCTCAATTGCAGGTGGGTATCCCCATCCTGCTGCTGCCATACCAAGCTGGCGGACTCGGACGCAGCGGGGGTGCGCACGGCCAACTTGCCGCTGGCTGTCCACTGCTGCAATGTTGCCAGCTGTTGGCTGTGCGCTAGCCATCCGGCGGACATGGGTTCGCGCTGGCCCAGACCCGCACAGCCCACCAGAAGCACTAGCAGTAGATACAGAGGCAGGTGCTTGCCAGTGAACATCTTACGGTTGGCTCGCCGCTGGTGCAGCCGTGGATGGGGCAGTCGCTGGCAGATCTATTCCCAGTCGATTCAGGGTGCCGAGCAGGGCGGGGTGATTTGGGTCGCGCAACAAGGCGCCTTGCCACACTTTTATGGCGGCCTCGTTGTCCCCTTTCGCCCACAGCACTTCGCCCAGATGAGTGGCCACCTCAGGATCGGGAAGTTCGGCATAGGCACGCGTCAGGTACACCACAGATTCTTCGTAGCGTCCCATGCGAAACAGCACCCAGCCCATACTGTCGAGAATGGCCGGTTCATTGGCTTGCAGTTGCAGCGCGCGGGAAACCAGCTCCAACGCTTCTGTATAGCGTGTGGTGCGATCAGCCAGCGTATAACCGAGGGCATTTAGGGCGGTAGCGTTGTTGGGGTCGGCGGCGAGAATGGTGCGCAAGTCCTTTTCCATTGACACCAGGTCGTCCTGTTGTTCACTGGTCATCGCCCGCGCATAACGCAGGGATGTATTGTCGGGCGTCACTGCCAGTGCCTGGTTGAGTAACTCTATCGCAGTGTTCGCGGCACCGGCGCGTGTAAGGATATCAGCCTCCAAGGTGTAGAGCTGGTCGCGCTGTAGCGGGTATTTATCACGCTGCTCCTGGAACCAGGTGTGACTGCGATCCAGTTGCCCGTCCTCTGCCAGGATTTGGCCAATACGGCTATTCGCCGCGAGATACTCCTGGCCATCCCCTACCTGCATGTAATTGGCAATGGCCTCCTCGCGATCGTTGTCGTCCTCGGCCATGCGTCCGAGGTAGTAATACGCCTCGTTCACCCGCTGGCCCAACGCGATGGCCTGGCGCAGGTGCGCGTTGGCCGCAGCGGAATCGCCAATCTCGCGGTTGACGAGAGCGAGGGAAAATAATAAATCGCCGTCTTGTGGAGACTGGTTCAGGAGAATCTCAAATTGCTCGCGTGCCGCCGGCATATCGGTGGCTGTCAGCATTCGGGCATATTGCAGTCGCAGCAGTTGGGCGTCCGGATTCTCCTGCAGCACCTCTTGCAGTCGTGCATAGGGATTATCCGCGTTCTGCTCGAGCAGTATGCGGGCTTCCAAAAGGACGGCCTGGGGCTGGGCAGGTTCGAGTTTGAAGAGCTTATCCAAATCATCCAGTGCCTGGTCGTATTGTCGATATTCCGTGTGAATCAGGGCTTGTGTTAGCAGCAGGCGACTGTTTAGCGGAAACTCCGTGGCCAGTCTGTCAATGGCGTGCAGCAGCTCCGTGCGCTGTGCCTCGTTCAGCTGCCCAAAGCCATTTAGCAGCATCGGGAAATTGGCGGATCCGGTCTGCCGCTCTACCACCACCAGGTAGGGCAGGGCTTCTGCCGTCCGCCCCTTACGCGCCAGCAGTTCTGCCAGCGTATTGTTGGCATCCGCATTGGCCGGATCCAGTTCTACCCAAAGCTGAGCGGACCGTAGCGCTTCGTCCTCCCGTTGCAGGAACTGGGTGAGGTGCGTGGTGTGAGCGCTGACGCCGGGGTCGCGCAACACGGCAGACTGCTCCATATACTGCTCCAGCGTTACGTCATACGCTTGCCGGCGCAGGGCAAACTCTGCAACGAGCAGGGCGTACAGGCTGTCATTCGGGAACGCCCGCTCCGGGCCTTTTACGGCAGATTCGGTTTGGGTGGCGGCAACCTGTTCCGGGACAGGTGCTTGAGCAGCGCAAGCGGAGAGCAGCACACAAGTAATAGCGAGGGCAAAAAGTCGCGACATGGTGTTTTAAAGCGAGGTAATCCAGCGATGAGACAAGTGCTATGATGCCACAGACGGCGCATGAAACCCACTGCGCTGCTCCGGCGGTTGCCGCGCCGTCATCGAAAGGGCATTTTGGGTGCGCTGTCATTTGCCGCCTAACTTGTTAAAATCAGGCTAGTTTTTTGCATATTGTGCTAAGGTGCGCCCGATTGCGGGAGACTGTCGACCCGTCGCTTGCGACCCCGTACAGAATGCTGTGGAGCCAGTTGCAGTTGCCATGAATTTGATCGCGTTGGGAATCAGCCATAACTCCGCCGCCGTAGAAGTGCGCGAGCGGGTTGCCTTTGCGCCTCAGCGGGTGGGTGAAGCCCTGGTGGATGCCTGCGAGGCGGTCGGGGTGGACGAAATCGTGATTCTGTCTACCTGTAATCGTACCGAGCTCTATGCCATTGTCCCCGAGGGCGTCAGCCTGAGCGACAAGTCTCGGGAATTGATTGATTGGGTGGCCAACTACCATCACCTGTCGGCGCGGGAGTTGCGTGACTGCGCGTACCACTACGAAGGAGCCCAGGCCCTGCGGCATCTGGTGCAGGTCGCCAGCGGTCTGGATTCGATGGTACTCGGGGAGCCACAAATATTCGGACAGCTCAAGTCCGCCTATGTGGTGGCGATGGAAGCGGGGACCGTGGGTAGTGAGCTGGGTCGTTTGTTTCCGCGCATATTCTCTATTGCCAAGCGGGTGCGTACCGATACTGCCATCGGCGAAAATCCCGTGTCGGTGGCCTATGCCGCAGTAGATCTGGCGGGCCATATTTTTTCCGACCTCAGCCAGTGTCATGCCCTGCTGGTCGGTGCGGGGGAAACCATCGAACTGGTGGCCCGTCATCTTGTCGGGGCAGGTGTGAGTAAGCTGGTGATTGCTAATCGTACGCTGGGTAGGGCGCGGGAGCTGGCGCAAAAATTTGGTGCTGAAGCGATACTGCTCGCCGAGATCCCGCTGCAGTTGGCGGATGCGGATATTGTTATTACGTCCACTGCCAGCCAGTTGCCTATCCTGGGCAAAGGCGCGGTGGAGCAGGCCCTCAAGACGCGCAAGCACCGTCCCTACCTGATGGTAGATATTGCCGTGCCGCGAGACATTGAATCTCAGGTCGGCGAGCTGCCTGATGTCTATCTTTATAGCATCGATGATTTGCGTGAAATCGTTGATCAGAATCTGCGTAGCCGCAGCAGCGAAGCGCGCAAGGCTGACCTCCTTATTGATGAGGGTGTGCGCGTGTACATGGAGGAAGTACGCAGTTTGGCCGCGGTTGATACGGTCAAAGAGTACCGAACCATGGCGGAGCAGTTGCGCGACCGCGAATTGCAGCGCGCCCAGCGCGCATTGGCCCGGGGCGATGACCCCAGGCAGATACTGGCCCAGTTGTCCCGTGCCATCACCAACAAATTGATTCACGCACCGACCACTGGACTCAAGCAGGCCAGTGCGGACGGTCGCCAGGACCTGATCAACAGTGCGCGAAAGCTATTGGGGCTGGAGGATTTTTCGCCGCCGCTTGCCTCAGGCGAGGAGGGTGAGCAGGCGGAGCTTGATCTGACCCCGCCAGCAGCGGATGGCCCACGACGTACCTTGCAATGAAAACGTCACTTCTCACCAAGCTGGAAATGCTCACTGACCGCCACGAGGAAGTGTCGGCACTGCTCAGCGATAGCCAGACCATAGCCAACCAGAACAAATTCCGCGATCTCTCTCGGGAGTACGCCGAGCTGGAGCCGGTGGTCGCCTGTTATGCCCAGTACAGTCAGGTGAAAGCTGATCTGGACGAAGCGCGACAGATGTTGGAGGACGCTGATCCTGAGGTGCGGGAGATGGCCCGGGAGGAACTGGGCAGCGGCGGCGAGCGTCTGGTCGACCTGGAATCACAGCTGCAGACGCTACTGCTGCCGCGTGATCCGCGCGACTCACACAACGTATTTCTGGAAATTCGCGCCGGCACCGGCGGTGACGAGGCGGCAATTTTCTCCGGCGACCTGTTCCGTATGTACTCCCGCTACGCTGAAAACCAGGGCTGGAAAATGGAGGTTTTATCGGAGCGCTCAGGAGAGCATGGCGGCTACAAGGAAATTATCACTCGGGTTGAAGGGCGCGACGTCTACGCGCAGCTCAAGTTTGAATCCGGCGCTCACCGCGTGCAGCGTGTGCCTGACACCGAGTCCCAGGGCCGCATTCACACGTCCGCCTGCACGGTGGCTGTCATGCCGGAGGTGGAAGATGTCGATGAGATCGAAATCAACAAGTCCGATCTGCGCATCGACACGTTTCGGGCCTCTGGTGCGGGTGGGCAGCACGTGAACAAGACGGACTCCGCGATACGTATTACCCATATTCCCAGCGGTGTCGTGGTGGAGTGCCAGGATGAGCGCTCCCAGCACAAGAATCGGTCCCGGGCCATGTCCCTCCTCCAATCCAAACTGCTGCGCAATGCCCAGGACAAACAGGCCAGCGAACAGGCGGAGACGCGGCGCAACCTGGTGGGTACTGGGGATCGTTCCGATCGCATCCGCACCTACAATTTCCCGCAGGGACGCATGACTGACCATCGCATCAACCTGACCTTATACAAACTGGACGAAGTCATGCAGGGTTCTCTGGATGCGATCATCGGCCCCCTGCGGCAGGAATATCAGGCGGACCAATTGGCGGCGCTGTCCGACAACTGATGGTGACTGTGCAGGAATTGCTGCGCTCGGGGGATGATCTGCCGACCGAGAGCGCCCGGCGCGATACCGAAATTCTGCTGTGTCACTGCCTGGGTAAGCCCCGCGCCTGGCTGTATACCTGG
>JANNXP010000193.1:0-2783 GCA_031409615.1 Haliea sp. | reverse complement strand
CGAGCAAACTGCCTGGATACTCGAGGACATTGGCAAGGATAAGCCGATAACCCTGGGCGTCGTCGTCGCCGCTGCTCGCATCGAGCGCGTGGAAGTGCTGGCCTATCGCGAAAGTCGCGGCTGGGAGATTCGCTACCCTTTCTTTACCAGCCAGTTCGGCGGGTTGAGCCTGGCTCCCGATGGTTATTTGTCCGAGCACATCGACGGCATCACCGGCGCGACATTGTCAGTGCGTGCGGTCGAGCGCATGACGCGACTGGCGCTGTGGCTGGATGCGCAGGTGCAACGCTGATGCAACGTCGTCCGCGACTGGTGGGTTTGCTCTGGCGCTGGCACCGACGGCTGGGTGTGCTGGCCGCGTTCTTCGTGCTGGTGTTGGCGGCCACTGGTATCGTACTGAACCACACGGCGGAGCTGGGACTGGACCGCCGCTTCGTCGACTGGCCGTGGCTCGCCCAAGCCTATGGCGACGATTCGGGCCAACTGCCCGCGTTCCAATTGGGCGGGCACTGGGTGTCGCGAGCGGCTAACGGTCGCATCTATTTCGATGCACAGGACGTTGCGCCCTGCAACGGTCCACTCGTTGGTGCCGTGGCCGCAGGCGAGCTGCTGTACGTCGGTTGTGCCGAGGAACTCCTGCTACTTACCGGTCGTGGCGAGTTGGTCGAAGCGATCAATGCCAGCACCGGATTGCCGGTGCCGCTGCAAGCGATCGGACTTATACAGAGCCAGGTTGTGTTGCAGGTCGGTGGGACATGGTGGCTGGCTGACCTGGATCTTATGGGCTTCAGTCAGCGCGCTCCAGCGGCGGGCGCGGTCATTCGCCAGCTCGTTCCGGACCGTTTGCCCGAGGCTATCCGCGCGGCTATTCCCGCCGCACCGCAATGGCTCAGCTGGGAGCGGCTGCTGCTGGATCTGCACAGTGGCCGCGTGTTTGGTCGCTTGGGTGTAGTGTGGGTGGACGCCGTGGGCGTGCTGCTGGCCGGTCTGGCATTGAGCGGCATCACCATGTGGTGGCTGCATCGGCGGCGCAAACCATTGCCCACCGGCGACTGACAAGGCGCAGACACGATCTGCCCGGCGCAAGGCGTCAGCTGGCCTGGTAGCTGATGTCGGTCACATAGTAGACCTGCTCACCGGATGGACTGTGTACCCGAACTTCGTCGTCCAGACGCTTGCCCAATAGCGCACGCGCCAGCGGTGAGTCCATACTGAGTTTGCCGCAGGCCAGATCGAATTCATCCGGGCCGACGACGCGCCAGCGCTGCTCCGCGCCGCTGGCATCCTCCAGCGTCACCCAGGCACCGAAGAAAATTTTGTCGGTATCGTGGGGAATACGCTGCACCACTTCCACTTCGTCGAGGCGTTTGTTGAGAAAGCGCACACGCGAATCGATTTCGCGCAGACGGCGTTTGCCGTAGATATAGTCGCCATTCTCGGAGCGGTCCCCGTTTTTGGCGGCTTCATGTACGGTATCGGTGACGACCGGCCGCTCGACTTTCCACAGCCGATGCAATTCGTCCCGCAGGGCCTGTTCGCCCTCGGGGGTGATGTATTTGGAGCCGCGCTGGCGCGGTGGTTGGTAGCGTCCCATGTCAGTATGTTAGCGGTGCCTGCTGCCAAGCGAAATGCCGCTGGACTCCCTCGGTCTCGACTGTTAGAAAGACCAGCATAACGGATATCAGGACAGGGCAGTGTATGGCGGGACTCGATTGGGCGAGACTATCTTTTGCGAGACCGCCTTTGGCAGGACAATGGCGCATCGGACTGACTCTGGCAGTGAGCCTTTTCAGCATCAGCGGGACGGCCTTGCTGCCGCGCAGTGCCGTGGCCAACTGTCTGGAACTGCAGGGCAATTTGATCCAGGGTGGCCTGGTATGGGGCAAGGTAGCGCAGGGTAGTCGCGTCAGCCTGGATGGTGTAGCCCTTGATGTGCTTGCGGATGGGACGACGTTTGCCGGCTTTGGTCGCGATGCACCCGCGACCTCCACGCTTCTGGTGGAAGGTCAGACCAAGTGTCTGCAGGTGCTGAACATCGCGAGCCGCGAATACACTATCCAGCGGGTCAATGGCGTACCGCAGCAAACGGTAACCCCGCCGCCGGAGCAACTGGAGCGAATTCGCCGCGAGCAGGCGCTGGTCGATGCGGCCAAGGCCCGACGCCTGGAGCGTCCCGACTTGCTGCAGGGTGCGCTTTCGGGTTTTCAGTGGCCGGCACCGGGCCCCATTTCGGGTGTCTACGGCAGCCAGCGTTACTATAACGGGACGGCTGGCAATCCCCATTACGGCGTGGATATGGCGGTTCCCACCGGAACCCCCGTGCGGGCCCCTGCCGCAGGCGTTGTCACACTGGCGCAGCCGGATCTGTTTTTTTCCGGTGGCACAATCATTTTGGATCACGGCTTTGGCATGTCCTCGTCTTTCCTGCACATGAGCAAGGTCCTGGCTGACGTGGGACAGGAGGTAAAGGCCGGGGATGTCATAGGTGAGGTGGGTGCCACGGGCCGCGCTACCGGCGCGCATCTCGACTGGCGTATGAACTGGCGCGACCAGCGCATCGACCCACAATTGCTGGCACCACCCATGCCAAAGCCCTGAAAAATTCCGTATACTGCGGGCCCGCTTTAGCATCGTGAGACGGCCATGATCGACAAGAGACTACTGAGTATCCTGGTCTGCCCGGTGAGCAAGGCGCCGGTAGAGTATGACAAGGAAAAAGACGAGCTCATCTGCAGGGCGTCAGGCCTTGCCTATCCGGTGCGTGACGGCATTCCGGTGATGCT
>JANNXP010000192.1:0-3935 GCA_031409615.1 Haliea sp. | reverse complement strand
CCCGCCGCCGACCACGCGAGCACTTGTCATGACCATGAACCTCAGCACAATGTCGAGCTAGCCAAAGATGCCTGCTGTGGCAGTGACGTGCAACCGCAGAGCATGCCTGCGCCATCAGCACCCTTGGACATACCGGCCGGCATGGTGCGAACCCAGTGGCGTATTGCCCAGATGGATTGCCCGACCGAAGAGGGGCTGATTCGCAAGAAGCTCGGCGGCATGGCGGAGGTAACAGCGCTCGAGTTTAACCTTGTGCAGCGGCTGCTCACCGTGGTGCATCGCGTCGACGCGCAGCTGAATGTTGAAACAGCGATTCGCAGTTTGGGTATGACGCCAGAATCTCTGGCTGACAGCGCTGCGACGGCAAACAAGGCAGAAACGCCGAAGCCATGGTGGCCACTGGCAATTTCCGGACTGGCGGCGCTGGGTGCTGAAGTGCTGCATTGGGCTGAGCAACCGGTATGGCTGGTCGCGTTGGTCGCGCTGGCCGCTATCGCTGCATGTGGCCTTGGCACCTACAAAAAAGGCTGGGTCGCGCTCAAGAATGGCAACCTGAACATTAACGCGCTGATGAGCATCGCCGTGACCGGTGCTTTGCTCATCGGCCAGTGGCCCGAAGCGGCCATGGTGATGTTCCTGTTCACGGTTGCCGAGTTGATCGAAGCAAAATCACTGGACCGTGCCCGCAATGCCATTCGCGGCTTGCTGCAACTCACACCGCAACAAGCCACTGTGCAACAGGCCGACGGCAGCTGGCTCGAACTGGAAGCCAAACTGGTCAGCATTGGCAGTGTCGTTCGCGTCAAGCCCGGAGCACGCATCGCACTGGACGGTACTTTAGTGGCCGGGCAGTCCAGCGTTGACCAGGCGCCCATTACCGGGGAAAGTCTGCCGGTTGAGAAAAAAGTCGGCGACACTGTTTTTGCTGGCACTATCAACCAGGCCGGCTCGTTTGATTATCGGGTGAGCGCGACGGCGGACAAAAGCACGCTGGCGCGCATCATTCACGCCGTGGAGGAAGCGCAAGGCAGTCGTGCGCCCACGCAGCGCTTTGTTGATCAGTTCGCCAGGATTTACACGCCATTGGTGTTCGTCCTCGCACTTGGCGTTGCCGTCCTGCCACCGTTGCTGATGGGCGCGAGCTGGTTCGACTGGATTTACAAGGCCCTCGTTCTCCTGGTCATCGCGTGCCCTTGTGCCCTGGTAATATCCACCCCCGTCAGTATTGTCAGTGGGCTCGCTGCTGCCGCAAAGCACGGCATCCTGATCAAGGGCGGCGTGTATCTTGAAGAAGGCCGTAAGCTCAAGTGGCTGGCACTCGATAAGACCGGCACGATTACCCATGGCAAGCCAGCGTTGACTGACACAGTGATTCTGGAGAGTGACGTGGGCGACGATGCGGTGCAGATCGCCACCAGTCTGGCGGCGCGCTCCGATCATCCGGTATCGCGCGCGATCGCGGAGGCAGGCAAGCTGACGGGTACCGGATTGCTGGACGTTGTCGATTTCAACGCGGTATTGGGCCGCGGCGTACGCGGTGTCGTGGATGGGGTCCGTTATCAGCTTGGCAATCATCGGCTCATTCATGAACTTGGTCTTTGCTCGCCGGCCTTGGAAGAACAACTCAGCCAGATCGAAGTACAAGGCAAGACCGTTATCGTTTTGACCGACGGCAAGCGCACGCTAGCACTGTTTGCGGTGGCGGATACCGTCAAGGACGGCAGTCGAGCGGCTATCCAATGCTTGCATGAATTAGGCATCAAAACGGTGATGCTGACTGGCGACAACCCACACACAGCGCGCGCCATTGCCAATCAGGTTGGTATCGATGAGGCTTTGGGCGATCAACTGCCGGAAGACAAATTGAAAGCAATCGAAACGTTTGCCAAGACCGGCAAGGTCGGCATGGTGGGTGATGGCATCAATGACGCCCCGGCACTGGCGCGCGCCGATATCGGATTTGCCATGGGCGCCGCGGGTACGGACACCGCGATTGAAACGGCGGATGTCGCCCTGATGGATGATGATCTCGGCAAGGTTGCACGTTTTATCCGCCTGTCAAAAGCGACCCACTCGGTGTTGGTGCAAAACATTGTGTTGGCGCTCAGTATCAAGGCCGTCTTTCTTGTACTCACCCTCATGGGCACGGGCACAATGTGGATGGCGGTGTTTGCCGATATGGGCACGAGCCTGCTGGTGGTAGGTAACGGGCTGCGTCTGCTGACAATTTCAACAGAGCGGAAGATAAAAGTGTAGCCCCGAAAATTGCAGCCACTCCACTGTGCAAAGACTGGCAATCTACTAACGTAAGATCCTGATTTGTCTACATACTCGAGGCCGACTGCGAAAACGGTGGCAGCGACAATCGAGTCGATGCTATCTTTATTCCCCAGTAATTTTCAACAAACAGCAGGATGACTTATGCAAGCAGATCACCTCGTACGCCATTCTGGCAAGTCAATCTTCGTCGCCTTTGGGGTGCTCTGTATCCTGCTTGCCTCCGCGTGCAGTGACTCCAATAATTCCAATACCCTCATGGTGACTGAGCCGGCCGAAAACAACGGGCTGACCGGCTGTGCGGATACCAATAGCTGCTTCTCGAATCCCACTCTGCAGATCGGGGAAGAGCGGCTTGCGCAGGTGCAGATACCGTCGGATTACACCACCACTACCCGCTACCCGCTCATTATTGTGCTACACGGTTTCGGTGCAAATGGCTTTGCGCAAACAGCCTATCTGGGATTGGATGCCCGCGTCGACCGCAAGCAATATATTCTCGTGGCGCCGGACGGTACGGAGAATGCCAACGGCCAACAATTCTGGAATGCGACACCCGCCTGCTGCGCGCGGTCGCAGGAGGATTTACAGATTGACGATGTGGCATACATTCGCGGCCTGATTGTGGAAGCGGCCGCCACCTACAGCATAGATCCTGCGCGCATCGGTCTGATTGGACACTCCAACGGAGGTTTCATGGCACTGCGTATGGCATGTGAGGCGTCCGATCTCGTCACCTCCGTGGTGAGCTTGGCCGGATCAACCTTCGTCGATGATGCAAGCTGCGCTCCGACCACCCATCCGGTGAGTGTTCTGGCCATGCATGGGGATGCCGATGAAACCGTTCTCTACGACGGAAACCAATTTTATCCGGGCGCCGCAGAAACGATTCGTCGCTTTGCCGCGCATGCAGGGTGCGATAGCAGCAACCCGGTCGCGGCGCCGAACCTCGATGTTATTGGGAGCATTGCCGGCGCAGAAACTCTGGTGCTGCAATACTCCGGTTGCCCCGCAGGTGTCGATGTGGATTGGTGGACATTAGTTGGCGCTCCCCACATTCCTTTTCCATGGGTACCGAGCGCCCTTGATTCAATGGTCGATTGGATGATTGAACACCCGCGCGATTGATCGAGCGCAGGTCAGGCCGAAGAGTCCCCAATCGGCACGCAGCACGTTACCGACATTTATAGATTCTGAATTTCTGTGTGCCCTCACTGGGTGCGCCCTCGGCCACCAGCGTATCGCCACCCACTTCAACGGCAGAATTCTGTGCCAGAGTCAGCAACTCGCCCGCTACCTTTGCGTCATTGCGATTAATGATCCCGACCTTGGCTTTAACCTGGGACGTGGTGGTACCCACAGATCTGCATTGGCTGACATGAGCAGGCTGCACGAGTGTCACACTGCTCGCGCCCGCAATGGGATCGACCCAGGTACAGCCGCTACTAGCCAAATAGCTCAATAGTATGATGGCGACTAACGTGTGCTGCTGAATTTTCATGGTTTTCCCGGTGCGCGGTGGCATCGATATCTCGGGTGAGCATAGCACAGCCTGGTCACACCCACGCAAACCTCTAAGCGAAAGTTTAGGCTGACAACTGTTCAGCTTGCGCATCATCCTGTCCAACCTGCACAGGACACGCTGCGGCAACATGATG
>JANNXP010000191.1:0-8983 GCA_031409615.1 Haliea sp. | reverse complement strand
GAAATTCCGCAGTCTGCATTTCTTGCAGTGCTCAGGGTGGATGGTTAATAGATGAGTGAATTTACGGTGGATTTCCCCTTGATTCTGGTGGGGCTCGTATTTGGTAGCGGGCTACTGTGGCTGCTGGATGCCATTTTTCTTGCACCGGGACGAAAGCGTATTGTCAGCCAGTTGCGCAATCAATATCCCCAATGGGCAGTCGCAGAGAGCCCGGATGCCCACAGCTATCAGGCTCGAGTCGTCGAAAAGGCCAGCGAACCGATAGTAGTGGAGTATGCCCGGTCTTTTTTTCCGGTCCTGTTGGTGGTGTTTGTCCTGCGTTCCTTCCTGGTGGAGCCCTTCCAAATCCCCTCATCGTCCATGGTGCCCACCCTTGAAGTGGGCGACTATATTCTGGTCAACAAGTTTACCTACGGTATTCGACTGCCGGTTATACGTACCAAGGTATTGGCACTGAACGAGCCCGAGCGTGG
Organism: Haliea sp.; assembly: GCA_031409615.1. Lineage (GTDB taxonomy): Bacteria > Pseudomonadota > Gammaproteobacteria > Pseudomonadales > Halieaceae > Marimicrobium. Next base: position 8,510 of record JANNXP010000191.1, on the reverse strand, counting down.
CGACGTTATGGTGTTTTTCCCGCCCCACATGAATGACACCTACTTTATCAAACGTGTGGTAGGTCTGCCCGGTGATACGGTGACCTACCGCGCCAAACAGCTCTATGTGAATGGCGAGCGGATAGCGCGCGTGCCCGTCGGTGGTCAGGCCGGACAGGAAACCCAATACCGCGTCGACCACGAAGCCCTCGGGGAGGCAGAACACCTAATGCAGGTCGATGCACTGCGTCCCGCCACGGATTTCTACGAGGTGGTGAAGCCCGGACACTACTTTATGATGGGCGATAACCGCGATAACAGCAGCGACAGTCGGGTTTGGGGTCAGGTGCCAGAACGAGATATAGTAGGCAAAGCCTTCGCGATTTGGATGCACTGGGATACCTTTTTGAGCATTCCAAGCTTTGGCCGCGTCGGACTGATAAAATAAGCACAATTACAAGCTGAGGGGAGTCCACATGAACATACGCCAACGCCAATCGGGAATGTCGATTCTGGGTATACTGACTATAATGCTCATGGTGGGCTTTTTTGTCATGTGCGTTATTCGCATGACGCCCCCGTATATGGAGTATCTGAGCGTGAGGGATATTATTGCCAGGATGGCAATGGAGACCGATCCAGTTGATGAAAGCACTGCAGACATCCGCCGCAAAATCGCAAATATTTTCAATTCTAACCAGATCGCTTTGCTGCAACCCAAGGACGTCGAAGTGTATAGCAAGCTTGGCAAGACCTATATCGATGCCAACTATGAGGCACGGTTACCTATTGCGTGGCGCATTGACGCGGTCCTCAAATTTGACGATCTACTCTACGAACTAGGCAACTCCAAGCCGCTTCCGAAGCCTCCGGTTCCAGAAAAATAGCATATGGCGGGTCTGGCGCGTCTGCAACGGGTGCTGGGTTATCAGTTTGATGACCTGGAGCTGCTGAGCATGGCACTTACCCACTGCAGTGCCAGTGGCCACAACAATGAACGCCTCGAGTTTCTCGGCGACTCTATTCTTAACCATATTGTCGCGGAGGCGTTGTATTGCCGCTTCCCCAGCGCGTCAGAGGGGCAAATGAGCCGAATGCGCGCTTCTCTGGTGAAAGGCGACACCTTGGCCGAGGTGGCCGTGGAGCTACAGTTGGGTGACGAGTTGCGCCTCGGTGCCGGCGAGCGTAAGAGCGGCGGTCACCGGCGCGCCTCGATTCTGGCAGACGCACTTGAAGCTGTGGTGGGTGCTATCCTGTTGGACGGCGACGTAGAGCAGTGTCGGCGTTGCGTTCTGACCTGGTTTGCGCCCCGCTTGCAACAACTCTCGCTGGGCGCGGCGGACAAGGATGCGAAAACCCGATTGCAGGAGTACCTCCAGGGGCATAGCAATCCATTGCCTGAGTATGACTTACTCAGTGTCCAGGGCGATGATCACGAGCAACAGTTTCATGTAGCCTGTCGTCTGAGTAAGCCATTTTTGGTGGTGGAAGGTAGGGGTCCCAGCCGACGCAAGGCCGAGCAGAGCGCGGCGACATCAGCCCTGGAAAGACTGTCCTCTCGTGGCAGTTGACGCGCCTCGGCGGTGCGGCTATGTCGCTATTGTCGGGCGGCCCAATGTTGGCAAATCGACATTGCTGAACCATATTCTCGGGCAGAAGATCAGCATCACCTCCCGCAAGCCACAAACCACTCGACATCAAGTACTGGGGATAAAAACTCAGGACAACCACCAGATCATATTTGTGGATACGCCAGGGCTGCATATCAATGCGGGCAAGGCGATCAATCGCTATATGAATCGAGCCGCCAGTTCTGCCATTCGGGACGTCGACCTGGTGGTTTTCGTAGTGGATCGCACCGCCTGGACGGAAGAGGACGCGTTCGTTCTCGAGCAGATCAAACAGGCGGGCCGACCGGCGATGTTGGTGCTCAACAAAGTCGACCTTCTCGCAGACAAGGCGGAATTGTTGCCGCATTTGCAGGAGTTGGCACAGAAGGCGGAGTTCGTGGCGATGTTGCCGGTTTCAGCCCTGCGGCGGCATAATGTCGATGCCCTGGAAGAGCAAATACTGAAACTTCTGCCCCTATCGGAACACTTTTTTCCTGAGGATCAGATCACAGATCGCAGCCAGCGTTTTCTCGCCGCCGAAATTGTGCGCGAGAAAATCATGCGCCAATTGGGTGACGAGCTGCCTTATGCGATTACCGTTGAGATTGAGGCGTTCGCACAAGAAGGCGAAACACTGCACATCTCGGCAGTGATTTTTGTTGAACGTAAGGGCCAGAAAAAAATACTCATTGGTGACAAGGGCTCGCGCCTGCTCTCAATCGGCTCGGATGCGCGGCGCGATATGGAGTCGCTGTTTGACAGCAAGGTCATGCTGCGCCTCTGGGTCAAGGTCAAGTCTGGTTGGTCAGACGACGAGCGCGCCCTGCGTAGCCTCGGTTATGATGATCGCTAGGACGACCCGTGGCGTTATGCGTGTCAATCTGCAGCCTGCCTATGTCATGCACAGCCGCCCCTACCGTGACAGCAGTGCACTGCTGGACGTTTTTACCGCTGAGTATGGACGTATCAGTCTGGTGGCCCGGGGCACGCGAAGACAGTCGCGCCGCGGCAGTGGCGCCGCACTGTTGCAGCCGTTCAACCCACTTTTGTTGTCCTTCTCCGGCAACTCAGAGTTGAAAACCCTGGTTGCGACCGAGCCTGCACAGGGCGTGTTGGTGCTGCGCAAAGAGCGTATGTTCAGCGGCATGTATATGAACGAGTTGCTGGTGCGCTTGCTGCACCGTTATGATGCTCATCCCGTCCTGTTCTCGGCCTACGACGAGGCACTGAAATCGCTGGCGGGCACCGCTGCAGTGGACACCGTGTTGCGGCGCTTTGAACTGAGCCTGTTGGATGAGTTGGGTTACAGCTTCGATCTGGGCTTGGATGGTGTCAGCGGACAGGCTATTCAGCCGACGCACTGGTATCGCTATGATCCCGAATACGGTCTGGTCGCCAGTGGCGCCGTCAACGATCGCCATACCACCGCTTTTTTAGGTTCCGATCTGCTAGCGATGGCGTCCGGCGAGTGGAGTGGCCCGGTGAGGCTTGCAGCCAAGGGACTACTGCGAGAGGCGCTGGCCGTGCACCTGGGAGACACTCCCCTGCGCAGTCGTGAGCTGTTTCGCACGGCCACAGGGAGACCATTGAGACCGACAGCGCAAGCAATGCCAGAGCGCAGCGTCGGGGAAGATCAGACTTGATCCCAGCGGGCAGCGAAGTGTTGCCAGTCGAGCGTATCGATGCCGTGTAGGCCAGACGCTTTTGCGTACAGGCAAAATGATCGCGTGATGCGAGTTTCGTCCCATTTCGGCGTGGTCGCACACGGTGTGAGTTCTATATAATCAACGCCCCGGTCCGCGGTCGTTTACCTATGCCAGAGTACCCCACTATAGAAGGATGCATCGGCAACACGCCATTGGTGCGCCTGCAGCGTCTGCCCGGAGTGACTACCAATACCATTCTGGCTAAACTGGAAGGGAATAATCCCGCCGGCTCGGTCAAGGATCGCCCTGCACTGAGTATGATCGTCCAAGCTGAAGCGCGCGGTGATATTGCGCCAGGCGATACTCTTATTGAGGCGACCAGCGGCAATACCGGCATTGCCCTGGCCATGGCTGCAGCGATACGCGGCTACCACCTGATCCTGATTATGCCATCCCATATGAGTCTGGAGCGGAAACAGGCCATGTCGGCCTACGGCGCACAGCTGCTGGAGGTCACGAAGGAGCAGGGAATGGAGGGCGCGCGGGACCTGGCCCTGAAAATGCAGGCCCAGGGCCAGGGTACGGTGTTGGATCAGTTTGGCAATCCAGACAACCCACGTGCCCACTTCGTCGGTACCGGACCGGAGATTTGGCAGCAGACCGGTGGTACGGTAAGTCATCTGGTGAGTTCTATGGGCACTACCGGCACCATCATGGGCTGCTCCGCCTTCCTCAAACAACAGAATCCCGCCGTGCAAATCATCGGGTTACAACCTATGGAGGGCTCCAGCATTCCCGGTATTCGCCGTTGGCCACAGGCCTATCTGCCAAAGATATTTGAGGCGCCGCGTGTCGACCGGGTGATGGATATTTCCCAGACAGAAGCAGAGCAAACGATGCGCAAACTGGCATCGCAGGAGGGTATATTCTGTGGTGTGTCCGCCGGTGGTGCCGTCGCCGGCGCACTGCGTGTGTCGCGCGAGGTCGAACACGCGGTCATCGTAGCAATTATCTGTGACCGTGGTGATCGCTACCTATCTACCGGCGTGTTTGGTGAAGAGCAATAGGTTAGAGGCGAGGGTGTAATGGTGCAGGTCCGTCAACAAACGCTTGTAGATGCCCACGGAGAGATCGATCTGGAGCAGTGGCTGACGCGGTTACCGCTGGTGCTGGAGGAAGATGATCGGCACCGCTTGCTGGAGGCCTGTGAACTGGCGCGGCAGGTCCAGCAGCAGCCAGCGGACACTGGCGACTGGGCGCAGGAATCCAACTGCTTTATCGCCGGTCTTGATATAGCACTCATTTTGGCAGACTTGCACGTCGACCTCGATTGTCTGGTGGCTGGCGTCCTGTACCGAGCGGTGCGTGAAGGGCGTCTGGCGCAGGGAGAAGTGCGTGCGCGCGGTGGCGACGATGTGGCAGATTTGATCGGCGGAGTGCTGCGCATGGCTGCCATCAGCGATCTGCCGTTGCAAACGGATACTCCGGTGCTCGGCCAGGCCCATGGTCAGAAAGACAATATTCGCAAAATGTTGATAGCCCTGGTTGACGATGTGCGCGTTGCGCTGATTAAACTGGCGGAACGCACCTGCGCGATTCGCTCGGTAAAGGACGATGAGCAGCGTCGACGGCAGATCGGGCAGGAAGTCTTTGACGTCTATGCGCCTCTGGCCCATCGCCTGGGCATCGGCCACTTGAAGTGGGAGCTGGAGGACCTGTCGTTTCGCTATATCTATCCCGAATCTTACCGCAAGATTGCGCGTCTACTGGACGGTAAACGCCTGGAACGTGATCGCTTCATCGCCACGGTGACAGAGGACTTGACCGCCATTTTACGCAGCGCGGGGTTGCACTTCAAAATTGCCGGTCGCTCCAAACATATCTATAGCATTTGGCGAAAAATGCAGCACAAGGGTATCGGTTTTTCCCAGGTTTACGATATCCGCGCAGTGCGCATTCTGGTGCCTGAGGTAAAGGACTGCTACGCCACACTGGGCCTGGTACATGGCCTGTGGCGCAATATCCCCAATGAGTTCGACGATTACATTGCCAACCCGAAGGAGAATGGTTACCGCTCTTTACACACGGCAGTTATCGGTCCCGAGGGCAAAGCGCTGGAGGTGCAGATCCGCACCGAGCAAATGAATGAGGAAGCGGAGCTGGGTGTGTGTGCCCATTGGCGCTATAAAGGGTCGGACGGGGAAAGCGGGCTGGCCAGTACTTATGAGGAGAAAATCGCCTGGCTGCGGCAGGTGCTGGACTGGCACGAGGAAACCGGCGATGCACGTGCGGTGGCCGAGCAATTCAGTTTCAGCGTAGCCCAGGACAGGGTCTATGCGTTCACCCCCGACGGTGATGTCGTAAATCTGGCGTATGGTGCCACGCCGCTGGACTTTGCTTATCATGTCCACACTGAAATTGGTCACCGCTGCCGCGGCGCCAAGGTCAATGGCTCTATTGTGCCACTGACCTACCAACTCAAAACTGGCGAGCGGGTTGAGGTGCTGACCAGCAATGAGGTGTTGCCGCGGCGTGATTGGCTGCAGCCAGGGCTGGGTTATCTTAAGACCTCCCGCGCCAGAGCCAAGGTGCAGCACTGGTTCAAGAGCCAGACTCGTGAAGACAATATTGCTACCGGTCGGCACCTGCTGGAAAAGGAATTCAAGCGTCTGGCCCTCACCAGCGTCGACTATCAGCGCATCGCCAGAAAGGTACAGTACAACACGGTCGAAGATATGTTTGCTGCAGTAGGCGCTGGCGACCTGCCCTCGGCGTCGGTGTTAAATGCCGCCCAGGGGCTGGTGCAGCGGGCTCCAGAGCCCCACTTTCGTCGCAACAGAGCAACCGGCAGTCATTATCGCGACCAGGTGCAGGTGCGCGGTGTTGGCAATCTGCTGACTCACATGGCCGGTTGCTGTAAGCCATTGCCGGGGGATGCGATTACGGGATTTACTACCAAGAGTCGTGGCGTGAGTATTCACCGCAGTGACTGCGCGCGCCTCTTCAATCTGCAGGAGACCGCTGCGGGCTGTGTTATAGAAGTGGAGTGGGGCGAAAATCCCAGGGAGAACTACGAAGTGGACGTAGCTATCGAAGCCTACGATCGTCAGGGGTTGCTGCGCGATATTACCGGGCTGTTCGCCAATGCCAGAATCAATGTATTGACTATTAACACCCAGACTAACAAGGAGACCCACACGGCGACCATGCGCTTGCGGGTAGAGGTACCCGATCTGGGCTCCCTGTCCAAGCTGTTAGAACGTATCGATCGCCTGAAAAACGTCGTTTCCGCCACCCGGGTATCGGATTAGGGGCCGCCGATGAGCATGTCGCGCTACAACATCCCGGATCTACTGCGCGTTATGCAGCGTTTACGGGACCCACTGACCGGTTGTCCCTGGGATTTAGGGCAGGATTTCCACAGCATCGTGCCCTCCACCCTGGAGGAGTGCTACGAGTTGGCACAGGCCATAGAGCAGGAAGACTATGACCATGTGGCCGAGGAACTGGGCGATGTGCTGTTTCAGGTTATCTTCTACGCGCAATTGGGTGAAGAACAAAAGTTATTTTCCTTTGACGCCATTGTCACGACGCTGGTGGAAAAGCTGATTCGACGACATCCACATGTCTTTGCCCAGGGAGAGATTGAGGGTGTGGTGCTCGAGCGCAGTTCAGTGGCAGAGGTCAAACAAACCTGGGAGGCGATCAAGCAGAGCGAGCGCAACGATAAGAACCGGTTGGGAGTGCTGGCAGATGTGCCTCTGGCATTACCCGCATTGCCCCGGGCGCAAAAAGTACAAAAGCGCGCGGCGCAGGTTAATTTTGACTGGGTGGATACCGCTGCAGTCATGGAAAAGCTGCAAGAAGAGCTGGATGAGTTACGCTGCGCGATGGCTGCGCAAAATGCACAAGACATACACAATGAAATGGGTGACATTCTGTTCACTTGCGTCAACCTCGCCCGACATCTGGGTGTGGATGCCGAGGAGACCCTGCGCCATGCGACCGGAAAATTTGAGCGTAGATTCAGTCTGATGGAGGCCGCCATCACCGCCGACGGCGGCGCTCTGTCCCAATTGAGTGAGGCGCAACTCGACCATCTGTGGCGCCAAGCCAAGAGCGAACTTGGCAGTGACAAGCGGGACTTGTAACCTTTACCTCCGCTGTGTATGGTTAGCGCCGCTCTGTAATCCTGATTTGTACAACGGCGCTGGATGTCTCTTGCGACGACCTATTGCTGAGGAATTTTTCACATGCGATTGATCCTGTTAGGTGCCCCGGGTGCCGGTAAAGGGACGCAAGCCAAGTTCATTAGCGAACACTGCGCTATCCCCCAGATATCTACTGGCGATATGTTGCGTGCCGCGGTCAAAGCGGGAACGGCATTAGGGCTGCAGGCTAAAACAGTGATGGATGCCGGAGGATTGGTGTCCGACGATGTCATTATTGGCCTGGTTAAAGACCGCATTACGCATGCTGACTGTGCCAATGGTTTTCTCTTCGATGGTTTCCCCCGCACCATTCCACAGGCTCAGGCAATGGTGAATGCCGGGGTGACAATTGATCATGTCGTGGAGATTGCGGTAGATGACGAAGAAATCGTGGCGCGCTTGAGCGGCCGCAGAGTGCATCCCGGATCAGGTCGTGTCTACCATGTACTTTTTAATCGACCAAAAAACGAAGGATTAGACGACGAAACTTCCGAGCCACTGGTGCAGCGAGACGACGATGTGGAAGCTACCGTGCGCAAACGACTGAAAATCTATCATGAGCAAACCAGCCCCCTCATAAATTTCTACCAGGATATGGATGGCGAGGCGGCGCCCAATTACCACCGTATAGAGGGTGTAGGCAGTGTGGAGGATATCCGAAAAACACTTTTTGCATCCTTGCAGTCGTAGCTGCATCGGCCGTCGAAAAAAAAGGAAAATAAAAAATTGGAGCCTGCGTCGTTTCTTTTTTTGAAAAAGGAGTGATATGCGGAGTTTCAGAGATGCGAAATTTCTACAATTTATACTATTGTATCTCTATTGCATTGTTGCTATTTTTGGACTCGCGGGACCCTCATTAACAGTCTGGAGAATTGCATAATGGCAACAGCTAAGAAAAAAGCAACAACCAAACGCGCCAAAGCCACTAAGAAAAAGGCACCGGCAAAACGTAAGGTAGTAGCAAAAAAGGCGACAGCGAAAAAAGCTAAGCCAAAGGCAAAAGCGAAAGCCAAGCCAAAAGCCAAGGCAAAAGCGAAAGCCAAGCCAAAAGCCAAGGCAAAAGC
>JANNXP010000190.1:0-6232 GCA_031409615.1 Haliea sp. | reverse complement strand
GTTGGTGGAATTGATGGGAGGTAAAATTGGCGTAGAGAGTATAGCTGGGAAGAGCTGCAAGTTTTGGGTAGAGCTACATCTAACCACTAAGCCGACCAGTACTAGCAAGGCAGGAGAGCATACGTTCGTCAAAGTTAAAACTCAAACTGCCACTCAAACACACACTCTGCTTTACGTTGAAGACAACCCTGCCAATTTAATGTTGGTAGAAGATTTAATAGCGCGCAGAGCAGACATATTTTTGCTTACCGCGATCGACGGATTAGACGGTATTGAGATTGCGCGCGCCCAAAAACCTGACGTTATTCTGATGGATATTAACCTGCCTGGAATCAGTGGCATAAGGGCGCTAAATATTCTGCATGAGGATCCAGAAACGACCCACATACCCATAGTGGCGCTCAGTGCCAACGCCATGCCGCGTGACATCCAAAAGGGTTTGGACGCCGGGTTTTTCCGCTATCTTACCAAGCCGATTAAAGTCAATGATTTTATGGAGACGCTAGATGTTGCGTTAGCATTCGCGAAAACACACTTACCTCAAAAATCAGAAGGACCCGATGAAACAGTCAATTAGTAGAACCGAGATCCTGAGTGCCAACATTTTGATTGTTGACGATCAAAATGCCAATGTGGAATTGCTTACGCAGTTACTGGAGCAGGCCGGGTATACGAACGTAAGCGCGACTATGAATCCGATCGAAGTGTGTAGTTTACATCGGAAGAATCGTTACGATCTAATTCTACTCGATTTGCAAATGCCAAAAATGGACGGTTTTCAGGTCATGGAGGCACTGAAAGAAAGTATCGTGGATGACTACCTGCCGGTTATTGTGCTGACCGCACAACCTGGGCAAAAAATACCCGCATTACAGGCAGGTGCTAAAGATTTTATCAGCAAACCGTTTGATCTAACCGAGGTAAAAGCGCGCATTCTCAATGTATTGGAAGTGCGATTGTTGTATAAATTATTGGAAAAAAATAATCGGTTTTTGGAAGAAACTGTGCAGGAGCGCACTGCCGAATTGCGCGAAAGCGAAGCGCGGTTTCGCCGCTTGACGGAACTCGCATCTGATTGGTATTGGGAGCAGGACGAAAACGGCAATTTTACCAAGGTATCGGGGCCTGTTTTGGAAATGCTGGGAATGGAAGTTGGGAACTTGTCGCCAGATTCAAGTACTCATCAAACAAGCGGCTGGAATGAAGCGGAACAAATGGAATTGCAGCAATGTATTGCTGCTCGACAACCTTTTATCGACTTTGGGTTTAGTCGTGTTAACAGCGATGGCACGCAGCAGCAGTTCAGGGTGAGTGGAGAGCCAATGTTCAATAACGCCAGTCGCTTCATTGGATACCGGGGTATCGGTGTGGAATGCACACCGAGGAAATAGTATGCAAAAAGTAGCCCATTTGCCAAAATTGGTCGCAAGATCGCCGCATAGCCCGGGGCAGAATACTTTGCTTAGCTATTTGAGTGGCGCGGAATTCAAACCGCTCATTGACAAATTAGAACTAGTGCCCATGTTGCTCGGCGACATACTTTATGAGCCCGGCCAGCAACTACAGCATGCGTATTTTCCCACCACATCGATTGTGTCATTGCATTATGTAATGGAATCCGGTGCTTCGGCCGAAACAGCTGGTGTCGGTAATGAGGGCGTTGTCGGCATTTCATTATTCTTGGGCGGGGGTACAACATCCGGTTCTGCGATGGTGCAAACAGGGGGCCATGCCTATCGACTAGAACGCCACGTTTTGAATGATGAATTTCATCGAGCGGGTCTGGTACAGCGCTTGTTGCTACGCTACACACAAGCATTGGCGACACAAATGTCTCAAACGGCGGCCTGTAATCGGCACCACCCAGTAGAACAACAATTGTGTCGCTGGCTATTGTCAACGCTTGATCGAGTGACTTCAGCTGAATTGGTTATGACACAGGAATTGGTAGCCAGCATGCTGGGCGTACGTCGTGAAGGTATTACAGAAGCCGCCGGCAATTTGAAACGCGCTGGTTTTATCAGTTATCGCCGCGGTCACATTTCGGTACTTGATCGTGTAGGTCTGGAACGGCATTCCTGCGAGTGCTATAAGGTCGTAAAAATGGAAATGGATCGTTTGCTCACTGCTGTGAGCTAGGCTGGAAACGGCTATTTTGCTGCGCCGTCATGCGGTTTGTAGAAGGCAAACTTTCCAACCTCGACCGTCTTGATGTATTGCGCAGACCACCGGGTGGTCGCTTCCCCATGGTGAAAATACAAGGCGCCACCGGTGCGGTCTGTTAATTGCCTATTGAGGGCTTTGCGCGCTATTTCCTTGGCCGTCGCATAGGATTTTTCATCCTCTGCGTCATCTATACGGCCGTCGCACCACCAGGAGAACTGGCAGGCACCCTGTTCTTTACCTTGCCGAACAACGTCACAAATCCGGTTAGGAAAGCCGTTCTGTCCCAGCCGGTTCATGACAACATTGGCAACAGCTTCCAAACTGGCAGGCTCCTCACCCCTGGCCTCCCAATAGATAGTGCGTGAAAGACAGGTGAGTGCTTCGTCCAGAGGCTCTTTGCCGGCTGGATCGACGGCCTGCGTTTCGGGTTTCGTGATGATTTGAGACACTGACGGGAGCGCCTTGTTACCCCCGGGCGCGGCTTTCTGTTCCAGCACCTTTGCCTTGCTCTCGGCCGTTTCTGCTTTTTGCGCCTGATCAGCCGCAATCGACAGTTGGCTAAGACACATCGTTATTACAAAGCAGTTGCAAAGTAGGGTTTGAGACATGGCATTGCACCTCAAAGAATACTATAGCCGTAGAGATATTAGTATTCTCGATCGCTTTGGACTCGAGGCCAGTGCCTGCGAGTGCTATGCGATCGGGATGGACGATTACGAGAAGCTGATAGTCTAGCGCAAGGCAGTTACGGTATTGGCGATAACAACTTCAACGCGGCGGTTCATTTGCCGACCGGTGGAGCTGTCGTTACTGGCTACGGGAGAACCCTCGCCCTTGCCGGATGCACTCATACGGCTTGGGGCGATACCTTGACTCATCAAGTAGCCGCGTACTGACTCGGCTCGCCGTTGTGACAAATCATAATTGTAGTCATCGCTGCCAATGCTGTCAGTGTAGCCTTCGATGATCACGTTGCTGTCGGGATAGCGGTTAAGAAACGCCGCCAGCCTATCGAGGTTGTTGGCCGCGCCACCTTTAAGTTCCGCCCGATCGGTTTCAAACAGCACGTCACCCAATGTCACCACCAGCCCGCGCTCGGTCTCCCTGGCATTCAGTGACGCTATCTGGGCTTTCAGGTCGTCGGTTTCCTGATGTGCCAGATCGGCTTCCAGAGTGCGTGAGTCCAGGCGAGCGTCTTCACGCTGTTCGCTAAGCTGGTTGCGCTGATCTTCAAACATTCGCGTCTCGGCCTGGGCGTGAGCGATATCCACCTTGCGATCAGCAATGAAAACGAGGTGCTCGCCTTGCTCCATCTCTTCGGATGTACGCGGTTGCTCCGCCGCCGCTACCGCTATCTCCGCCTCTTTGATCGCTACAGGAGCGCGTGTCGCCAATTCGGGGTTCGCCTGCAGTTGGTTCAGCTTGTTACGTGCCTGATCAGCACCAACTGGCGTGGTTGGTGCGCCAGCACAGGCGGTTAGCAATAGCGAAACGCTCGCCACTGCAATCAGCTTTCCAGCATGTTGAGACGTATTCATGGTTGTACTCCTGCGTTGCGTTGCATTTCTTCTTTCAGGCTGCTGGTGCTATTGAGCATCTCTTCATTGACCAGCCTGGCTTTGGTGGCCTGCGACCTGGCCAAGGCCAGCTGCGCATCAGCCTGTGCCTCTTCGGCCAAACGTCTGGCGACAGCCATATCCTCCAGCTGTACAGCGGCATTCGCAGCATTAAGTTTGTCACGTGCTTCACCCAGTTCCGGCGATGCGTAATCCGCTACGCGTGCCTGCTCAGCACTTTCGATAGCAGTCCGGGCAGCCCGCAGTTCTTCGTTGGGCGGCATCGGTGCCGCCGCGCAGGCAGACAGGATCAGAACAATCACCGCGCTGCCGACACTGTGCCAGAGTGCAGGCCCGGGAATTACCGATAGGCTACTGAGGTAAGACGTGTTCATAGTTGCAATCCTTCTAAATGACGAGTTTGCTTTAGATCGTAAGACCTTTGGAGTTGACGCTTTTCACACCGCGTACGTTGTCTGCCAGCTCGATCGCCAGAGCGCGTTCAGAGCCATTGTCGACCCGCCCACTCAGTGTCACCACGCCGTCCTTGGTATTGACCACTATGTCAGTACCCCTGACATTGCTGGAGTACAGCAGGGTCGATTTGACCTTGGTGGTGATCCATGCGTCGGAGATTTCATGACCGGCCGCTTCGCTGGTGCTCTTGGCACTATCAGTCATGCTTGCCTTCGGAGGTGTGACTACCAGTTGGTTGCTCACGGTGTCAACGCCACGGGTATTCAATGCCATGCGCCCTACCAGATCCTTGGCTGCGGCCGAGTCCGCCGTACCCTTCAGGGTAACCTTGCCACCGACGGTGGATACTTCAGTATCCAGTCCATGTGTATTCTTGCTCCAAATCAGTTTGAGTTTGACTGCGGTGTTTTTGCTCGCGTCGTCAACCTTATCAGCGTAGGAGCGGCCTGTATTGGCTGGCGGGTTATAGTCACTGAGCACCTCAATCTGGTTGTCTACTTCCTCAATGCCGCTGACCCCCAGGGCAATTTCTTTAGCCAGATCTTTGTTTACATCATCGCTGACCTTACCCGTCAGGGTGGCCTTACCGTCATGCACTGCAACACTCAAATCACTGGCGCGCAGATAGGGGCTGAGGGTGTAGGTGGTCCAGATTTGCGTTTCCTGACGCGCTTCGGTGACTTCCTGGGAAGGCGTGGCGGCAATTGTCGACGTGCTCAATGCGGCAATCCACACGGCTATACCCGTGGCGATCATTAGTTTTTTCGGTTGCATTTTCATGGTGTATCTCCAATAGAAATTAAGAGTTCTAACGTGTCTTATACCGGCCAATCCTGTAGCAAGTCGGCCAGCTCGTCCGCATGCTGTTCTTCCACTGCCAGAATGCCCCTCAACAACTGGCCGGTGGTCGGGTCCTGAGTATCCAGGTACCGGATCAGTTCGCGGTAGCTGTCGATTGCGATCCGCTCGGCCACGACATTTTCCCTTATCATATCGACCAGCGATTCTGCGGGTATGTATTCAGCATGACTGCTTGCGCTGAGTCTGTCGGGACAAAAATCGGGTTCACCCCCCAGTTGCACTATGCGGGCGGCGATTTGATCGGCATGCCCTTGCTCCTCGTTGGAGTGCACCAAAAATTCATCGGCAATGCCCTTGGCGTGAATTCCGCGGGCCATAAAGTGATGCCGCCGATAGCGCAACATACAAACAATTTCCGTGGCGAGAGCCTCATTGAGTCTTTTCAACACCTCAGGGCGATCAGCCGTATAGCCGGCTGTGACTGCGCCTTGTTCGACATGCTTGCGAGCCTGCTTGCGCAAGGCAGCGAGCTCACTGGTAATTGCGTGTTTTTTCTTCATACAGTGCCTTTTTTGTTACTTCTTTTTTGTTACTTCTTCTTTGTTACTTCAACTGATGGTGTTAAATCGGCCCTAAATTCGCCCTAGCAAGAGCAAGACGATCAGAATCACCACCACCAATCCGAGGCCGCCGCTGGGTCCGTAACCCCAGCTCTTGCTATGCGGCCAGGTCGGAAGTGCGCCAACCAGGATCAGGATAAGAATGATCAGCAGTATTGTTCCTACGCTCATAACGATGTCCTCAAAGAGTGCTATAGCAAAAGCCAGTAACGTCCAGACCTGACTCAACAGGCTTTATGATGACCTAAAAGCGGTGGCGCTTCTGTGCGCCAGCGTACGCAGACCCACACCCAATACGACATTTGTGAGTTGCCATGCCTAAGCCTATTGTTGGTCACCAGAGGGTTGTAGCTGGCGAGTGATTTCCGCGTGTTTCGAAGCCAGGTATTCGCTGCGCTCAAGTTCATGCAATTGCAGTGGATAGCGCTCCACCGCACTGTGCCAGTCATTCAGGCGTTGCTCCTGTTGTTCTGCGGCAGTACCCGACAAGTCTCCGAGATAGGCTTCCAGTGCCAGGTAGTAGCGCATGGTGTTGCGCTCAACTACCCCGCGCATACCGTCCAGATAGATCGGCTGGCCGTCACTGCCTGAGCCGGTAATACTGAAGCCGAC
>JANNXP010000189.1:0-24283 GCA_031409615.1 Haliea sp. | reverse complement strand
CCTGCTGGCTTACTTTTCCGCCTGGCTCAAGCGCCATCACCCGGCAGCGTTTTTTGCCGGCCTGCTCAACAGCCAGCCCATGGGTTTTTACAGTCCGTCACAGTTGGTCCAGGATGCCCGCCGCCACGGCGTCACCGTACTGCCCATCGACATCAATTACAGCGAGTGGGATCACCAGTTGCTGCGGCAGCCGATGCTGGGACAGCCCATGCTGGACAGCCGTGCGGCGCAAAATAACCAGCCGACACTACACCCGGGCATGCACCTGGGCATGCGCCTGGGATTGCGTCTGGTGCGCGGCCTGAGTCGGGAGGGCGCCCAGCGCGTGGTGGAGGCGCGGCAGCGCCAACCGTTTCGCCAGATCAGCAACCTGCGCCAATGGGCCGCGCTGGACAAGCGCGACATGGAAGCGCTGGCGGATGCCGATGCGCTGCAATCCCTGAGCGGACATCGCCACCAGTCCCAGTGGCAGATCATGGCGCTGGAACAACCCAAATCCTTATTGCGCGATGAGCAGTACCAAAACGCCAGCTACTTTGACGACGGCGTGCAGTTGCCAGTGCCGCAGGTGGCGGAGGAAGTCCTCGCCGATTATCGCGCCACTGGCCTCACTCTGCGCGCACATCCCCTGAGCCTGTTGCGGGAGCGCTATCCTTTCAGCCACTGCAAGCGCCACGCCGATCTGGCCGCGCTGGGCAACAAACGGTTCGTGCGCATCGCCGGCCTGGTCACCTGCCGCCAGCGGCCGGGCAGCGCCTCGGGCGTGTTATTTCTCACCCTGGAGGATGAAACCGGCAACAGCAATGTCGTGGTGTGGCAGCGCACCCAGCAGCACTTTCGCCAGGCACTGATGACCGGGCAGTTGTTGCTGGTAACAGGTATCGTGGAGAGCAAGGACAATGTCATCCACGTGATCGCCGGTGCCTTGCATGATTATTCTCACGAGTTGAGCAACTTGCGGTTGCCCTCGCGCGATTTTCATTGACCCTCATCATGAAAGAGTAGGACGGATGCATTGGCTGTTCAGTGTAAAGCGGCTATTCTGGACTCTCACTCGTACCGCCAGCACTGCTGAACTTGCGCGAGGATATAAAAGTGCAGAAACACTCAATACAAAAATGGCTGGCCGCACTGGCATTGGGTACAGCATCCCTGACAGCTATCGCCCAGGCACCGGCACCCCCGGATAAAAAAATTCTGTCCGGCGCCTACACCGGCAAAGTCTACTCGCCGTATGCCAGGCGCGACTTTCCGACCAAAGCATACTTTGGCGACACCCACCTGCACACCGACATCTCCATGGACGCCGGCGCATTTGGCAACCGCCTGGGGCTGGATGCCGCCTACCGCTTCGCTCGTGGCGAACAGGTGAATTCGACCCGCGGCGGGCCGGTGCGCCTGTCGCGCCCGCTGGATTTCCTGGTGGTGGCCGATCACTCCGATAATATGGGGTTTTTCCCGGACCTGCTCGATGGTGCTCCCCATATCCTGAAGGACCCGACCGGCAGGGACTGGTACGACCGGATCAAAGCCGGTAAAGGCGTGGATGTTGCAGTGGAGATCATCGGCCTGTTTTCACAGGACAAGTTCCCACCCGCGCTGGTCTACGCACCCACGTCCGATGCCTATAAAAGTTCCTGGGCACAAACGGTGAAAGCCGCTGAACAGTTCAACGAACCGGGGCGCTTCACCGCCTTCATCGGCTACGAATGGACCTCGCTGGTGCAGGGCAACAACCTGCACCGGGTGGTGGTCTACCGCGACGGCGGTGACAAGGGCGGGCAGATGGTGCCCTACACCACCATGCCTCCCCAGGGTAGCAATAACCCGCTCAAATTGTGGGCGTGGATGGCGCAGTACGAGCGCAAAACCGGCGGCGAAATGCTGGCTATCGCCCACAACGGCAACCTGTCCAACGGCATGATGTTCCCGCTGGACGTGCAGAGCGACGGCAAGCCATTGGATGCACACTATGTGCGCGAGCGGGACAAGTGGGAGCCGCTGTATGAGGCGACCCAGATCAAGGGCAATGGCGAAGCCCACCCCTTCCTCTCGCCCGAGGACGAATTTGCCGACTACGAACTCTGGGATATCGGTAACCTTGATGTCTCCCAGGCCAAGACCGATGCCATGCTGGCGGGTGAGTACGCCCGCGAAGGCCTGAAGCGGGGCCTGCAATTGCAGAAAAAATTCGGCACCAACCCCTACAAGTTCGGCATGATCGGCTCCACTGACAGCCACACCTCTCTATCAACGGCCGAGGAAGACAACTTTTTTGGCAAGCATACCGGGGCTGAGCCGTCGCCCGAACGGATGATGCATCCCTTCATGGCCACTGAACAGGGTGCCATCATGGGTTGGCAAATGGTCGCATCCGGACTGGCTGTAGTCTGGGCCACGGACAACACCCGCGCCGCACTGTTTGACGCCATGGCGCGCAAGGAAGTCTACGCCACCACAGGTTCGCGTGTGCTGGTGCGCCTGTTCGGCGGCTGGGAGTTTACCGCGAGCGATCTTGATAATCGCGAGCCCGCCTTCGTCGGCTACGCCAAGGGTGTGCCCATGGGCGGTGACCTGCCACCGAGTTCAACCGGTAGGGCGCCCACTTTTATGGTGTTCGCCCTGCGCGACGCGATGGGCGCGAACCTGGATCGCATCCAGATTGTCAAGGGCTGGTACGATGGCGAGAAGACGCATGAGAAGGTCTATGATGTGGTCTGGTCTGGTGACAGAAAGCTGGGGCCGGATGGCAAGTTGCCGCTGGTGGGAAATACTGTCGATGTAAAAAACGCCTTCTGGACCAATACCATTGGCGCGCCGGAGCTCGGCACTGTGTGGACGGACCCGGATTTCAATCCGCGCCTGAATGCGTTTTACTACGCGCGCGTGCTGGAGATTCCCAAACCGCGCTGGTCAACCTATGACGCCTTCCGCTTCGGTGTGCCCATTCCCGCGGGCGCCCCGACCAGCACGCAGGATCGCGCGTACACGTCGCCGATCTGGTACAAACCCGAGGCTTAGCCCCCTAGAGTGGCGAGCGCCCCTTATTGGCGGCGATACGCAGTCGCAGGGCATTGAGTTTAATGAAGCCTTCCGCATCCGCCTGGTTGTAGGCGCCGCCGTCCTCTTCAAACGTGGCGATGTGCTTGTCAAACAGGCTGTCCTGCGACTGACGGCCAGCCACGACCACATTGCCTTTGTAGAGTTTGAGTCGCACCTTGCCGTTCACCACTGACTGCGAATGGTCGATGGCGACCTGCAGCATCCTGCGCTCGGGCGACCACCAGTAGCCGTTGTAGATCAGCTTGGCGTAGCGCGGCATCAACTCGTCCTTCAGGTGCGCCACTTCCCGATCCAGCGTCAACGACTCAAGCGCCCGGTGGGCCTTGAGCAGGATGGTGCCCCCGGGTGTCTCGTAACAGCCGCGCGATTTCATACCTACATAGCGATTTTCCACGATATCGTCGCGGCCGATGCCATTGGCGCCACCGATCTTGTTCAGGTAAGCCAACAAGGTTGCCGGCGTCATCGCCTCACCGTTGACGGCAACCGGGTCGCCGCCCACAAAATCCAGCTCTATATAGGTGGCGGTATCGGGTGCGGCCTCGGGGCTGACACTCCAGCGCCACATATCTTCTTCCGGCTCCACCCAGGGATTTTCCAACTGGTCGCCCTCGTAGGAGATGTGCAGCAGGTTGGCGTCCATGGAGTAGGGGGATTTCTTTTTCGCGTTGGCATAGTCCACCGGGATGGCGTGGGTCTTGCAGTATTGCATCAAGGATTCCCTGGACGTGAGGTCCCATTCCCGCCAGGGCGCAATGACTTTAATACCGGGCTTGAGCGCATAGGCACCCAGCTCGAACCGCACCTGATCATTGCCCTTGCCGGTCGCGCCGTGGGAAATCGCGTCGGCGCAGGTTTCATTGGCGATCTCGATCAATCGCTTGGCGATCAGTGGACGCGCAATGGAAGTACCCAGCAGGTATTCGCCTTCGTAGATGGTGTTGGCGCGAAACATGGGGAACACGAAATCACGCACGAATTCCTCGCGCAGGTCATCGATATAGATTTCCTTGACGCCCATGGCCTGGGCCTTGGCACGGGCCGGTTCGACTTCCTCGCCCTGGCCAATATCGGCTGTGAAGGTCACGACCTCGCAGCTGTAGTTGTCTTGCAACCAGCGCACGATGACCGAGGTGTCCAGACCACCGGAATAGGCCAGTACAACTTTGTTTACATCCGACATGTCATGCTCTTCCCAGCTGTGATCAAAAAGGCCCGACATTCTACCGCCGGGGTGGCGCAATGCCCAGCAAACGGGGGTCAGAGCCCTTTGTTTTTTGTGGCAAAGAGCCACAAAGGGCTCTGACCCCCTTTTGTGGTAGCATCTGCGTCTGTCTTCCACAGCCACAAGATTCCTCGTGATTGAACTGACCATTACCCGCCCCGACGACTGGCATGTGCACCTGCGTGACGGCAGCTTTTTGCAATACACCTGCGCCGATCTGGCTCGCTACTTCGGTCGGGCCATCGTCATGCCCAACCTCACGCCTGCGGTAACCACCGTCAGCCAGGCGCTCGCGTATCGTGATCGGATAGTGCAGGCCATGAGCGCGTTGCCCCGGCAATTTGAGCCACTCATGACGCTGTATCTCACCGACCAAACCACAGCCGCAGAGATTCGTCTGGCCGCTGCGACCAATGGCGTATATGCGGTCAAACTCTACCCGGCGGGGGCGACCACCAACTCCGCCGCCGGCGTGGCCCGGTTGGAGGGATTGTTTCCCACGCTGGCTGCAATGGAGGAAGCGGACCTGCCACTGCTGATCCACGGCGAGGTGACCGATCACAACGTCGATATTTTCGACCGGGAAAAGGTGTTCATCGATCGCCATCTGGCGCCCCTCACCCAACGCTTTCCGGCGCTGCGTGTGGTGCTGGAACATATCACCACGGCGGACGCCGTGCAGTTCGTCAGCGCCGCCGGTGCCAAGGTCGCGGCGACGATTACGCCCCACCACCTGCTGCTCAATCGCAACGATATGTTGGTCGGCGGTATTCGTCCCCACCATTACTGCCTGCCGGTACTAAAGCGCAACACGCATCAGCTAGCGCTGCAGGCGGCGGCTATCTCCGGCGATCCAAAATTCTTTCTTGGCAGCGATTCTGCGCCCCATAGCACCGGCAGCAAGGAAAGCAGCTGCGGCTGTGCCGGGGTCTACAGCGCCCATGCCGCACTTGAATTTTACGCTGAGGTCTTTGAGCAGTTACACGCCCTGGATAAACTGGAGGCTTTCGCGGCGCACTTCGGCCCTGACTTCTACTGCCTGCCACGCAACAAAGACAGCGTCACCCTGCGCAAGGAAAGCTGGGAGGTGCCATCGCAACTACCACTGGGTGCTGAGACGCTTACACCCCTGCGCGCAGGGCAAGCGGTAGGATGGCGCGTTGTCGACGCCGGTGCACACGCATGAAACTCATCACGGAACATCTCATCAGCGATCGTTTCCGCGGTTTCCTGCCTGTGGTTATCGACGTGGAAACCGGGGGATTCAGCGCCAGCACCGATGCCATACTGGAAGTGGCCGCGACCACCGTGCGCATGGATGAAAGCGGCTTGCTGGCAGTGCACCGCACCTACAGTTTTCATGTACAACCGTTCGAGGGCGCCAACATCGAGCAGTCTGCGCTGGATTTCACCGGCATCGACCCCTACCATCCTTTTCGCGAAGCGGTCGCAGAAGAAGAGGCCCTGACCGAGCTGTTCAACGTCATACGCAAGGAACTCCGCGACCAGTCGTGCAATCGCGCGATTCTGGTGGGACACAATGCGCATTTCGACGCGGGCTTCATCAACGCGGGAGTGGAGCGGTGCGGCATCAAACGCAACCCATTCCACCCCTTTTCCTTCTTCGACACAGCGACGTTGTCCGGTCTCGCCTATGGACAAACGGTGCTCGCCAAAGCCTGCGCGGAAGCGGGCATCGCTTTTGACAACAACGAGGCTCACTCGGCCGCATATGACGCAGAACGCACGGCCGAATTGTTCTGTGAGATCGTTAACCGCTGGAAGGAATCTGGCGGCTGGATGCCCGACTTCAGTTGAAGTGCAAGGCTAGGGCGCGGTGCGCGCACTGCTAGTGTGCGCCGCTGATCTGATTCAGCAGGGCATGAAGCTCCGCCAGCAGCGCGTCAACAGAGTCTAAACCAAGCAATTCGTACTTCAGCGACTCTTCCAGTGGTAATAACTGTACCAGCGTATAGCCAACCTGCCAGGCATCGTTGTAATCCACACGCAGCTGCATGCGCTCCACGTGCGGATGCGTCTCTACACTGCGCAATACATCCAGCAGTGACAACCAGTCCGCAGACAGGGGCGCCGCAGGGATGGCCGCCTGCAGCTCCACCTGACCTACCACCAGGCCATTGGCGCGCGTGTGGGTCTCGATCAGTTCGAAGCGTTGGGTGCCCTCAATTGTAATCCCAAGTAGACCATTGGGCAGTTGATCCCAGTCCACAATGCGCGCACATGTTCCATAGTCACCCAGCTCAGCGGCTGCACGGCCACGCTGCACCACTTCCGCGCCGCGGCGAATCCACACCACGCCGAAGGCACTGTTGGTCTTCAGACAATCGCGCACCATATCCAGGTAACGCGGCTCAAAAATCTGTAGAGGCACGCGACCGAACGGCAGTAACACCCCCGAGAGGGGAAACAGCGGCAGCTCGCTCACATGATCCTTTCAGTGACAACAGTGACAACAGTGTCAGGCAGACTCTGCAGTTCCAGTTGCGCCAATAACACCAGAGCCTGCTCACGGTTTTCGCCGCAGAATTCGCGCTCAGCAATAAAAGCATCGCACAGTGCGGGACGGCGCGCATCGCCATAGAGCTCGCAGCGCATGGCCGAGCTGAGATGAACACAGGGGATACCAGCCGGCTTACCATTGGGCATGCCGTAAAAGGGCAGGCCGATTGAAATCGCAATACAGCAGGCACCGCAGTCGGTTCGGCACTCCATCACGTGAGCAACCGCGCATCAGCTTGCATGCAGTAACCGGACCATGGAGAACTCATGGGGATGCCAGATCCTGCAACTCGTGCAGCAGTTTCTGGTGAATACCGTCAAAGCCACCATTGCTCATAATCACGATCTGGTCGCCCGCGCGGGCCTCGCTCGCAACCTGCCGTACCAGCTCAGCCACATCGGCGACCACCGTCGCAGGCACCGGACTCTCCGCCACCACTGCTTCCAACGACCAGTCCATACCCGGAGGCTGGAACCAGTACACCCGATCTGCCGCTGCCGTGGCGGCCGCCAACTGCGCGCGATGCTCACCCATGCGCATGGTATTAGAGCGCGGTTCAACCAAGGCGATCACGCGCCCGCTACCAGCACGGGCACGCAGCCCCTGCAGAGTGGTCGCAATGGCCGTCGGGTGATGGGCGAAATCGTCATACACCGAGATACTGCCAGGACTACCGAGTAATTCCAGACGGCGTTTGACTCCCAGGAATTGACTGAGTGCCATGACCGCTACCGCCGGGGCAACACCCACATGACGTGCTGCCGCAAGGGCCGTGAGTGCATTTTCAACATTGTGCAGGCCGCAGTGCGACCAGTGCACGTCCACGGATTCGCCTGCGGGGGGCAACACACGAAACGCCGAGCCATCATCTATCAGCAACGTTGCGCACCAGTCCGCAGCCGAGTCCGCTCCAATGCCAAAGGATGTCGTCGGCGTCCAGGAGCCCATGGCCAGAGTCTCCGCAATCGCCTGCACTCCATGGCGATAGACGACAAGCCCCTCCCCGGGTACGCAACGCAGCAAGTGATGGAATTGCCGCTGGATCGACGCCAGGTCGGCAAAAATATCGGCGTGATCGAACTCCAGATTATTGATGGCGAGGGTGCGTGGGCGATAATGGACAAACTTGGAACGCTTGTCGAAAAATGCGGTGTCATACTCGTCCGCTTCCACCACAAAAAAATCCGAATCGCCACAGCGCGCCGAGACACCAAAATTCCCCGGCACTCCGCCAATCAGAAAACCCGGCGCCATGCCTGCATGTTCCAGTATCCAGGCCAGCATACTGCTGGTGGTGGTTTTACCGTGCGTACCGGACACCGCTAAAACCCATTTATCCTGCAGCACATGCTCCGCCAGCCACTGCGGCCCGGAGGTGTAGGGCAGCCCACTGTTCAGCAGGTGCTCGACCAGCGGGTTGCCGCGGGTCATGGCATTGCCGACCACCACACAATCCGGTGGCGGCTGCAGGTGCTCGGGCAGATAGCCTTCCATCAGGTCGATGCCCGCCGCACGCAGCTGGGTGCTCATGGGAGGATAGACGCTGGCATCGGAGCCGGTTACCCGATAACCCAACTCCCTGGCCAGCAGCGCAATGCCACCCATGAAGGTACCGCAGATGCCGAGAATATGAATATGGCCTTTCAACAACCGCTCCTTTTATACAGCGCGCATAGTAGCATGTGCTCAATGATGGCCACACCACAGTCAGCAGCACTAATCCACTACCACAGTCTACAAGTTGCGGTAATTGCCGTATGATTGCCCCGCACTGCCATCGTCAATAACGCAACGGCGCAGTGTCCTCGACCGTCACCAGGAATAGATCACCACATGCCAGTGAAAAATGCCTTCTACGCCCAGTCCGGTGGCGTCACCGCCGTCATCAACGCCACTGCCTGTGGCGTCATCGAAACTGCCAGGAAGCACCGTGCGCAAATCGGCAAAGTGTATGCCGGCCGCAACGGTATCATCGGTGCGCTGCGCGAAGACCTGATTGACACCAGCAAGGAGAGTGCGGCCGCCATTCGCGGCCTGCTGACCACGCCAGCCGGCGCCTTTGGCTCCTGCCGTCACAAACTCAAAAGCCTGGAGGAAAACCGCGCAGAGTACGAACGGCTGATTGCTGTCTTCAAGGCGCACAATATCGGCTATTTCTTCTACAACGGCGGCGGCGATTCCGCCGACACCTGCCTGAAAGTCTCCCAGTTGAGTCAGGCCACGGGTTACCCGCTACAGGCCATCCACGTACCCAAAACGATCGACAACGACCTGCCCCTGACAGACAACTGCCCGGGGTTTGGCTCGGTCGCCAAGTACATTGCCATCTCTACCCGCGAGGCCGCTATGGATGTCGCCTCCATGTGCGAGACCTCAACCAAGGTATTCATTCTGGAAGTCATGGGACGGCACGCGGGCTGGATCGCCGCTGCCAGTGGCCTCGCCGCGACCGAGGACGGGGACGCACCGCACATTATCCTGTTCCCGGAAATTGCCTTTGAGCGGGAGAAATTCATGGCCAGGGTGCAACGCACGGTCAAGCGCCACGGCTACTGCGTGATCGTCGCGTCCGAGGGCGCCCAGTATAAAGACGGCAGCTTTCTGTCGGAATCCGGCCTCAAGGATGCCTTCGGCCACAGCCAGCTGGGTGGCCTCGCGCCACAGCTGGCACAGATGATCAAAGCGGAGCTCGGATACAAATACCATTGGGCGGTGGCAGACTATTTGCAGCGCTCGGCGCGACACATCGCCTCCCAGACCGACGTGGACCAGGCTTACGCGCTGGGCGAAGCCGCTGTTAAATTTGCCCTGCGCGGTGACAACGCCGTTATGCCCTGTATCGTGCGCGGCAAAGGTAAGCGTTACAGCTGGTCCATCGGCACAGCAGCACTGGAGGATGTGGCCAACCGCGAGAAGAAAATGCCGCGCAATTACATCACACGCGACGGCTTTGGCATTACCGACGCAGCCCGGACCTATCTGGCTCCGCTCATTATGGGCGAAGCCTATCCCGAATATCGCAATGGTTTGCCCGACTATGTGCGACTGAAGAATGTGGCGGTTCCACGCAAACTGAAGACGCGTTTTACAGTGTAGCTGCAGACCTTGGGAGGGCAGACCAGTACCGCCGCCCATGGCGAATATCCTAGCCTTCTCAGCAGTGGGCGGCGTTGCTGGCCTGGCCGTTCGACGCTGGGCAAAAAGGCGTAGATTCGCCTGATTCTGACAAGATTTTGCGCGACCTTATGGTTACAATACGCGCCTCCTCCAATCCAGCCACAGGGCCAAACAACCTCGAGGTAACACCATGTATAGCAATACCGACTTCAACCGATGGCGCCGTCACCCCTGGCACGGCCTGCATGTCCGCTCGGAAGAAATGCCCGAGGACATCGTGCAAGCGTTTATCGAGATGACACCCCACGATGTGGTTAAGTATGAGCTGGACAAGGTATCGGGCTTCCTGATGGTGGACCGGCCACAACGAACCACCTCCAGCCCGCCCTGTCTCTATGGTTTTATTCCGCGCACCTATTGCGCCGAGGAAGTGGCCAAGCGCTGCGCCGATGCGGAGATCGCCGATGGCGACCCACTCGACATTTGCGTGTTCTCCGAGCGCAATATCACACGCGCCGATATCGTGCTGCGTGCGCGAGTGGTGGGCGGCATCCAGATGGTTGATGGCGGCGAAGCTGATGACAAGATTATTGCGGTACTCGACGGCGACAATATCTGGGGCGACGTACACGACCTCGCAGATCTGCCCGCGATCAAAACTGAGCGCCTGCAGCACTATTTTATGACCTACAAAATGATTCCCGGGAAAGTGACTAACATCAAGGTGGATTATGTTTACGGTCGCGACGAAGCACTGGAGGTCATCGCCGCTGCAGAAAGGGATTACAACACCCACTACGGCCACTTGCATACGCAGGCCAGATCCAAGGAGTGACATTGCGGGGCACCCCGCCCTTGGCCGCGATCCACTCGCGTCCAAGGGCGAGGTGCCAAGCTTACTGTTGTGCCGGGCACCAGTTGTGCGGCACGACTACATAGCGCGTCATGATGTCTTGCAATTGGACTTCGATCTCCTCCCTTAACAAGACCCCCCCTGCAGCCTCCTCACAGTCCCAGCATGAGGCCAACATGTCGGCGCGAAACTGCGCGGCGCAAGCAATCGACAGAGGGGCGTAACTCAGGTGCCAGCGCTCCGGCGCGACCCCGCCGCGATCTTTCTCGTAGGGCCGGTAAAACCCATGTGACTCACCTGCGGCCATACGCGCATCCAGCCAAGTGTGCAGTGGATCGAACACGCCGCCAATGGCCACCTCCTGCACTGACAATTGTACCCGGTAGCCGGGTTCCACCGCGGCAGCATCGTACACATCCAGGTCGGTACCCCAGTGATGGCGCGACGTACCCGGTAGGGCCGAGAAA
This sequence comes from Haliea sp., assembly GCA_031409615.1. Classification (GTDB taxonomy): domain Bacteria; phylum Pseudomonadota; class Gammaproteobacteria; order Pseudomonadales; family Halieaceae; genus Marimicrobium. Next base: position 13,037 of record JANNXP010000189.1, on the reverse strand, counting down.
CGCAAAATCGCTTGCAGTTGCTGTGCGGGTGGCAATCGATCAATCACCACAGCGCGGCCCTCGTCATCATGCACGGGTCGGATACCGCTGGCCTTGCCATTCCAGATCGCCAACTGGCGGGAAAAAGATCGAAAGCTACTGGCGATGGCCAGCTCGAAGCCGGCCCGTTGCGCATCCCGCTGGAGGTCGGCGAAAGCCGCAGCCACCTCGTCTTGCAAACGATGACCATCGGGCAGGGTGGCCAGATGGGATTCATCCAATCCGGTCAATTGCCCTGAGGTGAGCAGATCGAGACGCATGGTCAGCGCAGCACCCTGGCGAGACGCGCCACCGCCAGTTCCAGTCGATCCATACTCGTGGTGTAGGAAAAACGCAGGTGCTGCTTGGCACGGTGCTGGCCGAAATCGAGGCCCGGGGTGAGAGCCACACTATGCTCCTCCAGCAGATCAATGCAAAAACGCTGGCTATCTTCCGTAAAACGACTGGCATCGGCATAAATGTAGAACGCCCCCTGCGGACTGCAAGGTATTGAAAATCCGAGTTCCTGCAGGGCCGGCAACAAGAAATCGCGGCGCTGGCGAAAAATCTCGCGGCGCTGCTCCAGTATCTCCCGGGTCTCAGGTTCAAAGCCCGCCAGCGCCGCGTACTGCGCCATGGTGGACATTGAAATGAAGAAATTCTGGGCCAGTTTTTCCATCTCGACCACGGCCGCCTCGGGTGCCACCAGCCAGCCTAACCGCCAACCGGTCATACCGAAGTATTTGGAGAAACTATTGATAACGAAGGCGTCCTGGTCCACCTCGAGCACCGATGGGGCCGAGCCCTCGTAAACCAGCCCGTGATAAATCTCATCCACCAGCAGATAGCCGTTGCGGGAGCGCACTTCTCCCGCCAGCGCGGCCAGTTGTTGCCGCGATAGCGCGGTGCCAGTTGGGTTAGCCGGCGACGCCACCATGGCACCAATGGTATTGGCCTGCCAGTGCCTCGCAACCAGTTCAGCGGTCAACTGGTAGTTGCTAGTTGCGTCCACTGGCACCAGTTGCCCGCGTCCTTCCACCAGGCGCATAAAGTGGCGATTACAGGGATAACCGGGGTCTGTCATGAGCATACCATCACCGGGATTCATCAGCAGTGCCGCGATCAGCAACAACGCACCGGATGCGCCCGGCGTGATCAGAATACGCGAGGGGGCGATGTCCAAACCGTAGGTGTCGGCGTAATAGCGCGACAGCGCCTCGCGCAATGCGGGAATGCCTGCCGCCTGCGAGTAGTGTGTCTCCCCGCGAGCGAGGGCCGCACGACCCGCGGCTACGATCGGCGCTGCGGTGGCAAAATCCGGTTCGCCCGCCGCCATGTGTACGATATCGGCGCCACCTGCAGCCAACTGCGTCGCCCGGGCCAAAACCTCCACCACCCTAAACGGCTCGATCTCTGCCACGCGCTGGGCAAAGCCTCGGTGTTTATAAATAGGTGTAGATGGACCTGACATGAGCGACCCCTGCTGCGGCGAGCGCGCCATTCTAGCAACTACCGACTGGGCGTGACACCAAGCTGGAAAAACTGCGCGGAAAAATAGTGGCACCATTAGCGGTTATCTGGTAGTTTCTCGGCCCTCGGATTTGGGCCCCCCTTGGCAGCCCAGCCCGAATCACCGTCAGTATTGTCGAGTTACCTTTGCCGTATGGGAAAATAACCATGCCTCGAACAACAAAAGCACCAAAGCCAGCTGCAACTAAAGCACCAAAAGCAACTGCAGCCAAAGCATCAAAAGTAGCTGCGGTCAAAGCACCAAAAGCCACTGCGGCCAAAGCACCAAAAGCAACCGCAGCCAAAGCATCAAAAGTAGCTGTGGTCAAAGCACCACAAGTAGCCGCAGCCAAAGCCCCGAAAGTCACTGCAGCGAAAGCGCCGAAAGCGAGCAAGGCTGCAAAAAAAGCAGCCAGTATTGAGTTTCAGAACTTTGAACCCTACCAACCAAAACGGGGGGAAAAGTACATGAACGAGGATCAACGCGAACACTTCAGGGCTATCCTGCTGAACTGGAAGTCCGAGTTGATGCAGGAAGTGGACCGCACTGTCAACCATATGAAAGACGAAGCGGCCAATTTTCCCGATCCCGCTGATCGTGCCACGCAGGAAGAGGAATTCAGTCTGGAATTGCGCACCCGGGACAGGGAGCGCAAACTGATCAAAAAAATTGATGCTACCATGGAACTCATCGAGCGGAACGACTACGGGTTCTGTGAGGCCTGCGGCGTAGAAATCGGCGTTCTGCGGCTGGAAGCCAGACCCACTGCCACCCAGTGCATTGATTGCAAAACGCTGGCCGAGATCAAAGAAAAGCAGGAAATGGGCTAAGTCCCGCCGGGCGCTTACCTTGCCCCGGCCCACCACACAGTACCGAGGGCGTTTTGCGCCCTCCCCCTCCGGTCCACTGCATCTGGGTTCCCTGATTGCAGCCTTGGCCAGTTTTCTGGATGCCCGTCATTGCGGTGGCAGCTGGCTGGTGCGGATGGAAGACCTGGACCCGCCCCGGGAAGAGCAGGGCGCCGCCGACAGCATCCTCCATAGCCTGCAGTGTCACGGTTTGCGCTGGGATGAGGCAGTGCTGTACCAGAGCACAAGGTCCGCCGCCTACACAGTAGCACTGGACGCACTGGCGCAGGGTGGCCACCTTTTCTCCTGTGACTGCAGCCGGATGACACTGGACGCGGATGGTGCCTGTCGCGGCGGCTGCCGGATGCGGCAGCAGCTCATAGCAGGTCCACACGCGCTGCGCACCGCAGTTCCCACCGACTGCGAGATACACTTCACAGATCTACTGCAGGGGCCACAGCACTCCGCGCTGGGCACATCTCAGGCGGATTTCGTGGTGCGGCGCAAGGACGGGCTGGACGCCTATCAATTGGCGGTAGTGGTCGATGACGCCGCGCAGAACATCACTCACGTGGTGCGTGGTGCGGACCTGCTGGACTCCACGCCGCGGCAGATTTTCCTGCAGCAAAGTCTGGCTTACGCCACGCCTCGCTATGCCCACTTACCGGTAATCACCACCAGGCAGGGCCAGAAATTCAGCAAACAGAATCGCGCGCCGGCTCTGGACAATCACCAGCCTGCCGACAACCTGCGCTGTGCGCTACGTTTTTTGCAACAACCAGAGCCACCGCCAACACTGACGGGTGTCGAGCCCCTGCTGGCCTACGCTACCGAGCATTGGAGGCTACAGCAGATTCCTGCCACCCTCGCCATCCCCGCTGCCACCATTGGTCTGAGTGCATGAACTTTACCCACGACAGCCGCTTCAGTAGTATCGATGGCCAATGAAGTCTGGCATTCCAGCGACGGCAACTGACAGGGGAAGCAACCACCATGCATATTAACCGTCTGCTGCTACTGGTCGCAGGTATTGTCCTGATTTTCTTTCCGGCGATTGAAAGCTGGATGATCGGCTCGCCAACCGCATGGTACCGACCCTACCAGGTATGGCTGTTCATCGTGGTAGCGGTTTACTGGAACCAGCGCAGGAAGTATCCGGATGAGCTTTAGCCTCGCGCAGATTCTACTGTTTATCATCGCGTATTTGAGCGGCCTGTTCGCAGTAGCCCATTTGGCCGACAGGGGAATCATTCCGGAGCGCATCACCCACCATCCCGCCGTCTATGTCCTGTCGCTGGGCGTGTTCGCCTGTGCCATGGCCAGCAACGGCGTGATTGCCCTGGCCCACCAGTACGGCTACAACTTCCTGCTGTACTATCTGGGCGTGGTTCTGATATTCGTATTGGCAGCGCTGCTGTTGAAGCCGCTCCAGCGATTGTGCCGCGACTACCAACTGGCTTCCCTGGCAGATGTCCTGGCCTTTCGCTTTCGCAGCCCGTGGGTAGGCGCTGCAGTCACTATCGCCATGTGTATCACCCTGTTGCCATTGCTGGCACTGCAGATTCAGGCGGTGGCAGACAGCATTCACATACTGGCTGGCGACGGCGCCGCATTGTCCGCCGGCGGCGGACAACACAATCGACTGGCGCTACTGTTTTGCATCATTATCACTGTTTTTTCCATCCTGTTTGGCACACGCCACGTCTCTTCGCAGTACCGCAACACCGGCCTGGTTACTGCCATCGCGTTTGAATCATTGGTCAAGCTATGCGCTCTGATGGTCCTTTTCCTGGCAGCGGTCTACCCGATATTCGGGGGCTTCGCCAACCTTGAACAGTGGTTAGTGGACAATCAGCGGATGAGTCATGAACTCACACAGCCCATCCAGGGCGATAGCTCCCGCGCCCTGTTACTGATTTTTTTTGCGGGCGCAGTGTGCATGCCGCACATCTTCCATATGACCTTTGCCGAGAACAACGACAGCCGCGATTTGCGCAGTGCCACCTGGGGGCTGCCGCTCTATTTGCTGGTGCTGAGCCTGCCCATCCTGCCGGTGACCTGGGCCGGGATCAAGCTCGGCCATACTTTGCCAATGGACTATAGCGGCTTGGCCATTGGCATGGCACTGAACTCCACCCCGGTCAGCGCCGCCGCTTTTGTGGCCTGCCTATCGGCCGCCAGCGCCACCATCATCGTCACCACGCTGGCCCTGGCCAATATGTGTCTCAACCACCTGGTACTCCCTTTCAGGCCGCTGCAGATCGACCGGGCACAGGGCATTTACACCCAGCTCAAATGGCTGCGCCGCAGCCTGATCGCTATTCTAATCCTCGCCGGGTATATCTTTTTCGTGACGCTCAGTGGCACGCAGAGTCTCACCCAACTGGCATTGGTGGCATTCACCGGCACCCTGCAATTTCTACCGGGCATCATCGCCACCCCTTACTGGCCTAAAGCCAACCGCAGTGGCCTGCTGGTCGGACTCGCCGGCGGCCTGGGGATCTGGTTCTTCTCCATGCTGTTGCCCTTGGCCGGTGGCGCTAACCCCTCCATACTCACCGCGTTTTACAGCGAGCTAATGGGGCCAATCGATACGCTGTGGACCACTGCTACGCTGGTCTCACTGGGACTCAATATCGGCCTGTTCATCATAGTTTCGCTGCTGACCCGGACCAGTGCCGAAGAAAAAGTGGCCGCGGAGATCTGCTCCATGGACGACTCGGCTCGCCCTACACGCCACATCCTGTCAGTCTACAATGCCGCAGATTTCAGCCAGCGCCTGGCACCGGCGCTGGGCGAACAAACCGCGGCATCTGAAGTCAGTCGGGCTCTGAGTGAGCTGCAATTTTCATCTGACGAAAGTAGACCCTATGCCCTGCGGCGCCTGCGCGCCCGAATTGAGGCCAACCTGTCGGGACTGTTGGGACCGGCGGTCGCTCACCGCATCATAGAAAGGCGCATACCCTTCCAACCCGGCATGCACGCCAATACCGATGACATCCACCTGATCGAACGGAACCTCGACCAGGCGCAGACCCATTTTACCGGTCTGGCAGCGGACCTGGACAATTTGCGTCGCCACCATCGCGAGACTCTGGACAAACTACCCATTGGCGCTTGTTCAATTGGCGCCGACGGTGAGCTGTTGATGTGGAATCAGAGTATGCAACGCATCACAGGCATAGAGCCTAATGCTGTTCTGGGTTCATTGCTCGACTCCATTCCCCAGCCGTGGGGCGATATCCTTGACGAGTTCCTGCGCGGCGCTCCCGATACCGCTTTGAAAACCGAGGTTGTGATCGACAAGGGCCCTTCGCGTTGGATCGGGCTGCACAAAACCCCGATCAAGGAGGGACCCTATAGCAATACGGTCATCATGGTGGAGGACATCACGGACCTCGAGATGCTCGAGGAGGAATTGCTGCACAACGAACGCCTGGCCTCGATCGGCCGCCTGGCGGCGGGCGTCGCTCACGAAATCGGCAATCCCGTCACCGGCATCGCGTGCCTGGCACAAAACCTCGAGTACGAATCGGATCCCCAGGAAATCCGCTACATGGCCCAGGATATCCTCAAGCAGACCAGTCGAGTGACACGCATCGTGGAATCACTGATGAATTTTTCACACACGGGCTCCTACTCGGGTGAGACCAAGCTGGCGCCAACCAACCTCGCTGATTGCGTGGATGAAGCCATCCACTTGCTGGCGCTGGACCGGGAGGCCAGGCCAGTGCAATTTGAGAATCACTGTGACCGCGAATTGGTGGTATTGGCGGACAGCCAAAGGCTGCTGCAGGTATTCATTAACCTGCTGGGCAATGCCAGGGACGCTTGTGACGACTACGCTGAGGTGCATGTGCGAGCGAGTGTCAGTGACGAGCAAGTGCGTATCGACGTGGAGGACGATGGCTGCGGCATTCCTCCGGAACTGCACAGTCAGGTCTTCGAACCCTTCTATACCACCAAGGAACCCGGCGCCGGCACCGGGCTGGGGCTGGCACTGGTGTTCAGCATCATGGATGACATGAACGGCAAAGTGCAGCTCACCAGCCCGCTGTCCCCAGGCGACAGACCCGGCACCCGAGTCACCCTGCATTTGCCGCGCACCCGTTACGAGACGAACGTCCAAATCTAGCACCACACAACACCTACCTCGACTCCTGCGCTGGAAAATTCCATGGGGGAGTAGTATGTTGGGTAGAATGCACACAGAGGTAACAGAGTATGCAAAAAATCCTCATTGTTGAAGACGAGTCCGTTATCCGGACAGCCTTGCGTCGACTGCTGGAACGCAACGGTTATCAGATCAGTGAGGCTGGCTCGGTGCAGGCCGCGGAGAGAGAGCACAATCTAACCGATTTTGATCTGGTCATCAGTGACCTGCGCCTACCCGGTGCGCCCGGCACCGATTTAATCAAGAAAGCGGGCGATGTCCCGGTGCTGATTATGACCAGCTATGCCAGCCTGCGCTCAGCAGTGGACTCCATGCGCATGGGGGCGGTCGACTATATCGCCAAACCCTTTGATCACGCCGATATGGTCAGCGCGGTGCAGCGCATCATCGCCGATCACCCCAACGGGCGAGCAGACGCGGGAACCATCGCGCCCATCTCCGCCGCTCCATCAGCCGCTGGCATTGTTGGCAACTGCCCTGCCATCCGGGTGCTCTTTGAACATATTGAAAGAATGGCACCTACCGACTCCACCGTTCTGGTGCTGGGGGAAACCGGTACGGGCAAGGAACTGGTGGCCCGCAGCGTGCACCAAAACAGCTTGCGCGCCGACAAAATTCTGGTCTCGGTGAACTGCGCCGCTATCCCCGATACCCTTATTGAGTCGGAATTATTTGGCTACGAAAAGGGCGCCTTTACGGGCGCCAATGCCAGCCGCATGGGGCTGATTGAGGCCGCCGATGGCGGCACGTTGTTTCTCGATGAAATTGGTGAATTGCCCATGGAGGCGCAGGCACGACTGCTCCGCTTTATTCAGGAGGGGGAGATTCGTCGCATCGGCTCGGTACATTCACGCAAGGTCAATGTGCGCCTGATCTGCGCCACCCACCGGAATTTGCAAAGTCTGGCAGCGGAGGGCTTGTTCCGTCAGGACCTGTTCTACCGGATCAATGTTCTGCGCCTGGCACTGCCGCCCCTGCGCGAACGTGGCAAAGACATCCTGCACCTGGCTGAACGCATGCTGCAAACCCAGACGGAGCGCCTCGGGAAACCACTCATGCGCTTATCCCCGCGCGCCATTCAGGCGATCACCACCTATCAATGGCCAGGCAATGTCAGGGAATTGGAGCATGCCATTGAACGGGCCGTTATCCTGTCGAACAGTCAGGAAATTGATAACGAAGCCCTCGGCATCGATCTGGAACTGGTAAATATCAACCGTATTCGCGGTCAGCAGGGTCTAGCCACAACCCACACAACGACCGCGTCTACCAACCACGACCCCCTGGAAGACCTGTCGCTGGAAGATTATTTTCAGCGTTTTGTCCTGGAACACCAGGACTCGATGAACGAAACAGAATTGGCACAAAAGCTCGGTGTCAGCCGCAAGTGCTTATGGGAGCGGCGGCAGCGGTTTGGTATCCCCAGAAACAAGGGCAACCTGAACCCGCGAGGCAAAATCTCGGCCGTCGAAGTCAAATAGTCGTTACCCAACGCGGCCGAGACACCTCAATCGGGAGTATTTTAGTAACAACTCCCGCTTCCAACGGGCCTTTACGAATCGATTCATACCTATAATCTATTGATTTATATGAACTAATATTAACTGGCACGCGATATGCTTAGTTAACTGCGGTACGAAAAATAAAAATAATAGCTGCCACAATAAAAATAATACATTTTGCTATGGACCTGGGTGGGGGAAGAAATTCCCCTCAGTTTCTCGCCGTTCGCTGTCGCGTAGCGCGTGAAGTGACACACCTACTGGCCCTGGCGACTGCCCGGAGTGTGATTATTAACACTCCTGATATATTGGGCATACAAATACAATTGTGTTTTTATAGCCGTGATAAGAATAACAGCGCACAGAAATAACAATAACTCCTGATGTGAGACCTGGATGGGGAAAACACTTTTCCCCATCATTCACCTCCCTGCCCCACTCGAGACCGTCCGCCACCGTCAGCGCTTGTGTGTTAGACTCCGCGCCTGTCGATACACCTCATCAGGCCCTAATACGTTTGAACATTATCCCCAGGGATCAACACTGTATATCCCGTAAGAACATCAGCGACGGCGCGCTCAAAGTCATGTCGCGGCTGCGCAGCAGTGGATACCAGGCCTATCTCGTCGGGGGCGCAGTGCGCGACCTGTTGCTCGGTGGACACCCCAAGGATTTTGATATCGCGACAGACGCGACACCGGAGGCAGTAACCGATCTCTTTCGCAATTCCCGTATCATCGGCCGCCGCTTTCGCATCGTCCATGTGCGATTTGGTCGCGAGATCATCGAGGTAACCACCTTCCGTGGCCATCACGACAACGGCCTCGGAGAGAGTGGACAGCACCAAGTGGGCGGCAACCAATCAAGACAATCAGCCAGCGGCCTGCTATTACGCGACAACGTCTACGGTACTCTGGCGGAAGATGCGGCACGGCGCGACTTGACCGTAAACGCGCTGTACTACGATGCAGGCAAATTCGAGGTATTCGATCACGTACATGGTCTGCAGGACCTCGAAAAACGCACGATTTGCATTATCGGTGATCCAGAGCAGCGCTACACAGAAGACCCAGTGCGGATGTTGCGCGTCGTACGCTTCGCAGCGAAGCTCGATTTCAGCATCGATCAACCGTCCGCTACTGCCATCCCTCGCTGCGCCCATCTGCTCGCGGAAATTCCAGCGGCAAGACTGTTTGACGAATTTCTCAAATTGTTCCTGGCCGGATATGCGGCCAGAACCCTGGACAAGTTGCTGGAGTGCGACTTACTGCAATACCTGTTTCCTGACACCAACACCTGTGTGCAAGACGATCAAAAAGCGCTCGCTCTGGTGCGAGCAGCTATGGGTAATACCGACCAACGTATCGCGCAGGATAAACCGGTGACGCCGGCATTTATCCTCGCAGCTCTATTATGGCCGGTTGTCAGCCGACAATTTATTCGCCTTGAGGGCGCCGGTGAAGCGCCTATGGTGGCAATGCACACTGCTGCGGAGAACGCTATAGCAAATGCTATGCGCCACATCTCGATCCCGCGCCGTTTCAGCCAGCCCATGCGGGAGATTTGGGAGTTTCAACTGCGCTTGCAACGGCGCACCGGACGCAAGGCAGCCGAACTGGTGGAGCATCGACGCTTCCGAGCCGCCTATGACTTCCTGCTACTGCGGGAGCAAGCCGGAGAAGACACTGGCGAATTGGGTAGCTGGTGGACGGATATTCAGGAACTGTCGCCGGAGCAACGTTTGGAAAAAGTGGCGTCTGCTCAGGATCACCGCAAGCGACCAGGAAGGACTCGGACGCGTCGCCCCAACCCCGCATCATGACACCGGCCTACATTGGCCTGGGTAGCAATCTTTGCAACCCGCATAGCCAACTGGAACGGGCGGTAGCGGCACTGGAAATGCTCACTGATACACAACTGGTAAGAGTATCAAGTGTCTATCGCAGCACCGCGGTGGGACCGGGAACGCAGCCTGATTACCTTAACGCCGTGTTGCTGCTCGCTACCAACCTGTCCGCGCTAGCCCTGCTGGATGTCCTGCAGCAAATAGAACTGGCGCAGGGCCGGGTTCGCGATGTTCACTGGGGGGCCCGCACGCTTGATCTCGACCTACTGCTGTACGGCGATATTAAAATCACGTCTATGCAACTCACCGTCCCGCACCCTCGAATGCTACAACGCAATTTCGTACTGTATCCGCTGCGCGAAATCAGCGACACTAACCTGCTACTGCCCGATGGCTCTGATCTTGATACCTTAGTGCGTCGATGTCCTGACGATGGCTTGGTGAGAACTCACTACCAGCTGCGGATAAACCAACACTCGCAGAGCGGGTAGCAAGAAGGGGCCATGCCTTGATGTCGGAAACCGGGGCCATCACGATCGACTTGAAGGGCCGCACGCCACCGGCTTTTATCGCCGTGGAGGGCTCCATCGGCGTGGGCAAGACTACCCTGGCCAAAAAACTCGCCGCCAGCTTTAACTGCGCGACACTTCTCGAAGACGCCGAAGAAAATCCATTTTTAGAGAAGTTCTATCGCAGTCGCGAACAGGCGGCACTGGCCACCCAATTGTTTTTCCTATTTCAGCGCGCGCAGAAAATCCGGGATATGCGCCAGACCGACATCTTCGGGCCGGCACGAGTCGCGGACTTTCTTATGGACAAAGACCCCCTGTTTGCGAGACTCAACCTGGACAGGGACGAATACCAACTCTACACAAAGGTCTACCAACAATTAACTATCAATGCCCCCAAGCCTGACCTGGTGGTGTACCTTCAGGCATCTACTGACGTGCTGCTGGCGCGGATCGACAACCGTGGCCTGGCCTTCGAGAGAAGTATAGATAGAGACTATCTGGAGCGCCTGAACGAAGTGTACAGTGAGTTCTTTCTATATTACGATGAAGCTCCGCTGCTTATCGTCAACGCCAGCGAAATCAACCTGGCAAACAGTGCCGCGGATTATCAGGACCTGGTGAATTATTTACTCGATATTCGTAGTGGTCGACACTATTTCAATCCCACTTTTTTCAGATAGTGTTGCTGCTAGGCAGGACCTGAGATAGTACGAATAGGACAAACAGGACTCTAGCCATGGGCAAGATTACGATCAGTACCCTGGACAAGATGAAAGCCAGCGGCGAGAAGTTTGTCTGCATCACCGCGTACGACGCCACCTTTTCAAGAATTATCAGCGAGGTGGGGGCGGAAGCCATTCTGGTGGGCGATTCTTTGGGTATGGTGCTGCAAGGCCACGATAGCACCATACCGGTCACGATCGGTGACATGACCTACCATACCCGTTGTGTATGCAAGGCCGAGCCCCAGTCGCTGGTCATCGCCGACCTCCCGTTCATGAGTTATACCACAGCCCAACAGGCCATGGAGAGCGCGACGCAACTGATGCAGGCGGGGGCGCACATGGTCAAGATGGAAGGCGGCACCTGGTTGAGCGACACCATCAGCAAGCTGGTGGAGCGAGGCATTCCCGTATGTGCCCATTTGGGCCTGACCCCGCAGTCAGTCAATACCTTTGGCGGTTTCAAGGTTCAGGGACGAACGCCAAAGGAGGCTAAATCCATTCTGGCGGACGCGGTCGAGATTCAGGACGCGGGTGCCCGCCTGCTGGTTTTGGAGTGTATCCCCTCACACCTGGCCGCCGACATCAGCCGGAAACTGGATATCCCGGTTATCGGTATAGGCGCTGGGCCTGACACGGATGGCCAGGTTCTGGTCATGCACGATCTGCTGGGGCTCTCGCAACACACTGCCCGCTTCGTGCAAAACTTCATGGTGGGCCAGTCGACGATTCCCGATGCGCTAAGGGCGTTTGTCGATGCCGTTAAATCCGGCCAATACCCGCAGGAAGCACATACCTACAGCTGAGATTCCTACCAGCACAGCGCCGCCTTGTGATGAGAGTGTAGGTGAGCACCCACTTTTAGAATGTGTCGAGCGAACACATTTACGATGGCAGCACTGCTTCTTTTGGTAACAATCGATGTGAATTTTCCCTAAAAACTCGTTGCCGGGTGGGGGGTGTTGGGGCATACTTCCCGCCTCGCCCGGAGTAAAACACACTCTGGGGCGGGTCAAAAACTAGTGCTTTTTACTGGTTTAGCGTCACCATTCCGTACCACAGGGATAAGGTAGATATGCGAACTTACAACAGCAATGCCCAGTTACAATCCGCTCTGCGCGGCTTCCATCTTAGTGGCCAAAGTATTGCCCTTGTCCCGACGATGGGTAATCTGCACGATGGGCACTTGGATCTGGTACGCAAGGCGCGCCAACTGTGCGATGTAGTGGTCGTCAGCATTTTTGTTAATCCTCTTCAGTTCGGCCCCAGTGAAGATCTTGACGCCTACCCCCGCACCCTCGCCGCAGACAAGGAAAAATTGTTCAGCGAAGGTGTTCAGGTGTTATACGCACCTGATGTGGCAGAAATTTATCCCGAAGGAATGCAGGCACAGACTCTCGTGCACGTGCCGGACTTGGGCGAAACGCTATGCGGCAGCAGCCGACCTGGTCACTTCGATGGTGTCACAACAGTCGTCAGCAAGCTGTTCAATATTGTCCAGCCCAATGTCGCGGTCTTTGGAGAAAAGGACTTCCAGCAATTGTCGATCGTTCGCAAAATGGTCAAAGACCTCTGCATGCCAATCGCCATATTGGGAGTCCCCACTACTCGGGATCAGGACGGCCTGGCCAAGAGTTCGCGTAACGGTTATCTCTCCCTCGATCAACGCCGTACGGCTCCGATCCTGAACCAGACACTCAATAGTTGCCGAGAAGCCATAGCCTGTGGCTTTGACAATTTTTTCCAACTGGAATCGCATGCTCGTATGAAGTTATTGCAGGCAGGATTTGAGCCGGACTACTTTGCGATTCGCGATGCCCGCACCCTGCTTACGGTCACGGAAGACACTGAAGAAATCGCTATCCTGGCGGCTGCTCGTCTAGGATCCACCCGTCTCATCGACAA
>JANNXP010000188.1:0-7195 GCA_031409615.1 Haliea sp. | reverse complement strand
TTTGATCGCGATGTATTCACGCCGCGCCACTCGTGTATCAGCAGAGGCAACCTTGCCGAGCTGCGACGCGCCCAAGCGCCCGGCCTGTTGCAAAGCGCGCTCGAGTTTTTCCCTGCGGACCGGTTTCAAGAGGTAGCCGACGGCCTGGGCGTCGAAAGCCTCGATGGCGTACTCATCGTAGGCTGTAACAAATACGATCGCCGGCGGCGAAGGATAGGACGCCAGGTGCCTAGCCACCTCGACCCCGCTCATGCCGGGCATCCGGATATCCAGCAGTACCACTGAAGGGTTCAGTGCGCTAACGAGTTTGAGCGCCTGGTCACCCGAGCCACAGACACCCGCGACGCTCCATCCCGGTAACTCCTCGACGAGGCGCTGCAAACGGTCCCTCGCGAGCGGCTCGTCGTCAACGATTAACACACCGTGGTGCGTCGTGTTCATTCCTTCGTTCATACCTGCATCGTAACACGCGAACGTCCAACCCTTCATTCTGCGGTGACGAGCGGCCTCGCGACACACCCATCGTTTAACGTTGTAGGAAGACCGCCGTGCCACTCTCCAGATCCGCGAAGATCGTGTCTCCCGGTTGAAATTCCCCGGCCAGCAGGCGCTGCGCCAGTGGATTTTCCAATTCCTGCTGGATCGCCCGCTTTAGCGGCCGCGCGCCATATACCGGATCGAAACCGGCGGTCACCAGGCGATCCATGAAGGCATTGCTGACGTCCAGCGCCAGGTTCCGCTCCGCCAGACGCGCCTGCAGGATCTGCAGTTGGATGGCGGCGATACCACGGATTTGCGCCACCGACAGGGGATGGAAGACCACCGATTCGTCCACCCGGTTGATAAACTCGGGGCGAAAATGGGTGCCAACCACTTCCATTACCGCCGCCTTCATGGCCTCGTAATTGCCCTCCCCGGCCATCTCCTGAATCAGGTGGGAGCCCAGGTTGGAGGTCATCACTACGATGGTATTGCGAAAATCCACCGTCCGGCCCTGGCCGTCGGTGAGGCGGCCATCCTCGAGCACCTGCAACAGAATATTGAAGACATCCGGATGCGCCTTTTCCACCTCATCCAGCAGCAGCAGGGAATACGGGCGACGTCGCACCGCTTCTGTGAGGTAGCCACCCTCCTCGTAGCCCACGTAGCCCGGAGGCGCACCGATGAGGCGCGCCACCGAGTGTTTCTCCATGAACTCGGACATATCCACCCGCACCATGGCATCGTCACTGTCGAACATAAAGTCTGCCAGCGCCTTGCACAGCTCGGTTTTACCCACACCGGTAGGACCGAGAAACAAAAAGGAACCATTGGGGCGCTTGGGGTCAGACAGACCGGCGCGTGAGCGGCGCACAGCATTCGACACGGCCGTGATCGCCTCGTCCTGGCCGACCACCCGTTCGCGCAAGGATTCCTCCATGCGCAACAGTTTTTCCCGGTCGCCCTCCATCATCTTGGACACGGGGATGCCGGTCCAGCGCGACACCACCTCGGCAATCTCCTCATCCGTCACCTTGGTGCGCAGCAGTACGTTCTCCGTGGTCTCCGATTCCTGCGCCAGTACCAGCTGCTTTTCCAGTTCCGGAATGCGCCCGTACTGCAGCTCCGACATACGGGTGAGATCACCTGCGCGGCGCGCCGCCTCCAGATCCAGCTTCACCTGCTCCAGATCGCTCCTGATCTGGGCGGCGCCCTGCACAGACACTTTTTCCGCCTTCCAGATTTCCTCGAGATCGGAGAATTCCCGCTCGACCTTGTCGATTTCCTCGTCCAGCAACGCCACCTGCTTTTTCGCGGCGGGATCGGTGTCTTTCTTTACCGCCTCACGTTCGATCTTGAGCTGGATCAGGCGCCGTTCCAGTTTGTCCATCACCTCGGGCTTGGAGTCGATCTCCATGCGAATGCGGCTGGCGGCCTCGTCGATCAGGTCGATGGCCTTGTCCGGCAACTGGCGATCGGTGATGTAGCGCTGGGACAGTTTCGCGGCGGCGATAATGGCGCTGTCAGTGATATCCACCCCGTGATGCACTTCGTAGCGCTCCTTCAGGCCGCGCAGGATGGCAATGGTGTCCTCCTCATTGGGCTCATCCACCAACACTTTCTGGAAGCGCCGCTCCAGCGCCGCATCTTTTTCCACATACTGGCGATACTCGTTCAACGTGGTGGCGCCCACACAGTGCAGCTCACCGCGGGCCAGAGCGGGCTTGAGCATATTGCCCGCGTCCATGGAGCCCTCGGCCTTGCCGGCCCCGACCATGGTATGCAGTTCATCGATGAACAGGATGATCTTGCCCTCCTGTTTGGACAATTCATTGAGCACCGCTTTAAGGCGCTCTTCGAAGTCGCCGCGAAATTTGGCCCCGGCCAGCAACGCGCCCAGATCCAGAGATAACACGCGCTTGTTGCGCATGCTTTCTGGCACCTCGCCGTTCACCACGCGCTGGGCCAGTCCCTCAATAATGGCGGTTTTACCCACGCCGGGCTCGCCGATCAGCACCGGGTTGTTTTTGGTACGACGTTGCAGCACCTGGATAGTGCGCCGTATTTCGTCGTCACGACCGATCACCGGATCAAGCTTGCCCTGTTCCGCTCGCTCGGTCAGGTCGATCGTGTACTTGTCGAGGGCTTGGCGCGATTCTTCCGCTTCGGGTTTATCCACTGCTTCGCCACCGCGCATCATCTCTATAGCTCCTTTGAGTTCCAGTGCCTTCACACCGCTGGCCTGCAACAATTCCCCGGCCTTCGTTTTGCTTTCCAGCATGGCCAGCAACACCAGCTCACTGGAAATGTACGTGTCGCCCGTCTGCTGTGCCAGCTTGTCGGTGACGTTCAGTATTTTGCCCAGGTCGTTCGACATATGAATGTCGCCACCGGTCCCGGACACCGTCGGCAGTGCCTCGACCGCTGCTTTTGTTTTCGCCACCAGGCCTGCAATATCGGCTCCCGCCTTTTGCAGCAGGGGCCGACACGCCCCGCCCGGTTGCTCCAACAGGGCACTCAACAGGTGGATGGGCTCGATAAAATTGTGATCCTTTCCCAATGCCAGGGACTGTGCATCCGCCAGGGCTGTTTGCAGCTGGTTGGTCAATTTGTCCATGCGCATTGTAGTTCTCCTCTTTATTCACCCCAGGGTGGGATAGATCACGCTCATTGCAGGCTTAAATGGGGTCATATTACCCCAATTCAAGTACGGAGATTCCAGTGGGTTCGGGCGTCGGGTGTGCTGGGCTGGCGAATCGTTCGAGCTAGCGGGTTCGGAGTATTTGGGGTCAGAGAAGAGTATTTGGGGTCAGAGAAGAGTATTTGGGGTCAGAGAAGAGTATTTGGGGTCAGAGTAAAAATGCTTGGATCGGGCCTTTTATTTTGAGTACAGGCACACCAGCATTTTTACTCTGACCCCAAATACTGTTTTTACTCTGACCCCAAATATTGAGGATCCGGGCGGGAATGAACCGGAGATGTCAGCACCGGGGGAGCCGTTGGCAGCAATGAACAGCGGATGTGGGCGGCCTGCTGAAAGACCGCAGCTAACGCAACAAGATCAGGCTGGCCATACGGCCGGTCTGGCCATCCCGTCGGTAGGAAAAAAAACGCTCAGGATCGCTGTGGGTACATAAACCACCGCCGAAGATGCCGGTGACGCCGAGCGCACCCAGACGCACCCGGGCCAAGGCGTACAGATCTGCAAAGTAGTAGTCGGGGCGCCCCGGATGGGGTGCGAAACACGCCGCGACAACAGACTCCGCTGCAGGGGTTGCTGCCGCCAGAAATTCCGCGCGCACTTGCGGCCCCACCTCAAACGCGGCCGGGCCAATCGCGGGGCCCAGCCATGCCAGCACGTGGTCCGGGCTGGTGTTCATCGCGCCTACGGTGGCTTCTAACACCCCGGCCAGCAAACCGCGCCAGCCCGCATGGGCAGCCGCCACCACATCACCGGAGACCGAACACAGCAGCACCGGCAGGCAGTCTGCGGTCAATACGGCACAGGCGGCACCCGGACGGCGACTCCACTGAGCGTCGGCTTCGGGAAGGAGTCCGCCCTGCCCCGCTTCGAGCACCGCGGTGCCATGCACCTGCGACAACCAGGAAACCTCAGCACCGTGGGGCAATACGCTGCCGAGAATCTGCCGGTTTGCCGCCACCGCGCTCTCGCTGTCACCCACATGATGACCCAGGTTAAAACTCGCCCATGGAGTCGCGCTACCACCACCTCGGCGCGTGGTAGACAGGGCCAGCACACTGTCCGGGGCCGGCCACTGTGGCTCGATAAAGAGAGACTTAATAAAGGGTGGTATCACGGGCAAGGGGCGGGTCTTCCTGTTCCAGAACCGCGATCAGCGTAAGAATATCCTGCGGCAGGGGGCATTCAAACTGCACCGGCTCCCCGGTGGCGGGGTGAATGAGCCCCAGCGCGCGGGCGTGCAACGCCTGCCTGGGAAAGTGCCGCAGGGTATCAATCAGCAGATCGGACGCTCCCCTGGGTATCCGCGGGCGGCCGCCGTACAGGGGGTCGCCAATCAAGGGATACTTGCGATGAGCCATATGCACGCGAATCTGGTGGGTGCGCCCGGTTTCAAGGTTCACCGTGATAGCCGTGTGGTGGCCAAAGCGCTGCGCCAGTCGGTAGTGGGTTATGGCGGGTTTACCACCGGCCGCGAGCACCGCCATTTTTTTGCGCAGCCGGGGATGACGACCCATAGGCGCATCCACCGTGCCGCCGCCGGTCATCGCACCGATACACACCGCGCAGTATTCCCGCTTGACGGTGCGCGACTGTAACTGGTCGACCAGGTGGTGGTGGGCCGGGAGCGTTCTGGCGACGACCAGCAGACCCGAGGTCTCCATATCTAGGCGATGCACAATGCCGCCCCGCGGCAGCTGGGCCAGTTCGGGCGCGTGCGCCAACAGTGCATTCACCAACGTCCCCTGGGCATGGCCTGCCGCGGGATGCACCACCAGTCCGGCGGGCTTGTTCAACACCAGAATAGTGTCGTCCTCATACACAATGTCCAGGTCAATATCCTGGGCCTGCCAGTCCACCACCGCCTCCAGCTCGGCGTCTACCTGAAGGCAGGCTCCCCCTGCCACTTTATCGCGCGGGCGACACTGCTGCCCATCAACGGACAATGCCCCCTGTTTGATCCACGCCTGCAAGCGCGACCGCGAGTATTGGGGAAAGAGTTGTGCCGCTACCTGATCCAACCGGTTGCCGTGCATCTCCTGTGGCACGCTGGCCTGCAGTTCCACCCTATCATTCATGACAATTCCTGTTTGTGCGCAAGCCCGCCTGTGGTTAAATACCGCTGCATCAGCTCCCGCGTTGCGTGGGATTTTAGCACGCCAGCGCGAGCCCATTAGGTAGAAGCATGAAATACATCCTGATCCTGTTATTCGCCCTGGCTCTTTTCGGTTGCTCCAGCAATGACGAGTTGCCTGATATCGCCGAAGACGCCGGTGAGCAGCAAATCTACGATGAAGCCCAACGCTATCTGCGCGGCGACAACTACGACCTGGCGGTAAAGAGCCTGGAGCTTCTGGAATCGCGCTACCCCTTTGGCAAGTACGCTGAACAGGCCCAGCTCGAACTCATCTATGCGCATTACAACGCGTACGAACACGAGGCGGCGGTCGAAGCGGCGGATCGCTTTATCCGACTGCATCCGCAGCATCCCAACGTGGATTATGCCTATTACATGAAAGGTCTGGCGGCGTACTCGAGCAATGAAGACATCTTCGCCCGCTTCATGCCCACCGATCCCACCAAACGTGATACCTCCCATGCCAGAGAGGCCTTTGCCGAGTTTTCGCAATTGCTCGCCCGATTCCCGGACAGCCCCTACGCTGCAGATGCCAAAGCCCGCATGGTCTACCTGCGCAACCTGCTGGCCCGACACGAACTGGAGGTGGCCAACTACTACCTGAGACGCGGCGCCTACCTCGCCGCCGTCAATCGCGGGCGCTACGTCGTAGAAAATTTCGAGCGCACTCCAGCGGTAGCCGATGGCCTGGCTATTATGGCCCAGGGCTATATTTTGCTGGGCATGGATGAACTGGCCCAACAGTCCATCAAGGTTTTGGCGGCGAACTACCCGGACTACCCCGCCCTCAATAAGAATGGCGAGTTTGAGACAGACTTTACCCTGGACGGTGTGCAGCGTTCGTGGATGAATAAAGCGTCTTTTGGACTGTTTGATCCGCCTCGCCCGCCCCAGTTCGATACGCGACCGAAAATTTAACGCGGGCTAGTCGCTCTCTAGTCTGGACCTACTCGCCCAGACGCCAACCCGAGGTAATGGGATAACGTCGGTCGCGGCCAAACCCGCGCCGCGTAATGCGCACCCCGATGGGCGCCTGACGCCGTTTGTATTCATTGATATCCACCAAACGCAGGACCCTGAGTACCTGCTCGCGGTCCATGCCGGTGGCAATGATCGCCTCCGCGCTGTAATCCTCCTCAACGTAAAGGGCCAGAATGCGATCCAGCACAGCGTAGGGTGGGAGACTATCCTCGTCTTTCTGGTCGGGCGCCAACTCCGCCGAAGGGGGGCGATCAATCACCCGCTGTGGAATACACGCGCCCAGTGTATTGCGGTAACGGGATAGCTCAAATACCAGGGTCTTGGGTACGTCCTTGAGCACATCAAAGCCCCCGGCCATATCGCCATAGAGAGTGGAATAGCCGACCGCCATCTCACTCTTATTACCGGTGGTCAGTACCAGATAGCCGCGCTTGTTGGAGATGGACATGAGCAACACCCCGCGACATCGGGCCTGCAAATTCTCCTCTGTGGTATCGACCGTGGTGCCGGCAAACTCTTGTTTCAGACTCGTCATAAATGCTTCGTATATAGGCTCGATGGAAATCACCTTATGCGTAACACCCAGCAGCCTGGCTTGCTCAGCCGCGTCCTCCACACTCATCGGTGAGGTGTAGCGAAAGGGCATCATCACGGCGGTAACGCGCGTCGCACCCAGCGCTTCCACGGCGATGGCGAGCGTCAACGCAGAATCGATACCGCCAGACAAACCCAGTACCACGCCGCGAAAACGGTTCTTGTTCACGTAATCGCGTACGCCCAGCACCAGAGCTTGCCAGGTGGCTTCCAGTTCATCCAGCGGCGGACACAGCGCAGGACCGGTAATGCGGACCGGGTGAGCACTGAAGTCCATTTGCAACCAGTACACACCCTCCTCG
>JANNXP010000187.1:0-10413 GCA_031409615.1 Haliea sp. | reverse complement strand
GGACATGTTGTACTCGCTAGCCTCATCGCCGGCTGCCATGGCAATGACGCTCATCAGCAGCAGCACAGGACTAAGCGCGAGCTTGCACAGCCACTTCGCTTCAAAACCCATTTCCCGTGTCTCCCTGTAGTAAAACCTGTTGTGCCCTAACCGGCGAAGCAATCGTCATACCGTCCCTCACTCGGGACACTTGCTGATGGAGCCTGCCGGTGGCTGCGCGTTCTTCGACTGCGACAAAATGTCGCTCCTGCAAAAACGCGCGAATTATAGCGGATAAAAGGCACAAATCCTACAAGGCTACAGCCTTGTCGGGGCTATGGTATTTTTCACACTGGACCCCTGCAAACAACTGCCGGGCGGGATACCACGATTGGGGAGATGCCCCTAGCGAAACGTTAGAAATGTACTAGCCTTTAAGGCATCCATTCTACAATGTGCGCCTCGACATCAGGTCGATCATGGTCTCATCGGGCATCAAAGAAATCATCAGTGCCGCGCTGCGAAAGGAGAACGAGACCGATCAGCTGCGCTCGCGACTGGAGCGGCAGTTGCCGCAGTTGCAACACAAACTGCTGCTGCCCGAGCGAGAGCCAATCACCGCGCTGATGGCTTTTATCACCGGCTACGTGGAAAGCGTGCCCAGCTGCCTGCGTCTGGTCACAGCCGTCAGCAAACGCCTCGGCTTTTTCGAGTATGCCGCGCCCTTTCTGCATCTGGCCGAAGATTATTTTCTGCAACCCCCCGGGGAGGTGCCACACGACGGAGGGCTGGAGGCCCTCCTGGACGAAGCGTTTCTCGCACACCGCTTATTGGAGGAAGTAAACGATCATCATATTAGGCACTTACAGCGACCCCTGTTGCCTCTGGACATGACCGAAGCAAATATCATTGTCCATCATCTGTTGGGTGATGCGTTTGCTACCCGCATGGAGCAGCTGGTCCAGTTTACCGCAGCGCAATTGCTGCATCGGGAACACGTCTGGGAACAGGTGCGCGCCCTGCCGGGCACACGGGAAGCAGAGATCCCTGCTGTCTCGTCGGAGAATCTGAGCACAGTAGACCAAAAAATCAGATTGCGCCTCGCTTCTTAATCGCGGGGTTTTTCGCGGTCACTGGCGGAATCGATCAGCGTGATCACCTGGGGGGGGGTCTCCACCCGGCGCGCTGCGGCGCGAGTCACTCGCGTGGGCAGCTCCGGTGGTCGTTGCGCGGAGACAGCCAAGGGGCTGGAAGCAGGTAGACCGGGGCGGTCCTCACTGAACCCGCAACTCACGCAAAGTCGTTGGTCTGTCTCCAGATCGACCACAATTTTATCCACCAGCGCACAGCGGGGGCATACAGCGCCAGCGATAAAACGCCGGTGATGCGGTTTGTCTTGCATGTTTTGTTCTCCGCAGCGCGGTCGAGGTCTGGCCAGACCGCATCAGGCTGGCTATTGTAACAGGCTAACGTGCCACGAGCTCACAGCCATGCGCCACTACAATCACACCAGCCTCCGCATTTTCCAGGGCCATACCCCCATCATCGGGCAACGCGTGCTAATCGATCCCAGCGCCGTGGTGTTGGGGCAGGTCACGCTCGAGGATGATGTATCTGTGTGGCCACAGGTCGTCATCCGCGGCGATATGCACCGCATCAAAGTCGGCGCCAGGACCAGCGTGCAGGACGGGTGCGTGTTGCACATTACCCATGCCGGGCCTTATAACATCGAGGGCTGGCCCCTGGACATCGGTTGCGATGTCACCATTGGCCACGGCGCTGTGCTGCACGGCTGTACCGTCGGCAGTCGAGTACTAGTGGGTATGTCTGCGACAGTTATGGACGGCGTGGTGGTAGAGGATGACGTGGTGATTGCCGCCGGCGCACTGATCACCCCGGGTAAACGTCTGCGCAGTGGCTATCTCTACGCTGGCAGTCCGGCCCGCGAGGTGCGACGGCTGAGTGAGCGAGAGCTGGCCTACTTTACCTACAGTGCCAACAATTACGTTCAGCTCAAGGATCAGCACATTGCACAGCTGGAGTCTGCCGGGTTGTGACAGCTCCTCTCAGGCGGCCGCCATAGACTCACGCAGGTCATTGATCACCTGACAGGTTTCAGGGCGGACATTGCGCCAGATATAAAATGACTCAGCGGCCTGCTCTATCAACATGCCCAGGCCATCCGCCACCGCCCAGGCAGCGTGATGCGCCGACCAGCGCATGAAGGCCGTAGGCTCGGCGCCATAGACCATATCGTAACAGCAGCTGCGCTCGGTCAGCAGTGATCCAGGCAACTCCGGCATGGCTCCCGTTAAACCGGCACTGGTGGCGTTGATGACCAGATCAAACTGGCGCGCGCCAATCAGTTCGTATGCGCCGCCTTCCAGCGGACCAATATCCGCAAACTCCGCGGCCAATTGCGCCGCCCGCGCGCCAGTTCGATTCACGACCAGCAGTTCTTGCGGGCGCTCCCGCAACAGCGGTTCCAATACTCCGCGCGCAGCGCCACCGGCGCCGATCAGCAACACCCGCAAACCCTGTACAGCCCAGCCGAGGTTGGCGGTCAAATCGCGCACCAAGCCGACGCCATCCGTGTTATCGCCTTCGATTGCGCCGTCCGACGCGCGGGTTAGTGTGTTGACGGCGCCCGCTCGGGCGGCTCGCTCACTAAGTCGATTGGCGTATTCAAATGCCTCGCGCTTAAACGGCACCGTGACATTCAAACCGGCTCCGCCGCCATCAAAAAAGTTGCTCGCTGCGGGAGCAAATCCGTCTAGTTCAACCCGCACTGCGCGGTACAGCATGTGCTGCGAGCACTGCTGTGCAAACATGGCGTGAATGGCTGGGGATTTGCTCTGCTTGATAGGATTGCCGAATACGGCATACCTGGCTTTTTCAGTCATGTTTCACTCTTCACGTGCTCTGCTTCGGCCAGCCAGTTGCGATCCCGCAGGTAAAACTGCGTGAGCTCCGCCTCTTCTGACCCCGGCGCCGGACAATAGTTATATTCCCAACGTACCAGGGGAGGCAGAGACATCAAAATGGCCTCGGTGCGTCCGCCCGACTGCAGGCCGAACAGTGTGCCTCGATCGAATACGAGATTGAATTCGACGTATCGACCGCGCCGATATAGTTGGAACTGGCGCTCGCGCTCTCCGTACGCCCTGTCTTTGTTGCGCTGCACGATGGGACGGTAAGCACGCAGGTAAGAGTCGCCCACCGCGCGCATAAAAGCAAAGCTGGTGGCAAAATCCCACTCGTTCAGATCGTCGAAAAATAATCCGCCAATGCCGCGCGGTTCGCCACGATGTTTGAGGTAAAAATACTCGTCACACCAAGCCTTAAAACGCGTGTAGACGCCGTCGCCAAACGGCGCGCAGGCGTCTGCCGCCGCCCGATGCCAGCTAATACAATCAGCCTTGTTGCCGTAATAGGGCGTGAGGTCATAGCCGCCGCCGAACCACCAAATGGGCTCCTCACCGGGCTTGGTGGCAACAAACAAGCGGACATTGGCGTGCGACGTGGGAATGTAGGGATTACGCGGGTGAATGACAAGTGACACGCCCAGCGCCTCATAGTTGCGGCCTGCCAGCTCCGGCCGCGCTGCGCTGGCTGACGGAGGCAGCTCAGCGCCGTGCACATGGGAAAAGTTTACGCCTGCCTTTTCAAAGACAGCGCCATCAATCATAACGCGAGTGCGGCCACCACCCCCTTCGGGGCGCTGCCATTCATCGGTGATAAAAGCGGCTCCACCGTCTTCCGCAGACAGGGCTTCGCAGATGCTGTCCTGTAGCTGCAATAGATAGGATTTGACCTGCTCGACCTGCATGCCCGGCGTTCCTCGGGGACTCGTCGGGGCGCATTATACCCACCCGCTAGTGTTTACTGTACTAGTCGCGGAAAATTTGACCGCTGCGCAGATCCCGAATGCTGGTCGGTCGCGCTGCCGCACCAACTCGGCCCGGCAGCAGATAGTCCAGCCCGCGACCAAAAAAGCGCCGCACCTGATACGCTTCTCGCGCCGGACGCGCACCCGCCACATTGGCGGAGGTAGACACCAGCGGTCCACCCCAAGCCGCGCACAGTGCGCTCACCACTGGGTGGGCGCTGACGCGAACCGCCACCGTCGCGTGCTCCCCACAAATCCAGCTGGGCACACGTCCCCCATGGGGCAGCAACCAGGTCACAGGCCCGGGCCAACCCTTTGCAAGAGTTTCTCGCTGGTGCGCAGACAGGTCAGACAATAGAAACTCGATCTGGCCCTCGGTCGCCGCCACCAGGATCAGACCCTTGGCCACCGGCCTGCCTTTGAGCGCCAACAAGTGCGCGACAGCGCCCTCATTATTCGGGTCACAGCTGAGGCCCCACACTGCCTCTGTAGGGCAGGCGATTACGCCGCCCCGGCGCAAAGCGGTGACCGCCGCCTGCAGGCGCAATGCACTGAGAGGCAAAACCAAGGTCAACCTTTCAACTTGTTCTGCAGCGCCGCATCCTTGGCGAAGATCTCCTGCGCATTCGCGGCACGCTCATCGCGCAGGCGCTGTGCCAGCGGCGCATCTGCCAGCGACAGTATTTGTGCTGCCAGGTAAGCCGCATTTTTCGCACCGGCCTTGCCGACGGCGACAGTGGCCACCGGAATGCCCGCGGGCATCTGCACCGTGGAGAGCAGCGCATCAAGCCCATCGAGGGAGGCATTCATGGGCACACCAATAACCGGCTTGACCGTCAGTGCAGCAACAGCGCCGGCCAGATGAGCCGCCATACCCGCGGCGGCGATGAAAACTGCGCAACCGCGCTGTTCGGCGTCCTGTACATACGTCTTCGTTGCTTCCGGCGTGCGGTGCGCCGAGGTAATACGTGCCTCGAAAGAAACCCCTAATGCGCGCAGTACGTCGAAGCTGGCCTCCATCACGGGCAGGTCAGAGTCAGAGCCCATAACGATCGCTACAAATGGCTTATTCATTTATTGTCTCCTGTGAAAACTGCAATCGCGGCTGTGTCGCGACCGTAAAAGGCGCAAAATCTAACCAAATGGCGCGCACCTGGCAAGGGCCCAGGCACTAGCAGCGAATATAACCCCCCGCTGTCCGCGCCACCTGCCCGGTGATTTCAAGGGCGGACAGTTCGCCCAGCACCTGCGCCACGGGCCGCGCACTGCGCTGCACCAGCTCATCCAGCGCAAGCACTTCAAACCCTACCAGAGCCAACAGCCAAGACTCTTCTGGCAGCGCATCGCTCGCGGCGCGGGAGGCGGGGGCATTGGCGCCGCACCGTTGCAACGCGCACAGGGGGCCGAGTTCCTCCAGAATATCGTCGACATTCTGGACCATCTTGGCGCCGTCGCGAATTAATTGCAGGCAACCCCTGCCGCCCTCATGGAGCATGGACCAGGGTAGGGCAAACACTTCACGGCCCTGCTCCAAGGCCGTTCCAGCGGTGATCAATGAGCCGCTGGGCAACGCCGCCTCAACCACCAGCACACCCAGCGACAGGCCGCTGATAATACGATTACGCCGCGGGAAATTATGCCGCAGTGGCGGGGTCCCCGGGGGGAACTCTGTCACGAGGCAACCCGCCTGCTGTAACTGCGCCGCCAGCGCCTGATGGCGCTGCGGATAAATGCGATCTATGCCGGTTGCCATAACGGCGACACTTTTGCCCCCGGCCTCGAGCGCGCCCCGGTGCGCAGCACTGTCTATCCCCAGCGCCAGACCTGAACAGACATGCAGTCCGGCGCTCACCAGCTGTCCGCTCAGGAGCTGCGCTAGACGCAGGCCTGCAGGGCTGGCACGACGGCTGCCCACGACTGCCAGTTGTGCCTCCAGCAACAGGGCGGGGTCGCCTCGCACATACAGTAAGGAGGGGGGATCGTGAATCGCGCGCAGCAGCGCCGGGTAGCACTCGTCGTCAATGTCTAACGCCGTCGCGCCCAGGGCCCGAGCCGCGGACTTCGCTTGTGCAACATTCATACATCATCCTTGACGTCATGTCTGTTGGGTTAACGCGGAGTGAACCTCGGTAACCGTCAACGGGTGCAATTTGATACTTTATCTCAGGGATTTTTAACCAGGTCGAAAATCCGCAACGGCCGGCTGGTTTTCAGAATAATGGCGTAGCTGACCTTTTCGTATGACTCAAATATCATGGCCAGACCAGCGCGGGTATCGGGCAACTGCACATTGGTTTGCGCAATTTTGTCGAACACCAGCTCGCCCTTTTGGAAAACCCCCAGAACATCCCCGATCTGCAGACCCTCGCGCTTGCCCCTGTTGATCACTACGATACTCATATTGCCTATTTGGGTGACACCTCCCTCCACCGCCATCATGACGCCGCCAACGATTTCCTGTTCCGGGGCCCTGGGGTGGAAACTAGCGTCCAGGATGCGCTCTTCCTGCGGGAGCAAGCGGTCTCCAATAAGTACCTCTTCGGCGATACGGGTAATTTCCAGCTCGGTGACATCGTCCAGATTACTGCTAAGCAGCTTAGCGCTGCCAACGTCCTTGACCTGATACCCCAGAAGCTCCTTGGTCACCGGATCGAGATAATTCTGGCCAACGCGGTAGATGCCAAAGGCGCGTTCGCCATCCGGGAAGGGGCCGCGGCCGAATATCCGGTCGCCAGGCCCGCTGATTAAGCGCCTTTCATCCGCAGCCACGATGTAAGCCGAGTTGTTGATCTCCTGTGCGTCCAATACGCGATTGTGCTTCAACCAGGGGCCAATCTGATCAAGGGGAATCGTAGGAATCGCAAGATCCAGCGGAGTGACACGCATATTGGGTGTGAGCTTGACGTCCCGGCCGCGATTCATGCGCAGGCGGGGCTGACCGTCGACCCATACCAGATAGAGTTCATCGCCAGGGTATATGAGGTGGGGATTGTCGATCTGCGGATTGGCATCCCACAACTCGGGCCACAACCAGGGCTCTTTTAGGTACATCCCGGAGATGCCCCAGAGAGTATCGCCTTTCTTGACGATGTACGTTTCCGGCACATTCTCATTCAGTTCCACCACCGCCTGCGTCCATCCGCTGAACAGCAGTGACAACAGCAGCAGACAAACCGATAGTGACCTTGTTTTCATTTTATTGCGTCCCTGTATGGCCTGATTATTATCTGCCAATTCATAATTATCGCCGCAGCCTTCACGGCTGCCCTGAGCACAGCGTGATGTCATTGCACCGCTGCCCACTTGTGATTGGCTCCGGCGCCAAACGGCACTGCACGCGCAAACCCACTGGTTTAGCGTGTTGCAGCACTCCGGCGCTAGGCTCCCCTTAACCACAAGCTGTATAATGACCACAGTTTGCTGCCGCAGTTTAGAGCTGGCAAGCCCAAATGTTATTAATTCACGCAGCCAATTTCAGCCACTTCTGACGACTTGGTGGGCCTTCAATATTATGGCAGTACTGGAAATACTCGAATTCCCCGATCCGCGCCTGCGCACCGAGGCCAAGCCAGTTGCGCAGGTGACTGATGCCACGCGCGCGCTTATCGATGACATGCTTGAAACGATGTATGCCGCGCCCGGCATCGGTCTTGCGGCGACTCAGGTAAATGTCCACCAGAGGCTGCTGGTCATGGACGTCTCCGATGACAAGAGTCAGCCACAGGTGTTTATCAATCCCCAGATCGCCGTGCTGGATCCCGAGCTGGGCGAATACGATGAGGGCTGCCTGTCTGTGCCCGGATTCTATGAAACCGTCTGTCGTCCCCAGCGGGTTACTGTCTCGGCGCTGGGTCGCAGTGGTGACCCGTTTGCCTGTGAGCTGGAGGGCTTGGCGGCGATCTGTCTCCAGCACGAAATCGATCACCTCAACGGTAGATTGTTCGTCGATTACCTGTCACCCCTGAAGCGGCAGCGTATCCGCAAGAAGCTGGAAAAAGACCAGCGCAGCCGCACCTGAAGCGCATGTCAAAAGACCCGCTACGTGTCATATTCGCCGGCACACCTGACTTTGCCGCCGCCCATTTAATGGGCTTGATAAATAGTGAATGCCAACTAATAGCCGTGTATACGCAGCCGGACCGACCGGCCGGACGAGGACGGAGACTACAGGCCAGTCCGGTGAAACAGCTGGCAGAACAAGCTGGCCTGGCTGTGTACCAGCCCGCTTCGCTGAAAGATGAAGCGGTGCAGCAACAGTTAGCCGGCTTGGACGCCGATGTGATGGTCGTGGTGGCTTACGGGCTGATTCTGCCACAGGCCGTACTCGACGCCCCGCGCTTCGGTTGCCTCAACGTACACGCCTCACTACTGCCCCGCTGGCGCGGCGCGGCGCCCATACAACGCGCCATCGAGGCGGGAGATTCCACTACTGGCATCACCATCATGCAGATGGACGCCGGCCTGGATACGGGGACCATGCTGGCCACCGTCAGCTGTCCGATAGGTTCCAGGACCAGTGCCGCCGACCTCCATGATGAGCTCGCACGGTTAGGTCCTCCTCTACTGCTACAGGTGTTGGCGGATATCCACAACCTGAGCCGTCACGGCCAGGCGCAGGATGACGAGCAGGCCAATTACGCGCATAAAATTCTCAAGGCTGAAGCGCAGTTAGACTGGCGCTGCAGCGCACTGGCACTGGATCGCAAAGTGCGCGCCTTTAATCCCTTTCCCGTCTGTTTCAGCACACTCAGCGGTATGCGGGTCAGGGTCTGGCGGGCCAGTGGGCGGCCTGTCACTGTCGCGCTGCAACCCCCGGGAACGATTCTGCACGCCGCTGATACAGGCATAATAGTCAGCTGTGGCGAGGGCGAGCTGTCCCTGGAGGTTCTGCAATTAGAGGGCGGCAAAGCGCTGGCGACAGCGCAGCTGCTGCGCGCGCATCAGGCGCTGTTTGCTGCCGGCAAACGTTTCGATGTGCCGTCAGCGAGTGCGCACTGATGACCCTGGATGTCCGGGTCGCCGCCGCCAGCGCTATCGGGGACGTCCTCGGCGGCAGCTCGCTAAACCAGGCTCTCCCGAGCAGACTCAACCAGGTAAGCCCGCGGGACCGGGGCCTACTGCAACAGCTGTGTTACGGCACGCTGCGCCACAGCCCTCGACTACAGGCAATTCTCACGCTGCTTTTGGAAAAGCCACTGCGGGATAAGGACCGGGACTTGCAGGGTCTGTTGTTGTGCGGGCTCTACCAATTGGACAGTACGCGGGTGCCCGACCACGCCGCAGTCGCTGCGACCGTGGATGCGACGCGAGGGCTAAAAAAACACTGGGCGAAAGGCATGGCCAATGCGGTATTGCGACGCTATCTGCGCGAGCGGGAGGTGCTGACACAAACTCTTGATCGGGCGGCAGCAGCCAGCCATCCGCCATGGCTATTCGAGAAAATAACACAGCAATGGCCTACTGCTGCCGCCGCCATACTGGACGCCAACAACCAGCAACCGCCTATGACCCTGCGTGTGAACACCGATCGCTTCTCCAGGCCAGATTACCTTGCCGCCCTGCATGACCACGGTTTTTCGGCCACCGCCGGAACTCTGAGTCCGAGCGCCGTCCAGCTCGCTCATCCTGCCGATGTATGGGAACTTCCAGGATTCACCGCAGGCGCGGTGAGCGTGCAGGATGAGGCCGCCCAATTGGCGGCCCTGCTGCTGCAGGCAGGCGCCGGCGAGCGGGTACTGGACGCCTGCGCGGCTCCGGGCGGTAAAGCCTGCCATATTTTGGAGTTACAACCTGGTTTGGCCGAACTGGTAGCCATGGATATCGACGCCGTGCGTTTGCAAAAAGTGGCGGAAAACCTACAGCGCCTGGCCCTGAAAGCCACCCTGGTGACGGGGGACGCCACGCACCCACCGGCGCAGCTGGAGCCGGCCAGTTTTGATCGTATTCTGGTGGACGCGCCCTGCTCGGCCACTGGTGTGATCCGGCGCCACCCCGACATTAAACTGCTGCGCCGTGAGCGCGATATCGCGCAACTGGCGCAGCAGCAACACGACATTCTCCGGGGCCTGTGGCCCCTGCTGAAAGTCGGGGGCTCGCTGCTGTATGTGACCTGCTCGATACTGGACGAGGAGAATGGCCAGGTGGTGCAACACTTTCTCGCCGAACAGACGGGTGCGGAATTGTCCCCTGTGGACATGTCTTGGGGAAATGCCACCACCTCAGGGCGGCAACTCCTGCCGTCAACCGGGGGCCCAGATGGTTTGTTCTACGCCCTGTTACGCAAGACACAGTAATGCTGCGGCCCACGGACATCGCGTCAGCCGCACTCGTTTTTCAGCGCAGGGCAGGCCTGGTTTTTTTGATCGACTCATAGGCGGACTGAATTTCCTGAGCACGTGCAGTCGCCAGTTTTATCATCGCCTCGGGGACGCCTTTAGCGATCAGTTTATCCGGATGGTTTTCACTCATTAGCCGGCGATAGGCCCGCTTCAATTCCTTGTCACCAACTCCTTTGTGTACTCCCAGTGCGGTGTAGGCATCATCGA
>JANNXP010000186.1:0-3568 GCA_031409615.1 Haliea sp. | reverse complement strand
AGCTCCTGGATCAAGCGCTTCGAGTTAAGAACGTCGAGCTGGAGGCATCCAAGGCGGTGGCGGAAGCGGCCAACATCGCCAAGTCAAGTTTCCTCTCCAGCATGAGCCACGAGTTGCGCACGCCACTGAATGCGGTACTCGGATTCGCCCAAGTCATGGAATCCGGGACGCCGACGCCAACTCCCCTTCAGCAGCGTAACCTTGATCAGATTCAAAAAGCCGGATGGTACTTGCTGGAACTGGTCGACGAAATCCTCGATCTAGCGCTGATAGAGTCTGGCAAGGCGACGCTATCGCAAGAGTCGGTCTCGCTGGCCGAAGTCATCGTCGAGTGCAAGGACATGCTTGCATCCCAAGCACAGATGCGCGACATCAGCATGACATATCCACGATTCGTAACTCCCTGTTTCATCCAAGCAGATCGTACCCGCACCAAACAGATTCTGATCAACTTGCTTTCCAATGCAATTAAGTACAACAAGCCGAGCGGAGCGGTTGTAGTGGAATACACCCCCTTAAATTTGCAGGACGGGATTCGAATCAGCGTCAGGGATTCGGGGCCGGGTCTCACGCCAGGACAGCTTGCACAACTTTTCCAGCCCTTCAATCGTCTTGGGCGAGAGGCCGGTAAGGAGCAAGGAACAGGCATTGGCCTGCTGGTTACAAAAAGACTGGTCGAACTGATGGGGGGAACCATTGGCGTAGACAGCGTCCCTGGAGTGGGTAGTACGTTTTGGGTCGATTTGAACCGGGCGAGCGTGCCGCAGCAATTGGTGCCGGAGTTAGCCAATCCGATCCTGATTCAGCCGCCGCTTCCGGCGAGCACCCAGCAACGTACCGTACTCTATGTCGAGGACAATCCATCCAACCTGGATCTCGTCGAACAACTCATTGCGCGTCGCCCTAGCTTGAACCTGTTGAGCGCGACCGATGGCAACATGGGCATCCTGCTTGCACGCTCCCATCTGCCTGCGGTGATTCTGATGGACATCAACCTGCCAGGAATCAGCGGTCTGGACGCCATGAGTATCCTTCGGGGAGACCCGACAACGATGCATATCCCGATCATTGCGGTGAGTGCCAATGCGGTACCCACAGACATAGAACGCGGCCTGAAGGCTGGCTTCTTTGCCTATGTAACCAAACCCATCAAGGTGAGCGCTTTCATGGAAACGCTAGACGCAGCGCTGGAACCGTCGATGGGCGCATCAGTCAAAAAAACATAGGTCTGCTTAAGGCACAGTTCCAATCTCCCCGTCCCAGTTCGAGATCAGCGCCCGGCCAACCGTTGCGATTCATCGTCTCTCGCTCAGTTCCACCGGCAAGGTAGTCTACACACTGAAAGAGGCCTACCCGGACTAGATCACTGCTCGGTTATTGGGAAGTGACAGGGCTGTGGGATAGTCGCTATTACAGCCTGAATAATTAGAGATTAACCAAGCTGCGCGATGGCCTCCGCCAGCGCCAACTGCCGCTGCGCCTCTTCCACATGCAAATTTTCCACCAGGCGGCCGTTAACCACCACCACACCCTTGCCCTTCGCCTTGGCCTGCTCGAACGCTGCAATAATATTGTGAGCCGTGGCGATTTCTGCTGCGTCAGGTGCAAAGGCGGCATTGGCGGCGGCGACCTGGTTGGGATGAATCAGGCTCTTGCCATCGAATCCGAGATCCCTGCCCTGCACGCAGGAGGCGCGGAGCAGTTCCTCGTTTTCCAGATCAAGTTGTACGCCGTCAATAATCGTGAGGCCGTACGCCCGGGCGGCATAGACACACAAGTTGAGCGCGGTGATAAAGCCCAGGCGGTCGGGCGTGTGGCGTACTCGCGTATCCTTGGATAAGTCCGAGGTTCCCATCACCATGCCCTTGAGGCGCGGATGTGCGGCGGCCACTTCGGCGATATTTAAAATACACAGGGGTGTCTCGGCCATGATCCACATCGCCACGCTGTCCGGACAACCGGCGCTCTCAAACGCAGCAATGGCCTCCACCACATCTTTGGCGGTATCAATCTTGGGAATGAGCACGGCGTCCGGCGCTACGGGAAAGCGGCTGATCGCCTCGATGTCCTGGGCGCCCCACTCCGTCGATAAGGCATTAATGCGCACAATCAGTTCCCGATGACCGTAGCCGCCTTGCGCCAGCGCCGCACCAATCTGCTCGCGCGCCAGTTGCTTGGCATCCGGGGCCACGGAATCTTCCATATCGAGAATCAAGCCGTCGGCGGGCAGGGAGCGCGCCTTGTCCAGGGCCCGGGGGTTGGAGCCGGGCATATACAGCAGTGAGCGGCGTGGTCTGATGTTCATGGTGCAATTCCTCTGGTGGTGTTGGCGGAGAGTGCGGCGAGTCTCAAGAAGGCCGCCAAGGATACAGAAGGCACTAGTGACCGGGCAAGCATGCGAATTCTGATCCATTGGTCACGGTGTGCGTATACCGTTACGCGCACACTTGGCAGTTGTTTAAAACAGGTCAAGGCTCTAAAATTCTCGGCCTGAATGGTTGAACCGTTTTAGGCCCTCATGACACCGGTGACCTCCCGGGGCGTATTCCGCGTTTACTATCAATAGTCGCAATGAACAGGATCAATCATGTCTGAAGTTCCCCACCATGACGAGCAACAACTCGAGCACGCTTTGGCAGTGTTGGCGGCCACCACGCAGCTTATCGGTCGGGCGCTGTCTGCGCTCAAAGTGCAGACTACAGAGGGCGACAGGGTTGTACCAAACAAACTGGACGAGCACCAGTTGGCCTCCTACGAGTTATCCCTCAGCTGGTCGGAATGCACCGCCGCGCGCTTCCTGCTGGCACACGCCACGCGGTTGACCGCAAAATCTTCCGCGGCAGCAAACGCCTATACCACCCGGCTCGCCACCTATTTTTGCGCTGAGGCCGTGACCAACACCCTGCACCGCCTGCGTACCCGCCCGGCCGATTTCGGACTTTTGCATCAGGACATAAGCAGCATCGACGGAGCATCAGCCGCTGCGGAGTTTCTGTCACAACAACTCGCGGCGCGCAATGTCGCCGCCATCGGTCAGGCCGTGCTGGACAGGGACGGCGACCTGGGGCCCGATCTGCTCAGCGCGCAGCACACCCTGATGCGCGATACGTTTCGCCGCTTTGCTGACGATGTCGTCGCGCCGCTGGCGGAACACATCCATCGTGAGGACCTGATTATTCCCGATGCGATTCTGGAGCCTCTCAAAGAAATGGGGATGTTCGGCCTTTCCATTCCGGCCAGTTACGGCGGACTGCAGGACGACGATCAGGAAGACACGCTGGGCATGATCGTGGTCACCGAAGAATTGTCACGCGGCTCACTGGGCGCTGCCGGCAGCCTGATCACGCGGCCGGAAATTCTCGCCCGCGCACTGCTCAAGGGCGGCACTGAAGAACAGAAACACCACTGGCTGCCGCAACTGGCGGTCGGCGAACCGCTGTGCGCGGTCGCCGTCACTGAACCCAACTACGGCTCGGATGTCGCCGGTGTGCGCCTGAAGGCTACCGCCACCGAAGGCGGCTGGCTGCTCAATGGCGCCAAAACCTGGTGCACCTTTGGCGGCAAAGCG
>JANNXP010000185.1:0-6705 GCA_031409615.1 Haliea sp. | reverse complement strand
GCGTGGCTGATAACCGTACCTTGCCCCGTTTGAGATCTTTACCGCCTGGCCTCCATTTATTCAACAAAACTGTAAAGCCTCGTGCCGTGATAGGCTGACCAGCCCTCCACTCTGCCCAGGCTCCGTCGCTGATGGCGATTGCCATTTCATATATAGCTTTATCGGGTAGAAGCAATGTCGTACTCAATGCAAAATCCTCTCCTTTAGCCCGCGCTCTGGCTCGCGCCCGCAGATAAACGACCAGGCTGGCCCTGCACAGCTCTTCCAGTGCCATCAATTTAGGGTCTTCCGCAATGTGCGTATTGTCTACCCCCCATTTGCTGGCCAGCCTCACTAACTGTGCACTTAGCTTGCCAGACGGACTAAGAGTGTTGGCAACAGCCCACAAGGGCTCCCATATGTCTCGTTCACGGTCGCCAATCGGTATTGCTGAAATAGTATCTTCACGGAGCAAGTTGTATGCGGCCAGCACCTCTTCATTGTGGTCCAGGGCCCATCGCGCGGCCCTGGCACGAAGTTCCCTGGGTATTTCTGGATTTACAACGCGTAACACTCTGATTGAGGTGGGCTTCTTTTCCATGGATAACGTGATGCATCGCGAAGCGGTGGTGTCATCTAGATAGTCCCCAATGCCAACAAGTATCTTCGGGCAATATGTTTTGAAGGATCGCACTTCTTTCCTTTCTCCATCGCAAAGCACCACCCTTCCACTGTGCTGAAAGCCTGAGTTTAAAATGCGTGCAAGATTTGATTTTTCATCGGGATTGGTCACAGTATCGCGCTCGTCAAGTAACATGGTGAGTGGGATACCGTCGTTTAAGATGCGGTACATTGCCGCAGGGGTTACTCCGCTGGTAGATAGTGGGTTAGCGGACAAATTCACGATTGTTTCTCCGGCTACCGTCTTGCCCGCTGCTTTTGTCGCGGCCGTAATCATCAAGTAGGGGAAGTAAACAAAGTTGAGATAACAGTATGTCGCTAAAGCATAAATAGCGGATACAAACACCTGGTCATTCCGCATGTGGACCCTGGCAGCTATGTGCTCGATAAACTCCCTAAGTAGAATTCTGCCGTCCTGCGGTGTATTAGCGGGCTCGATATAATCGTCGCCAAGTGCAATGCGGGCAGGGCTGCGCTCTGCTTCATTTTCCTCGCTGTCACTTGCCTGGAGACCAGATTGATACGCGTC
Organism: Haliea sp.; assembly: GCA_031409615.1. Taxonomy (GTDB): domain Bacteria; phylum Pseudomonadota; class Gammaproteobacteria; order Pseudomonadales; family Halieaceae; genus Marimicrobium. Next base: position 5,516 of record JANNXP010000185.1, on the reverse strand, counting down.
TCGACACCTTGCAACCAGTTTATCTAAGCTGCTTACGGGCAGACCGAGGTCATTGGCAACTTTTGTCCTCTGCAGGGCATAGTCGCCTTCCCCGCAAATGGCCGCATTTATCAGAGCCCGTTGCAGAGTGGGGTCCTTAGTTATTTTCTGGGCGCAAGACACTGCGGCGAGTCTGGCTTGAGGGTTGGCCTCACCTGCCATCATGAGATTTTCCCATTCAGGCGAGGATCTACCAGATTTATCTTGTATCCGCTGGATAACCTTGGCAATGACTAGTTCATTTGCACTCAGGTTTCTCGCGTGGTTAATAGCCAGGATAATATCCGCGTCTGCGGAATTGGAGTTGATAGGTGGGATGTGAGCAAGAATCGAGCCGAACTCAGTTTCTAATTCACATACGTTAACCTTATTTTTATTGGCGGTCGGATCGTTTTCTAGTTCAAGCGATACAATTTCCATGTGTGGTTACCTGATTAGATTTCCGGTGACAAGAGTTGTGTGAGTACTCCACTCATTGGAGAGGTGACTGCGTACCTGGTTAATTAGTCCAATTAGCTCGCTAAGTTTGTCTCTGTCGGTTTCATTCCCTAAGTAACGAAATCTGGCCCTGTCAAAGAGCCAGATAATTGTGTTATCACCTAGTCCAGCCTGCACTGCCGACCAAATAACGCCGTACGCGCCACGATCACCGTATTCATCCAGAACGACAGCATAGGCGGCTAAGTCATCAAGACCCTCATTGCAGAGATTCCTGAAACGCTCTAACGGTCTCTGTTTGTAGGGTAGGGCGGCGCGGTCCAGCGTCTCCGTATCAATACAGTGGGTTCTACGGAGCCAATCTTTGAGGTCAGTAAATGTACGAAACTGGCAGTGGCCGTGATGACACTTAAAGCCGCCGCCTACGCGATATGCAGCACCGGTATCTTCGGCTCCAGTATGCTCCTGGAGCCACGGGCAGCTTATGGCTACCCATGTTGACTCACCAGTTTTAGGGGCTATCGATTTTACGAGATTGAGATCGCATAGTACTGGCAGATAGTGGTCATCTGCAGCATTGCAGCGCACTGCATTGCCGAACATTGACACTTGCTCACTGACAGCCACTGAATCGAGGTCAAGACCGTAGGCCTCCACCATCTCCTGCAAGGAGTATGTTGTGTCCGGCGACCAATACCTGAGTTTGTGGACAAACGGTTGGCCGAGCTGCTTCACATATTTGGCTTTAGCGTTGACGCCTTCGGGCAGCCGCCCGTAACGTGTAACACCGCGCATGCCTGGATCGGTGACGGAAGAGAGTCCTTGACTCACCAAGGCCGAAAGCAATCGCTCAGCCGTGACGCGGTCTTCGATGGGCTTGGCGAGGATGTACCCAACCTGATAATTGTCAGGTGAAGTCTCCAATACCCAGGAAGGCGAAAGTTTCAACTTTTCTGCCGCGATCTTTCCGCCGGGTCCAGATCCTATATCGTCAAGAAATAGGCATGGCATACGAACGAAAGCATCTTTACGTCGCCTGTATACCATCCCCTCACTTTGAGGGATTGGCGAAAATTGGCTGATGCAGAAAAATGTATTGGAATCGCGGTTAACAATTTGTGGTAGTTTGCTGTAACTCGCCACGGGGTGGGCTCGCCAGGTAGCCTCTCCACGCCATTGGCCGGTTTCGGCATCCTTGATCCTTGGCACCCCCGGGTCACCTCTGAACCCGGCCACGAGGGTTCGCGCCTCGGCTCTAGATTTTCCTACCGTGCACTGAAGAAATTTACTATTTGAGATTTGCACTGGGGGAGCTGAAAAATAGTTCGAAAGGCGGAGATTGCTCAATGAACACCCCCTTCTGGTTCGGTAATGATGAGGTTAAACTCGGCTTTTTGTGCCGCCAAGTTGGGGTTTGCGTTCTCTCCTGCCAGATCTTTACTAAAACACGTGGGACAAACTATGTAGGGAATCAATGACCCGTCATCACCCATGAATAGAGCATGTGCGGCGGCATGTTTCGTTTCTTCGCCACATAATCCGCAACGCTCTAACACTAAGTTGCGATGCGTACTCTTCTGTTTCGACCGTTGTCGCTGTCTACGTTGAGCCCGTTTTTCTTCATGCCTTTTCATTGATCGGCCCTCCATTCCACGCGTTCCCTTCGCCCCCAACTAGTGGACGGCTGGAAATCCACGCCTTAAAGTCGGCCAGTCTCCATGCGCGGCGGCGTCCCACCAGCTGAACCGGCGCAGGGAATTCTCCCCTCGCTATCATGTTGGAAATCTGTTGGCGGCTCAGGCCGCTATGGGCGCAAATCTCAGTCTGGTTGAGCAGGAAATGTTGTGATGTGTTGAAGTGGTTTGCCGCATCTGCTCCGAATAGCTGATCAAGCTTGGCAGCAATTTCGTCGATTTTGCGCGCGAGAGCTGGCGAGGGATCGAGAACCGGATTAGTTTTGTTGATACTTTGCATGAGTATGCCTCCTTAGGTGTACGTTGACATGCACCGGCAGGCTAACTCTGGTTTTATGAAGTTTTAGACACGAATTGCTTGTAAGCGTGGAAAATACAAATTAATCAGATGGTTAAAAAATTTAAGGCAGCCTTCTCAATCGACTTCTGCGTCTGCGGCGACGTTTGATTGGCGTAACGGTTGCTGCCCACTGTTCAAGATCATCCTCTGAGAGCCCAGATTGCCAGCTGCTATCAGGTATGATCCCGCGCAGTTTTTCTAATTTCTCAAGTTGTGCTCTGTGCGCTTTAGCGAGGTAGTAGTATTTTTTAACGGTACGGGGTCTTAAACGTGGTCCCGGCTTATTAGCGATCTCATCGAATGCGTCTTCCAGCGTGAATTTGCGCCCCTCGAATTTCCGCTTTCTTTTTGCCTCGTAGAGTTTCAAAGCTTCATTCCCGGTTTCTATTTGCCCCCACCGGGCGAAGAGATCGGTGCGTGGGCCCGGCTTATCGGGCTCACGACCGAATGCCTCGCTTGAGGTTTTCAAATGGAGACACCGTGAGCATGGATCTGGATAACCTTGGGCTCTTTGTGCTCGAGCAGCATCGAGTCGAAGTAATGCTCAAACTGCGCCATTGCGTGTGCCTTCTCAGCCAAGTAGTCGTACTTGTCATAGACACGACTGGAAACATCAGTGAATGCATGATTTTGGATGCGGTTGCGTAGTTCAAAACTAACACCGCTTCGAGCTGCCATTTCCTTCCAAGTCCTGCGCATATCGCCGCGCAGGTCAAATTTTGCTACGCCTGCGCCTGTCGATATTTGATGTACGACATGGGATACAGTCTCGGCCCGGACAGGTTTACCTGTCCATTTTGACTTTCCTATGCGTCCAGCAAATATGTGCTCCTGACTTCCCGTTACCTTTAGTAAGCCAGCTAAGACAGATTGAGCCCGCTCACCTAGGTAGACAGTGTGATCACGACCGTTTTTCGTTATTTCGGCAGGTATTTCCAGCCTGTTATCTTTTCGTATCCAGTGCTTCCACTTTACTTGCCGGATGTCACCCGGGCGCTGCCCGGTGAGCATGCAGAGCTTCACGAGCCCAATTACAGACTCGTTCTTGTCCGTCGTTCGTAAGTAATTCCATACGGAACGGACATCGTCCTCTGAGAGGGAGTGCTTGGTTTTGACAGACACAGCAATCTTCCCACGTTGTTCCAACTGGACAGGTGATACTGGGTTGTATTGAATTTCGCCAAAATCCAGTGCAGACAGAGCGGGGTCAAATCGGCGGCGTATGATCTCGGCATATGCGGCGTGCAGGGCCTGGCGAAGTCTCTTCTGTGTTGTTTTGTTCCCTGATCCAACGTCCACCATTACTCCGGCTCGCTTAACCTGCTTACGGTTGTCAACGGTGCGTTTTAGTAGTGACGATATGTCTGTCGAGGAGACTTCGGTTGCGGGCATATCGGGTAGGTTGTCGTGAGTATAGACGTACCGCTCCACAATGGAGCGTATGGATTTGGCAGAAATCGCACCTCTGCCGCTCTCCTGTGCCCTGGTTTCCAGTCCCGTCAGGTACACTTCCAGAAGTTGCTTGAGTGTCGCCCTATTAGCTGCCAGCCTCGCGGTTTCTTTGCGCTCCTGACGTGCTTGCTGTGGATCTATGCCGTTTGCTAGCTCGGCAGCTTTATCAGCAGCTTTCGTCCTGGCTTGCGACAGCGATACTGCAGGATAAGGGCCTAAGCTGATCCGCTTTTTCTGCGGCCCGCCTGTCCGAGCGTTGTCGACGGTGTACGTATAGATCCAATCTTTGCTGCCCTTGCCAGTTTTATCCGATTTTAGCGGGCGTACCCGGACAGCAAGCCCGCCGGGCTTGAGAGCAGGGTTCTTGTCGTTAATGTTGTAGGGCTTATCTTTGGCTCGCAGCCCTGCTACTTGTGTATCCGTTAGCATAGCGTTGTCCCTCCACGGGATAATATGGTGTCCTTTTTGGTGTCCTTTTTTTGTTTGCATCAGTGTACAGCAATTTACAGCTGTGTATATAAATGCTTAACTAACAACAAGTTGGTGAGATGATGTATACAGGGTAAAGGGCCGATTAATTGGCTTTTAACCAATTGGTCGATGGTTCGAATCCATCACGGCCCACCATCTAAATTAAAAATGCCACCCTTGCGGTGGCATTTTTAATTTAGCATTGTCGGTTTCGTCTGGTTCAACCACCGTTCGAAAAAACGCGCCAGCGTTTTTGACGCCGCAGCAAAGCGCAGGCGCCCCGCCGGGGTGATTACGCCCCCAAGGGCGTAATCATCAATCCATCACGGCCCACCATTTTTTTCATACTGATCCTGCCCACCAACCAGACCTGCCAGGAATGCGGTGAATGGCTGGAGATTCTGATGAACGCTCGCTTGCTCCAAGGCCTGCATATAATCATTGCGCCGTTCTACCGGAATAACCGTCCAGGGGTAGCCGCCTCCTGCCAGCATGGCATTCATTAGGAACCTCCCCATGCGGCCATTTCCATCCATATAGGGATGGATATAGACAAATACGAAATGACCAAGAACAACACGGACTGCTGGATCGGCTTCTTCTCGCAACAAGTCAAAAAGCACGGGCATACATTCCCGTACGGCCTGGACGCGGAGAGGGGTGTGCAGTGAATTGCGAATATAGACCTGATCGGCTCTGTACCCGGCAAGATCAGACGTTCTTAGAAGGCCGGCAGTAACGCTTGGTCCAAATAGCGCCTGATACCAGTCGCTGTGATCGGCATCGGTGGCTGCACCGGGATTTTCTCCGGCGATGATGCGGGTGACGGTTTCTTTTACTCTTTGGTGGGCTTGCCAGTAGCCGCGCGCAGCCAGGGCGTCCCGGCGCTGGCGGTCATCTTCATCATTGTCCGGATTCCAGTCGCCGCTGCGGACGCGGTTTATAAGTTCCGGGCTAACCCGGTATCCTTCAATGGAAAGAGAGTTGTAAGCATCGGTGACATAGACATCATCGATATGTTTTAGGTAATGTTCCGGATCAGCGGGCGATCCCGGCGGCTCCGGGAAGTTGCTGGTAATCTC
>JANNXP010000184.1:0-3803 GCA_031409615.1 Haliea sp. | reverse complement strand
GCTCAAATAGTCACAATAGTCATAATCCATTCCGTCGTCACAGGTGATACATACTAGTTTTTCGCCTAGAATAGTCTCCTTGGGGATATCACCGCGAAGTACAGCAACTAATACAGTTAGCGGAAGAATCTAGTAACCCTTGCGCGCTAATGTCGCCAGGTCATTTTCCAGCGCCACATGGTCATTGGTTTCATACGAAGTACCGTAAATAGTCCAGCTGTGATAGCAGAGTATTGGAACGGATAGGCGGGAGCTTCTCGAGCGACGAGTAAGCCGACGTGAATTCCAAGTTTTAAACATTTTAGTTATCACACTGGCTCGAATCTTCAGTTCGAATATTGATTCAGTTTGATCCTTTTCGGATAGTATTTGCAAGGGTACTAGACCTTTACGCTAAATAGAATGGTGCTCTCTTTGATCTTAAGACGAGCGGCTTGGGATAAATAGCTTCCCACTGCGGGGTAGCCAACCCAGTTTGAAGTGCAATTCTGTAATTATTCGACTAATCTTGATCGAGGCCGAGTAAGGATCAAAAAACAGGCCTTATTTTTGTCATAGTTATGTTGTATGTCGCTGAGTTATGTCTCGTGAAGAGGTGTCCCAAAGTAGGCACGCTACAGAACGGGCCTCTTGTTGGTTCGGAATTGAGGATCAGTTGCATCTAATGAAAGGTCTCGTGCTGGCATATCATTCGCAGAACTGCGGCGGTTATGATTACAGTAGCAACGATCATTGCGCATTCGAGCAGGATCTTCGTGCGGTCTGCGACTCTGGTCTACCAGTAATATCCTTGCTGGAAATCGCGAATAAACTTTCATCGCAACAACACGAGGACCTCCCGGATCGATTTGTTGCGTTTAGTTGTGACGATGGCACCACTCTGGATTGGCAAGATTATGACCATCCACTATTTGGTATGCAGCGTTCGTTCGCTAATATTTTGCGTGACTCTTCTGCGTATCTCGGTCTAACAGGTAGAGCCCTGCTAACTGCCTTTGTGATTGCTTCTCCCGCGGCCAGGCGGGCAATTGACCAGGGCTGCTATGAAGGTAGGCCGCTAAGTGACGATAGTTGGTGGCGACAGGCGGCCTCTGAAGGGCTGCTCGCGATCGAAAATCACAGCTGGGATCATTTACACCCCGCATTGCCTGATGGCATGCTGCTACCTGGGTCAGCGGGAAATTTTTATAGTATCGATAGTTATGCGAAGGCCGATCTTCAAGTGCGGGTAGCGGCGGTATTTATAGATCAGCAGCTAGAGGCATTCGGTCAGCGAACGAGCCTATTTGCTTACCCTTACGGACACGTAAGTCCATTTTTATCAAAAACATATCTTCCACACCATCAACGTGAACATGGCATGGTCGGGGCATTTAGCACAGCGCAGAAATTCATCGATGCAACCACCCCTACTTATGAGATCCCACGCATGGTCTGTGGTGATGCATGGCGAACACCTGAGCAATTTACGGAGATTCTGCAACATTTGCTCGAAAAATGAGAGCGGAAAGATGCTCTTGCCTGCACCAACTCATCTCACAATAGATATGAAATACCTTTGGGCGTTTACTTTCATCTATAATTGTTCGGGAGCCGTCTGTAAAATGCACCTATCCTCCTCCATCGGGGTGGAAGCCATCCAACACCATCAACGCCGGGGCTGTTTACTCTCTATTGTGTAGCTCACAAACGTTCTTGAGCTGAAGAAGAAGGCGTGCAAGCAAGGCTACCTGCGACGCATGATTGCGCACCAGATTGGTGCTAGATGCTGCCGGAAACGTAAACAATGGGCGCGTTGGCCGCTAATCGCCAAGCAGTTGCCCGTTACAGTGGCTGTTCGCTTCACCCGCGATAAGCCAGCGCTTCCGTAATGTGCGCCATACCAATCGTTTCGCTTGCCTCGAGGTCGGCGATGGTGCGTGCCACGCGGAGAGTTCGATGCAGGCCCCTGCCGGACAGGTACATTTTTTTGGCGGCGGACTCCAGGCCTGCCCTCTCTTTGTCGCCCAGTAAGCAAACACTTGCCAATCTTTCGGGGGAGAGCAGGGCGTTAGGTACGCCCTGCCGCTGTTCCTGGCGCTCCCGGCAGCGGCAGACCCGCTCCTGCACCACCGCAGAGGATTCGCCTGTGTATCGGGGTGTGAGCAGTTCACCTGGGGCTAATCTGCCGACCTGGACATGCAGGTCGATACGGTCCAGCAGAGGGCCTGAAACGCGCGCCCGGTAGCGCTGAATCTGGTCCGGTGTGCAACGGCAGGGCCGCTCGACGTCGCCGAGGAAACCACAGGGACAGGGATTCATGGCCGCGACCAGCTGGAAGCGGGCCGGGTAGGTGATCCGGTGATTGGCGCGGGCGATCGTGATCGCGCCGGACTCCATGGGTTCCCTGAGGACCTCCAGGCAGTGGCGGCTGAATTCCGGCAGTTCATCGAGAAACAGTACACCGCCGTGGGCCAGGGAAATCTCGCCCGGGCGCGGTTTGCCGCCGCCGCCGACCAAGGCTGCGGCAGTGGCGCTGTGATGGGGATTGCGGAAGGGTCGCTGAAAAATAAATTCGTCCGCTTCAGCGTGATGGTATACATCGCGCAACGCCAGACCCAGTAACATTTCCTCAGGGCCCGGTGGTGGCAGTATCCCGGGTAAGCGGCTGGCCAGAAGGGTTTTACCGGTGCCTGGTGGGCCCCACAGTAAAAGATTGTGGCCGCCGCTGGCGGCAATTTCCAACGCGCGACGCGCACCTTCCTGCCCTACCACATCGCGCAAATCGGGGTGGTTGCGGCCAGTGATCGTTGCTCTGGCCAGCGCGGCGGCGATGGTCTCGCTGCCATTGAGGTGGGCGCACAGCGTAAGAATATCAGGCGCGGCAATCACCTTGCTGCCGGGGACGTGGGCGGCCAGCGCGGCGCTGGCGGTGGCGACCACCAATTGCCGACCAGCGCGCACGGCCGCACTGGCGGCGGCCACCACACCGGGAACCGGTCGCAGGCTGCCGTCCAGGGCCAGTTCCCCCAGAAATTCGTGTTGGTCCAGGTAGTCCGGTGGCACCTGCCCTGAGGCGCTGAGAATGCCCAGGGCGATAGGCAGGTCAAAGCGTCCGCCCTCCTTGGGCAGATCGGCCGGCGCCAGATTGATGGTGATGCGCCGGTCAGGGAAGGTGAAATGGGAATTGAGAATGGCGCTGCGTACGCGATCCTTACTTTCGCGTACGGCCGTCTCCGGCAGGCCCACGATATGAAACGCAGGAAGCCCATTGGATAAATGGGTTTCTACCCTTACCAATGGCGCCTCGATACCTGCGAGCGCCCTGCTATACACTATCGATAGTTCCATGGCTCTTCCCTGAGCGCGTTTTTACTGGCTATTGAGTCTCTTTAACGGTCCGGTTGCGCAGCTTAGGCAGCAGCGGTTAACTCGGTCTGGTCAGGGCCTCCATGTCCTTGGTCAGCGCTTCTAATGCCGCCTCCAGCGCAATCACTCTGCTGCGCGTGCGCTGCAGTATTGCCGTCTGGGCATCAAACTCTTCGCGGCTCACCACATCGAGGCGTGATAATGCGGATTGCGCCAGTGAGCGCATGCCCTTGTCCACTTCACCTTTAACGCCGCTGCCCCCAACCAGATCGCTGACCTGCTGCAATAACTCCCAAGGGGGTGGGGGGGGTCGAAGTGCCATAGGATTTACCGCTGAGTGCTGTGGTGAAGACCACCAGAGTCTAGAGCATTTCGCGCACCCGGCACAGCGCACAGCAGCGCGCCATTTTGGTGCCACGCACCGCGATGGAGCGTGAAAATGTGCCATGCCATGA
>JANNXP010000183.1:0-38058 GCA_031409615.1 Haliea sp. | reverse complement strand
CGGTTATGTTGGTGAGGATGTCGAGAATATCATCCAGAAGCTTTTGCAAAAATGTGAATACGATGTAGAAAAAGCTCAGGTGGGCATTGTCTATATCGACGAAATAGACAAGATCTCCCGCAAGTCTGACAATCCATCCATTACCCGGGATGTCTCCGGTGAAGGTGTGCAACAGGCATTGCTCAAATTAATAGAGGGTACCATTGCATCCGTGCCGCCACAGGGAGGAAGGAAGCACCCTCAACAGGAATTCCTGCAAGTCGACACCTCAAATATACTCTTTATCTGTGGTGGCGCGTTCGCTGGACTGGAAAAGGTGATTCGCAATCGCTCTGAAAAAGGTGGCATCGGTTTTGGTGCTGAGGTGAAGAGCAAAGACGAGAAGCGCAACGTCGGTGAACTACTATCGCAACTGGAGCCAGAAGATCTGGTGCATTACGGTTTGATACCGGAGTTTGTCGGTCGACTCCCCGTCATTGCCACTTTGGAAGAATTGGATGTGGAGGCACTGGTACAGATTCTCACTGAACCAAAAAATTCCCTAACCAAACAGTACAGTAAGCTGTTTGAAATGGAAGGTGTTGAGGTGGACTTTCGCGAAGATGGCCTTCGCGCGATCGCCGAGCGAGGCATGGAACGCAAAACCGGTGCCCGTGGACTGCGCTCGATACTAGAGGGTGTCCTTCTCGAGTCTATGTATAACATTCCCTCCCTCGATAACGTCAGCAAGGTTGTTATCGACGAATCAGTTATCCGCGGGGATTCTGAACCTCTGCTGGTTTATCAGAACAACGAGCCAACAGCACGAGCGGCCTCTACCGACGATTAGTAAGTTCCAGTCCCATGAAGCAGGGCTGGTGTGGGTTAATTAGGGCACTGTGCGCTTGATTTTGGGGATTCCCTCCCCACATAAAAGCTATACAGGTATTCTTGCAAAAAAAAACCCAGGGGATCGTATGGATTCTTCTTCAGTCATTGAGTTACCTCTGCTGCCATTGAGAGACGTCGTGGTCTATCCTCACATGGTCTTGCCTCTGTTCGTCGGTCGGGAGCGATCCATTGAAGCTCTAGAAGATGCCATGGCCAATGACAAACAGGTATTGTTAGTCGCACAACGCAACGCAGCCGATGACAATCCTGCCGCCGATGGCATCTACCAGGTGGGAACGGTCTCCAATATTTTGCAGTTACTCAAACTGCCGGATGGAACCATCAAAGTACTGGTCGAAGGCAGCTACCGAGCTGCTGTCGACAGTGTGGACGATGAGGGGCAGTTCACCGTGGCAGGCGTTCGAGAGATTATCAGCGAAGATATTCCCGAGCGTGAAGTCGAACCACTGCTTCGCTCCACGATTGCCCAGTTCGAGAAGTACGTAAATCTCAGCAAAAAAGTTCCTGCAGAGGTGCTAACTTCCCTCACCGGTATTGATGAACCGGGTCGCTTGGCTGACACCATCGCAGCGCATATGAGCGTCTCGCTAGAGGAAAAGCAACATATCCTTGAGATGTCCAGTATTCGTGTCCGGTTGGAACACCTGATGGGACTGATGGACGCTGAAATCGAATTATTTCAGGTTGAAAAGAGAATTCGAGGACGCGTCAAGAAACAGATGGAAAAAAGCCAGCGCGAGTACTACCTGAACGAGCAGATGAAGGCCATTCAGCGAGAATTGGGGGATATGGATGAAGCACCCAATGAGTTGGATGAAATGCAAACTCGAATCGACAAGGCGAGAATGCCACAGGAGGCAAAGGACAAGGCGCAAACAGAATTGGGTAAGCTGAAAATGATGTCTCCGATGTCAGCGGAGGCTTCAGTGGTGCGTAGCTATATCGATTGGATGGTCAGCGTGCCGTGGACCAAACGCAGCAAAGTTAAGCATGATCTTAAGTGGGCTTCCGCCATATTGGATGAAGACCACTACGGTCTCGAAGAAGTCAAGGATCGCATTCTGGAATACCTTGCGGTGCAGAAGCGGGTACGCAAAGTGAGGGGCCCCGTACTTTGCCTGGTGGGGCCTCCAGGTGTCGGAAAGACATCTTTGGGAGAGTCAATCGCGCGCGCAACTAACCGAAAATTTGTCCGAATGGCGCTCGGTGGCGTGCGCGATGAGGCTGAGATACGCGGCCATAGGCGTACTTATATTGGGTCGATGCCGGGAAAGTTATTGCAGAAAATGGCCAAGGCTGGCGTAAAAAATCCACTGTTTTTACTCGATGAAATCGACAAGATGGGCATGGATCATCGCGGTGACCCGGCATCTGCTATGTTGGAAGTGCTGGATCCCGAGCAAAACCACGCCTTTAACGACCATTATCTGGAGGTAGACTACGATTTGTCTGATGTCATGTTCGTCTGTACATCCAATACTATGAATATTCCTGTGGCATTGCTGGATCGTATGGAGGTTATTCGGATACCCGGTTATACCGAAGACGAAAAATTCAATATCGCAGAGCGTTACCTCATTCCCAAACAAATCAGACTGAATGGCCTAAAAAAGGATGAGTTGATTGTAGCGCCGGATATGGTGATCGATATTATTCGTTACTACACGCGAGAAGCTGGTGTGCGTTCGTTAGAGCGAGAGATCGCCAAGGTTTGCCGCAAAATAGTCAAATCGCTTACTTTGGGTGAAATCTCGACAGGTACAACAGTCACCGCAGAAATGCTGCCTGATTTACTGGGTGTGAGGAAATACAACTACGGTATCGCGGAAGAAACCAACAAAATAGGTCAAGTCACGGGGCTGGCATGGACCTCCGTCGGTGGCGAATTGCTCACCATTGAGGCCGTAGCCGTTGCAGGAAAGGGGCGGCATGTTCAGACCGGCTCACTCGGCGATGTAATGCAAGAATCCATTCAGGCGGCGACCACTGTGGTGCGCAGTCGCTCGCAGATGTTGGGTATTCCTGCCAACTACCACGAAAATCATGATGTCCACATTCACGTTCCCGAGGGGGCCACACCCAAGGACGGCCCTAGTGCTGGTGTAGCTATGTGCACGGCATTGGTTTCGGTGCTGACCAGTATTCCGGTTCGTTCGGATGTGGCGATGACCGGGGAGATTACACTGCGTGGCGAAGTATTACCCATCGGTGGACTTAAGGAGAAACTATTAGCGGCACGCCGTGGCGGCATTAAGACCGTCATAATTCCCAAGGAAAACGAGCGGGACTTGAAAGAGGTTCCGGAGAATATTAAAGAGCACCTCAATATTCGTCCGGTGAAATGGATTGATGAAGTACTCGCATTGGCTCTCGAATCCATGCCTGAGCCATTGAGCGACGAAGAGTTTCTCGCCGAATCCATGTCTTCAGCTACCGATAAGGAAAAGGACGAAAAAAATCGTATAAATACGCACTAACAGGGGCGAAGATTATTGACCGGCATTCCGTCTCTGGTATAAAGTCTGGCGGCCATCTGCGTGGTGTTTTCTCGGGCCAATGACTACACTAGAGCGCACCTTGCTTTAACCGGTAATTGGGAGAGCAGGGCAGATCAATAGCCCTGCTTCTTGTTACTTGGGGTCAACATACAGCTTCTTCCACAGCGATAACTTTCGAGGGGATAAATATGAATAAAACTGAACTGATAGATGCAATTGCAGCGGCCGCGGATCTGCCAAAAGCTTCCGCTGGACGTGCTCTGGACGCCGTACTAGACACCATCACCCACGAGTTGAAGAATAAGGAGCAGGTCACTCTGGTAGGCTTCGGAACTTTTTCCGTAAAAGAGCGCAGCGCACGCAGCGGTCGCAACCCACAGACGGGCGCAACGATACAGATCGCTGCTTCCACTGTGCCTGGTTTCAAAGCTGGAAAAGCGCTAAAAGACGCTGTTAAAAGCTAAAAGGAGGGCAATCGCGGTTTTAGCTGACCAGTTGCAACAACGTCTGGTGAAGCCGAGTTTGCGGTCATGATATTCAACGAAAAAGGCGCACTCTCCGTGCGCTTTTTTTTTAGGACCACAGAGAATTAGTCATGCTACAAGACATACGTCAGCACATTGAGGGCCCGACCGCCAAGATCGTAGTGGGCCTTATCGTCATATCGTTCGCATTTTTTGGTATTGAATCTATCTTGGTCAGCGGTGGCGGCAATGAGATTGCAGAAGTTAACGGCGAGTCAATCTATCCACAGGAACTGCAACAGGCGTTAGACACTCAGAAGCGGCGCTTGGTAGAAATGATGGGCGACAATGTCGACCCTGCGATGCTTGACGATGATCGACTTCGTCCCCAGGCTATGGAGTCGTTGATTAACCGCAAATTGCTAATGCAATCCGCTCAGGCGTTAAAACTGGCAATCTCTGAGCGAGAAATCGGCGCGCTCGTTGGAGGTATGGAACAGTTCCAGGTCGATGGAGCGTTTTCTCCCGAGGTTTACAAAAGTGTTCTCTCCGGTGCTGGTTATACTCCTGGCTATTTTAAGCAAAGCTTGCATGACGATATGCTTTTGAACCAGCTGCGCAGCGGGATTGCTGGCAGCGATTTTGTAACGCCATCCGAGCAAGAGTTAAGCGCTCATGTCATATGGGAGCAGCGTGATCTGCGTTTTTTCACAATACCAATCGAAAATTTTTCCTCGACCACGCCAGTGACTGACGAACAAATAGAGGCCTATTACAAAGCGCACCAAAATGACTTCCAAACCTCAGAATCGGTCGATATCGACTATCTTGAACTGACGCTGGCTGATTTCGTACAGCCCGTAGAGGAAAGTGCCATTCTGGAAGCATATGAACTCTCCAAGCAGGAAGCCCAGTTCAAAACTCAAAACCGCGTATCCCATATACTGTTTGAGTCGGATGGTCAGAGCGACTTAAAGCAGCGACTAAGCGTGGCTCAAGAGAAGCTTGCCGCGGGTGCAGCGTTTGCCGATGTGGCAAAGGAGTTCTCCCAGGACGTGGGCTCTGCCGATAAGGGGGGTGATCTGGGCTACTCGAGTGGAGACACTTTTCCGGAGCCCATGGAGGCAGCAATTGCGCAGTTAGAGCCAGGGGATGTCTCTGGGCCGATCGAAACAGAAGCGGGAACCCATTTGATTGTAGTAACGGAACGGAAGAAAGGTGAGCAACCAAGTCTCCAAGATGTCCGCGCACAGCTGCAGGAGCAAATCCAGGGGGATGATGCACGTGTGGTGCTGTTACGAACCATGGAATCGCTTAAGGATCTCGCATTCAATGCAGAGGACCTAGGCTATCCCGCCAAGGAACTGGGTTTGGTTGTTAAGCAGGCGGATGGGGTGACACGCACTAACAATGAAGGCTTGTTTTCGAATTCAAGTTTAGTGGAGGCTGCTTTTTCCGAGGACGTCATGTCGTCCACCAACAACAGCGAAGTGATAGAACTCACGGCAGATAGATTCGTCGTACTGCATGTGCGTAAGCACAATGCGCCGGAACTAAAGCCGCTTTCGTCTGTGAAGGATGAGGTGGTAGCTGCGGTCGCCGGCGAAACAGCCAGAGTCGCTATCGAAGCCGAAGCCGAACGTGCCCTGGAGCAATTGCGCGGCGGTCTTGCAGCAGATCAGTTTGCCTCATCGCAGGGGTATACGTTACAAGTAGAGCTGGGCGTCGATCGGCGCAATACCACAGTTCCTCCGCAGGCCTTGCGCCGTATTTTTGAACTACCACCACCGGCGGCCGATAAACCTTCGACCGACTATATCATCGCACCTACTGGCGACGTCCTTGTCGTAGAGCTCATGCGCGTTAGCGCAGGCGATTACAAAGGATTGCAGGGCGCGGAAAGAGAACAGCTGCAACAAACGTTGAGTGGCGAGTCGGGCAATCTCATCAACGATGAGTTACAGCGCGGATTGCGCGACCGTGCCGATATCAGCGTACTGTAACGTCGTGCAATTTGAGGCAGATATGGCAAAAAAGGTACTGACACTCAACCAGATATCGCTGAAAGGTCTGGAGCGTTTACCGCGTGATGGTTACGAGATCGCGAGTGAGTTCTCCCAGCCGGATGCCATCTTTCTGCGCAGTTATAAGCTGCGAGAAGAGGATATCCCAGAGTCAGTACTGGCAATCGCGCGCGCTGGTGCTGGCGTTAACAATATCCCCGTGGCCGCTTGCACAGCGCGCGGCATCCCGGTTTTCAACTCGCCGGGGGCAAATGCCAATGCAGTTAAGGAATTGGTGGCCACCGGCCTATTGCTAGGCTCGCGCGGTGTTATCGAAGGTATCGAGTATGTTCGGACACTGGGCGACATGACAGATGAAAGCGAACTAAACAAGTTGCTCGAAGCCCAGAAGAAACGGTTCAAGGGAAGTGAGTTGGTCGGCAAAACCCTCGGAGTCGTCGGCCTGGGCGCTATCGGTTCACTGGTCGCCGAAATGGCGCTGACGTTGGGTATGGAGGTTATGGGTTTCGATCCAGCCCTTTCTGTTGAGGCGGCGTGGCGGCTTTCCAGCCAAGTGCGCAGGGCAGACACGCTATCCGCATTGTTTGCACGATGTGACTACATCAGTCTGCACTTGCCTGTACTGGATTCGACACGTGGCCTGATCAATGCAGAAGTATTGCATGTCATGCGTCCCGGCACTTGCCTACTTAACTTTGCCCGGCAGGAAATCATCGACCAAGACGCGTTGCTGCAGGCCCTGAAAAACGGCCAACTGCGCAAATACATTGCCGATTTTCCCACCCCGCAACTGATAGGCCGCGAGGACGTGATATTGATGCCTCATATTGGTGCGAGCACGGATGAGGCGGAGGACAATTGCGCTATCATGGCGGCTGACCAGCTGCGGGACTTCCTCGAAAACGGTAATATTCACAATGCCGTCAATTTCCCAAGCCTGCAGTTGGATCGTGTCAGCGGCTGTCGTTTGTCGGTGACAAATGAAAATGTTCCCAAAATTCTTGGCAGTGTTCTTTCAATTCTGGCTGACGAAAATATTAATGTCATTGACATGCTCAATAAAAGTCGCGATCAAGTCGCCTACAATCTGATCGATATCAGTACACAACCTGCTTCTGCTGTGCTGAACAAAATGCGGTCGATAGAAGGTGTTATTAATGTCCGCTTGATCGGCGACTGCGCCCTGTAAGCAATACCGTCCTGCTTACTGGGTATCATCACTAAGCGAGTTTAGATCCGAGTCGGCAGTCACATACATGCCTTTTTCCTGTGCACTGAGACTCGCAGCTCCCTGCCAGGGGAGCAGACGCTGGTCGGCGTGGTGGTGAAAATCCAGAAAAGGGTATTTGATGATGTCGAAGTATGGCGAGTAATCGAAATCACTCGGTGTACAAAGTTTAGGGTTGCGCATATACAGCTGAACCCTGTCTCCTTCCAAGCGCCTAACGAGTGGCAGTATCGGGAATTGTATATAGCCGAAGGCCTCGGCGATCATGGTCGAACAGACCGTCTGGGTACTTTTCCCCGGGCGAGCGCTGAACAGTGTTGAGCGCCAGCGTCGAGGCATAACAACCCATGGGACCAGAAAGCGCGCCAAATCAAATATCTGCCGCACATCATAGGCGGTTCCGAGTCTTCCAATAGCATAAGCAAGCACCCTCTGGCTGTCGTTGTAACCTAGTCCGCGAGGTCGGCAAATACGTATGTGTTCATGTTCGTATGCCGTCAGTGCACGCACCACAGTGCCCATGCCTAGCTCACTTTCAACAATTAGCTGTTTATCGGCGTTCCCGTGGAAGTGCGCGCCGAGCCTTTCCCTAAGTAACGGATCCTCGATATCGTGCAATCGCCCGATGTAGAGTACCGCGTGGGACCAGTTGCTCTGCGTAATCAATTTGATGACTTCACTGACTCTGGAGCGACCCTCGACGAGTAGAACGTCACAGGCTTTGACCTCGTGGCGTATGCGCTCGAAATCGCTAAGTGGAGTACGCGGAAGAGGCTTTTTATACTTGAGCCAGTTGACAACCGCTGTGCGTATCCAGTTAATCATATGCCCTACATGCGGGTAGTTCCGATTTTAGCTGTTATAACGCAGCCGGCAGGCCGATACCAGAGGTGTGAAAGTGAATACTCCATTTGAATCCATCGCGGCGCAAGTCAGAGCTGATAAGAACTTCGACTCCCCGCCATTGCATCTTTGGCATCCACCGCTCAACGGCGACATCTCCATACGCATCGATAGCCAGGGTGTCTGGTTCCACGAGGGAGGAAAAATCGAGCGGGAGTCCCTGGTACGACTATTTGCCAGCATCCTGCGTCGTGAGGAAGACGGCCAATACTATCTTGTCACACCTACTGAAAAGTGGCGCATTGCAGTTGCGTCGCACGCTCTGCTCGTTACGGATATCGATGTGCTTGAAGTGGACGGTGAAGATGTGCTGGAGGCGACACTCAATACCGGTCGACGAATACGGGTAAGCAAGGAGAATCCACTGTTTCTTGATCCAGTGGTAGGCAATATTGCAGCACTGAGCCTGTCGCATGGACTCACAGCACTGTGTACGCGGCCGGTTTGGTACAGGCTGGTAGATTTGGCGGAACCCCGAGATGGCAACGTCATCCTGAGGTCAGGCGCATTTGAACTTGCGCTGCCGAACGCTTGGTAGATTTCGTAGCTTACTACCCAGCACGTCTCTACATGTTGGGGTAATTAGGTCCCCCGAAACCCTCCGGTGTCGTCCAGACAATATTTTGTGACGGATCCTTGATGTCACAGGTCTTGCAGTGCACACAGTTTTGAGCATTGATCTGGAAACGCGGCCCTGCAGCATCCTCCACAATTTCGTAGACACCCGCTGGGCAGTAGCGCTGCGCAGGTTCATCATAAAGCGGCAGATTTATGGCTATTGGCACACTAGGATCAAGCAGCGTGAGATGGCAGGGCTGGTCTTCCTCATGATTGGTGTTAGACAGGAATACGGAGGACAAGCGGTCAAAGCTAAGAGTGTTATCCGGCTTCGGATAGTGTATTTTCTTACACTGCGCCGCTGGTTTCATGGCTGCATAGTCTGGCTTGTCGTCGTTGAGGGTGAAGGGCAATTTCCCGCCAAAAATATTCTGGTCAATCCACACCATCGCTGCACCGAGCAGTAAGCCAAATTTGTGCATGAAACCGGAAAAGTTGCGGGTAGTATAAAGCTCGTCGTACAACCACGACGATTCCATCTTAGTTGCATACGAACGTAGGTCCGCAGGTGCAGCCTCGCCCTGTGCAAGCGCTTCGACAACGGCTTCTGCCGCGAGCATGCCACTCTTCATGGCAGTGTGATTGCCCTTGATTTTGACACTATTCAAGGTGCCAGCGTCGCAACCGATCAGCAGGCCGCCAGGAAAATGCATTTTGGGCAGCGAGTTTAGTCCGCCCTTGGTGATGGCACGTGCACCGTAGACCAGTCGGGTACCGCCCTTCAAGTATTTGACGGTTTCCGTGTGGAGTTTCCAGCGTTGAAACTCCTCAAACGGGCTCATGTGCGGGTTGCTGTAATTTAGGTCGGCAATCAGTCCTATATAGAGTTGGTTGTTCTCGGCGTGGTACATGAAAGCACCGCCACCGGAATTGCTTTCGTTGAGGGGCCAGCCCAGGCCGTGTATGACGAGGCCTTCCTCGTGATTTTCTGCCGGAATCTCCCAGACTTCCTTTATGCCGATACCATAGTGCTGGGGGTCTTTGCCCGCATCCAGTGAGAATTTCGCAATCAGCTGCTTCCCGAGATGGCCACGGCATCCCTCGGCGAATAAGGTATATTTCGCATGCAGTTCCATGCCCGGCATGTAGCCGTCTTTGTGCTCGCCACTGGCACTGATACCCATGTCTCCCGTGGCAATTCCCTTCACTCGTCCATCAGCATGGAACAGTACCTCCGCAGCAGCGAACCCCGGGTAGACTTCAACCCCCAACCCTTCTGCCTGCTGTGCCAGCCAGCGACAAACACTACCCATCGAGACGATGTAGTTACCTTCGTTGTGTGTGGGTTTGGGGATCATGAAATTCGGCAGTTTTATGGCGCTCGTCTGGCTCAGGTAAAAGAAAAACCGGTCGCCTTTCACCCGTGTTTTTACCGGGGTGTCCATCTCCTGCCAATCGGGAAAGAGTTCCTGCAGAGCGCGCGGCTCCAGTACCGCGCCGGAAAGGATGTGGGCCCCAACCTCCGACCCCTTCTCCACCACACAGACCGTGATTTCCTGTCCCTTTTCGCGGGCCAATTGCATGATGCGACATGCAGCGGACAAGCCCGAGGGACCGGCGCCGACGATCACCACATCAAATTCCATAGATTCACGTTCCACAGTGCTGTCCTCTTACTTTGGTTGCTGATCCGGGGGCATGGCCCGGCCCAGGGAAAGGCCGCAAGTATATAATTTTCAACGATTAAAAACTATAAATCCGGTGCTTGGAGAAAAGGCCCGTCAGAGCGATAACGGCCAGGTCCAAACAACTCTCTGACCCTTGACCCCACGCATATTTGTGGGCAACATACTTCGCCTAGTTCACCGGTCTGTAGCTGTCTATTACCGCTGCAACCACTCCAACCCAACTGAAATGTCTATGGAGAATCCATGAAGGTTCTTGTTGCTGTAAAGCGTGTCGTTGATTACAACGTCAAGGTCCGCGCTAAAGCTGATGGTAGCGATGTTGATCTCAATAATGTCAAGATGGCCATCAACCCGTTCTGCGAAATTGCCGTTGAAGAAGCAGTACGCCTAAAGGAAGCAGGTATCGCGACCGAGGTCATCGCCGTCTCTGTTGGTGACAAAAGTTGTCAGGAGCAGATACGTACAGCGTTGGCCTTGGGCGCAGACCGGGGCATTCAGGTCGAGACAGACGGCAATGTCGAGCCACTGGTCGTCGCAAAGCTGTTAAAGGCCATAGTCGATAGGGAGCAGCCCCAACTGGTCATTCTGGGTAAGCAATCCATTGATGGTGATAATAATCAGACCGGGCAGATGCTAGGCGCGCTGGCCAATATGGGTCAAGGTACGTTTGCCTCCAAACTGGTAGTTACAGGCGACATGGTCAATGTCACCCGCGAAATTGACGGTGGTTTGCAGACCCTAAGCCTGAAGCTCCCTGCCATCGTAACCACTGATTTGCGGCTCAACGAGCCACGTTATGCCTCCCTCCCTAACATCATGAAGGCCAAGAAGAAGCCGTTAGATGTCTTCACTCCGGAAGATCTGGGAGTGGCAGTAACGTCGCACCTGACCCGTGTGAAAGTGCAGCCGCCGGCAACACGACAGGCGGGTATCAAGGTTAAGGATGTCCAGGAGTTGGTAGATAAACTGAAGAACGAGGCGAAGGTAATCTCATGAGTACTCTGGTTATTGCAGAACACGACAACAACAGCCTGAAAGTCTCCACTCTTAATACAGTTGCCGCTGCTCAGGCTATGGGTGGCACTATCGATATCCTGGTCGCAGGGGCCAGTTGTGATGCGGTCGCTGCGGCGGCCGCTGCCGTGCCCGGCGTTACTAAGGTGTTGGTGGCCGACAACGCAGTGTATGGGCATCAACTGGCCGAGAATGTCAGTCTATTGATCGCAGAGGTGGCGGCTGGCTACGACAACATACTCGCTCCAGCCACGCCCAATTGTAAGAATTTTATGCCACGTGTCGCCGCGCTACTGGATGTCGCACAGATATCGGAAGTCACCTCCGTGGTATCCGCTGACACTTTCCAACGTCCTATCTACGCAGGAAACGTGATCGCAACTGTACAGAGCACAGATGCCAAAAAAGTGATCACGGTACGCACCACGGCTTATGATGGAGTTCCCGCCACCGGTGGTGCAGCTACCATTGAAGCAATAAATGCAGTACACGATGCGGGGATTTCTTCTTTTGTGAGCGAGGAAGTAGCAGTGTCTGAGCGTCCCGAGCTGACATCCGCCTCAGTGGTCATCTCCGGCGGCCGCGGTATGCAAAACGGGGAGAATTTTAAGCTACTTGACGGTATCGCCGATAAACTGGGTGCCGCGATAGGTGCCTCGCGTGCAGCGGTGGATGCGGGTTTTGTGTCCAATGATATGCAGGTGGGACAAACAGGTAAAATCGTTGCCCCTGATCTGTATATTGCCGTTGGTATTTCTGGTGCGATTCAACATCTGGCGGGGATGAAGGACTCCAAAGTGATAGTTGCGATCAACAAAGACGAGGATGCACCTATTTTCCAAGTGGCTGACTATGGTTTGGTTGCGGATTTATTTGTTGCATTGCCCGAGTTAGAAGCAAAGCTCTAGGCTTTCAATTGGAACTGCATAAACCGGCCCTTACGGCCGGTTTTTTTTCGTCCATGACTTAATCCCGTCGCAATCGATCCGAAATTGCAATTGGAGTAGGGTAGTTCAACACCACAATGTACGAGGAGACCACTAGCGTAATAATCGTAGTGGCCTGAATGACTAGGGACGCCTGTTCGGATATCACGGCTCCCGCGATGGCAACGTAGGCGATGAGAAGGGAGAATTCGCTGGTCTGACCCAGGCGGAAACCCAGATCCCAGCCAAGGCTGCGCTTTTCGCTTACCCCTTTGAGTAGATAGCGATAGACGACAGGCTTAAGGCATAGTACCAGCGCCGACAGTACCAGGGTGGGCGCCCATATATCGCGCAGCGCGGCAAGGTCAAAGCGTGCTCCGACTGAGAAAAAGAACAGTATCAGGAAAAAGTCACGCAATGGCTTAAGGTTAACGGCAATGTACTGGGAGATCGGGCTGGTCGCAATCGTGATGCCGGCGATGAAGGCTCCGATTTCCGCCGAGAGCCCCAGATAGTTGGCGGCCTCGGCCACACCGAGGCACCAGCCTATGGCCAGCAGAAAGATGTACTCGTGAAACCGATCAAAGCGGGTGATCAAGGGGAGCAAAACATAACGCACGCTCAGCAGGGCAGTGCCGGCCAGTAACGGCAGGCTCAGCAATAACACCGCCAGTTCACTCACGATACTGTCACTTGAGTGAGCGGAAGCACTCAACAACACCATGAGTACGATGATAGCCAACAGATCCTGCAGGAGAAGCAGGCCAATCATCAGCTCACCGATATGGCGATGGTGTAAAACGGTGGTCGGTAACAGTTTGATGCCGATAATGGTGGAGGAAAACATCATCGCCGCCCCGACGACCAGGCTGTCCAACGACGTAAAGCCAAACAGTAGCGCTACTGCGTAGCCCGTAGCCAGAAAGACTGCAGAACTGAATACAGCGACCACGGTGGATTTGCGCAATGTTGCCCACAATGCCTGGGGTTGCATATCCAGACCGAGCAAAAACAACAGAAATATAATACCCACATGACCAACATCTGACAGCAGCGTGAGGTCCGTAACGAGGGACAGGCCATATGGCCCAATACAGGCGCCCAGTGCAATGTAGGCAATGATTAGGGGTTGGCGCGTATAGAGGGCCACGGAGGCGAATACCGCCGCCCCGCTAAAGATTAAGAAAAAGGAAAAGGTAATGCTACTGAGGTCCATTTAGTGCTCTTTTCCACCTGTCTGGTGGAGAGTGTAAACAAACCGCCGATGGATAGAAACTCAGGGCGTCGGCGAAGTCCGACGACGAAACAGGGGCAATGGCTGGTCAATAGACGCCTGGTAGTGTTCGCTAAAGTCCCTCAGGCTTGCCAGCGCTGCTTCCAGACCTGACGCATCGGCCCATTGAAAAGCATCGAAGCCGCAGCGGTGCAGGTAGGTCAGCTGGTCACGGATAAACTGACCGGCAGCGCGCAGCTCTCCGCTGTAACCTCGCTCCCTCAAGTCCCGGGCGCAGGAGAAACCGCGCCCGTCAGTGAACACAGAGAAATTGATCACCACCAGCTGAATCTGCTGCAAAAACTCCAGTAGTGGAGCGGGGTCTTCACCGGACTCCAATTGTACCGCGCTGCCGTTTTTGTCGGCCAGTCGCAGCCACTGCTGCAGAGTGCATATCTGGCGGGGTGCGGCAACCGTAATGTCTGGATTCAAGGGCAGCCAGGCATCGTCAATGATGCTGCCCTGTTTAATCAGCTTGGACATAAACACGCTCCTTAAAAGGATCGATACCAACACGTCGATAGGTCTCCAGAAAGCTCTCTTCTTCCTCGCGCAACGCCACATACGTTGAGAGAATGTTGTCAATGACGTCAGGCATGTCCTCCTGCTTGAAGGAAGGTCCGAGAATATTGCCAATTGATGCTTCCTTGGACTGGCTCCCACCCAGGCAAACCTGATAAAACTCCTTGCCCTTTTTATCCACTCCAAGGATACCGATATGCCCAATATGGTGATGGCCACAGGCATTCATGCACCCGCTGATATTGAGTTCGATCGGCCCCAGATCATAGACGTAATCAAGGTCATCAAAACGCATCTGGATGGCTTCCGCCACGGGTAGCGATTTGGCATTCGCCAGAGAGCAGTAGTCACCTCCGGGACAGCAAATCATATCCGTAAGATAGCCAATATTCGGGGTTGCCAGCCCTGCAGCCTGCAGTTCCTGCCACAACGCGCTCAAGCGCGACGTTTGCACGTCACCCAGCACCAGATTTTGTTGATGGGTACTGCGCACTTCGCCGAAGGCGTACCTATCCGATAACTCTGCCAGCAGCTCGAGTTGCTCGGCGGTAACGTCACCCGGAGCAAAGCCCGTGGCCTTGAGTGATATTGTGACTATGCGGTAGCCTGGCACCCGGTGCTCTTGCGTATTGCGTTTAACCCAGTTGCCAAAAATTGGATCTCGAGTGCAATGCGTTTCCAGCTCAGAGCTGGCGACAGAGCCATCCAGCACCTGGTAAGCGGGGGCGTTGAAGAACGAGCGGGCTCTAAGCAATTCCTCGTTAGTCAGGGTCGAGGCCCCGTCCTTAAGTGCCTGCCATTCGTGCTCCACAGCATCGCGGAAGGCGTCAACACCCATGGCCTTAACCAGAATCTTGATGCGGGCTTTGTACTTATTGTCCCGACGCCCATGCTTGTTGTACACCCGGAGAATCGCTTCCAGGTAGGTGAGTAAGTGCTTTTTATCCAGCCATTCACACACTACAGAGCCAATTGCGGGGGTGCGGCCGAGGCCGCCCCCAGCCAGTATCTTCAAGCCTGTCTCGCCCAGATCATTGGCGATCAGCTCAATTCCAATATCGTGATAGTGAATGGCAGCGCGATCCCGTGTGGATCCACAAACAGCGATTTTAAATTTGCGCGGGAGAAAGGCAAACTCCGGGTGCAGTGTCGACCACTGTCGAATGATTTCGCAGTAGGGGCGGGGATCTTCAAGTTCATCGCACGCCACGCCAGCGAACTGGTCGGTGGTGGTATTGCGGATGCAGTTACCGCTGGTCTGGATGGCGTGCATCTGAACAGTGGCAAGTTCCGCGAGAATATCGGGCACCTCCGCCAAACGGGGCCAGTTCAACTGCACGTTTTGCCGCGTGCTGATATGCGCATAGCCCTTATCATAGGTTCTGGAAATCTGTGCCAGCTTGCGCAGCTGAATACTATTCATAAGTCCATACGGCACAGCGATGCGCAGCATTGGCGCCAGGCGCTGCACATACAGTCCGTTTTGCAGCCGCAGCGGCCTGAATTCTTCTTCGGTTAGTGTTCCGGCCAGAAACCGGTCAGTCTGATCGCGGTATTGCGTAACGCGTTCATCGATAATTTTCTGGTCATACTGATCGTAGACGTACATTTACTGTTCCTGCTCTGGTGCCGGGCCAAAGCTGTATCGGGTAGGACGAGACGCTACCTTACCAGAAAACGGCCGCTCACAAATAGTGATGATATTCATAAGCTTAGATTCATTGAGCGTAGAATCAGGCGAAAGTTTCAGCGGCGCGCTAACTGCTTGGGATTACGGCCTTTGTCTGTATAATGCCTCGGCCTTCCATCCACAATTCTGGAGCCTATGATGTCCGACAAATTCAACCAGGAACGCAGCGCTGACGGCGCTGCCGACGCCATTGCCGTCACCGCCATTATTGCCATCGTGGTATTCACAATGTACATCTGGTTGTCTGGGATGCCCTCCTAAGTACCTTTGCGGAAGCGGCCTGTCCATTTCACTTGCCCGCACCTGTAAGAACCATCTGCACAACGAATACGACTGAACCCACAAACAGCAGCGTGAAAACAATGCCTGCGGCGATAAACACGCCCAAGCGACCCTGCTTAAAATCTCGCTCCCTGTTCTTGCTGCTTTGCACTCCCAATCCAGCGGCAAATACGCTGCCGACTACCTGCAGAGGGTTTAGTTTGTCAGGAGCCTTTCGTGCATTTGGTCCACCATCTTCCTTATCGTTCATCCCGTCACCCCTCGCTCAATAGTCCAGGTTAGGGCGCAGCCAGCGCTCAATCACCTCGATGGATTCGCCCTTACGCCGAGCCAGATCCTCGACCTGGTCGCGACCGATTTTTCCCACCGCAAAGTAGCGTGCCTGGGGATGGGCAAAGTAGAAGCCGCTCACAGAGGACGCGGGAGTCATGGCGAAATTCTCTGACAGCCAGATACCACAGGCATTGGTGGCATCAAGCAGGGTGAACAGGGCAGCTTTCTCCGTGTGATCTGGGCATGCGGGATAACCCGGCGCGGGGCGAATACCCTGGTAGCGCTCCTTGATCAACTCTTCAGTGCTCAGGGCTTCGCCAACGTCATAACCCCACAGCTCCTTGCGCACCAATCTGTGCAAGTACTCGGCGAAAGACTCGGCCAGACGGTCAGCCAGGGATTTCAACAGGATGCTGTTGTAATCGTCATGTTGCGCCTCAAACTCGGCAGCCAACTCATCGACACCGTGACCGGTGGTAACGCAGAACCCACCAATGTAGTCCGCGGCAACGGCTTCGCCAGGCGCGATAAAATCGGCCAGACTGGCATTAGGTTTGCCTTCCGGCTTCTGCGTCTGTTGGCGCAGGTGATGCAGGGTCGCGATGATCTCGCTGCGGGAGTCATCGGCGAAGACCGTAATATCGTCAGCACCATTCCTGGCCGCCGGCCAGAATCCCACCGCTGCCTTCGCCGTCAACAACTTTTCATCGACGATTCGCTTTAACATGCGCTGGGCGTCGCGGTAGAGCTCACTCGCTTGTGCGCCCACCACCTCGTCTTCCAGAATAGCCGGAAACTTGCCCGCGAGTTCCCATGTGATAAAAAACGGGGTCCAGTCGATGGTGTCCACTAGTTGCTCCAGTGGGAAGTCATCGAACACACGGGTGCCGATAAATGTAGGGCGGGGTGGTTGATAGGATTGCCAGTCGATCTGCACAGCGTTAGCCACCGCCTCCGCGTAGCTGAGCTGCTTCTCGCGTGGCTTGCGGTTGGCTACACGCTCGCGCACGACAACATATTCCTGCTGCAGGTCGCGAACAAATTTCTCTTTGCCAAGACCCAGAAGCTGAGTGGCCACGGCCACACTGCGTGAGGCATCAGGCACATAGACAATCACGTCCCGATTATACTGGGGATCGATTTTAACCGCTGTGTGGGCTTTTGAAGTGGTCGCACCGCCAATCATCAATGGCACGCAAAATTCCAGGCGTTGCATCTCGCTGGCGACATGCACCATCTCATCCAGGGAGGGAGTGATTAGTCCGCTGAGGCCTATTATGTCAACCTGCTGGTCACGAGCGACCTGCAGTATCTTTTCGCAGGGCACCATCACACCCAGATCGATCACCTCAAAGTTATTACACTGCAGGACAATCCCGACGATATTCTTACCAATGTCGTGTACATCGCCCTTAACGGTCGCCATCAGTATTTTACCATTCGTAGAATTGCCACCTTCTTTTTCCAGTTCAATATAGGGCTGCAAGTGTGCCACGGCCTGTTTCATCACGCGGGCACTCTTCACTACCTGTGGCAGGAACATCTTGCCCGTACTGAACAGGTCGCCGACGATATTCATCCCATCCATGAGGGGCCCCTCGATGACCTCAATGGGACGATTGAACTTCTGCCTGGCTTCCTCAGCATCCTCGACAATCCAGGTGTTAATACCCTTTACCAGGGCATGGGCGAGACGCTTTTCCACTTCTTGATCACGCCAGCTGAGGTCCTCGACCCGACCTTCACCGCCGCCAGTGTCGCGGTAGCGCTCGGCTAGCTCCAGCAGACGCTCGGTACCGTCATCGCTACGATTGAGGATGACGTCTTCCACCACCTCGCGTAAATCCTTGGGCAACTCGTCATACACCGCCAACTGGCCGGCGTTGACGATACCCATGTCCATGCCAGCCTGAATTGCGTGATACAGGAACACCGAATGAATGGCCTCGCGCACTGCATCGTTGCCGCGAAAGGAGAACGATACATTCGATACACCACCAGACACCAATGCTCCCGGAAGCTCAGCCTTGATGTAGCGAGTCGCCTCGATGAACTCCACAGCATAGTTATTGTGTTCGTCTATGCCCGTAGCGATAGCAAATATATTGGGATCGAAGATGATGTCATTTGGGTTGAAATCAAGCTCTCCTACCAACAGATCGTAACAGCGCTTACAAATGTCCTTACGGCGCTGCAGGTTATCAGCCTGGCCATGTTCATCGAACGCCATCACCACCACCGCCGCGCCGTAGCGCTGGCACAACCGGGCCTGGGCGAGAAATTCTTCCTCACCTGCCTTCAGGCTGATGGAGTTCACTATCGCCTTGCCCTGAATACACTTCAGGCCGGCCTCGATGACACTCCACTTGGAGGAGTCCACCATGATGGGAATGCGGCAAATGTCAGGCTCGGAAGCGATCAGGTTGAGAAAAGTGACCATGGCAGTCTCGGAGTCAAGCATCCCCTCATCCATGTTGATATCGATGATCTGTGCTCCGTCCTCTACTTGAGCTCGCGCGACCACCAACGCCTCGTCGTAGCGGCCATCCAGAATCAAACGCTTGAATTTTGCAGAGCCAGTAACATTGCAGCGTTCCCCAACGTTCACAAACAAGCTGTCGGCCTTGATATTGAAGGGTTCCAGGCCGCTGAGGCGACAGGCGTTCTCATGTTGCGGGAGGGCGCGCGGCGCAACGCCCTCGCAAGCGTGGGCGATTGCCCTGATGTGGGCCGGGGTCGTGCCACAGCAGCCGCCCGCCAAATTGAGAAACCCGCGGCTGGCAAACTCGCTGTACTCCTGCTCCATGATCTCCGGAGTCTCGTCGAACTCGCCGAAGGCGTTGGGTAAGCCCGCATTGAGGTGTGCACTGAAATAGCATTCGGATACGTTCGACAAGTCTTCGAGAAAAGGGCGGACGTCGCGATAGGGGCGACCACAGTTACTGCCGATGATCAAAGGTTTGGCGTGGGCCACAGCATTCCAGAAAGCCTCGGGATTTTGTCCGGACAGTATTCGCCCGCTGATGTCGGGGAAAGTGACTGAAATCATGATCGGCAATTCTCGACCCAGTTCAACAAACACTTCCCGTACCGCGAAGATAGCGGCCTTGGCATTGAGCGCGTCAAAAATCGTCTCGATCATAATCAGGTCAACGCCACCTTCCATCAGTGCTCTGGTCGCATTGGCGTAATCAAGCCGCAACGCATCAAAGCTTATACTGCGCGCGCCAGGATCATTTACATCGGGTGAAATTGAAGCTGTTTTCGGGGTGGGCCCGAGCACGCCTGCCACAAAGCGCGGCTTGTCTGGTGTTTTGGCGGTTACTTCGTCTGCCACTTGCCGAGCTATTCTGGCAGAGGTGAGGTTTTGTTCAGACGCCAGTGCGCTCAGGTTGTAATCGCCCTGCGCAATGGCTGTGCTCCCGAATGTGTTGGTTTCTATGATGTCGGCACCGGCCTCAAGGTACTGCCGGTGTATTTTCGCGATGATGTCGGGCCGAGTCAGGCTGAGAAGTTCATTGTTGCCCTTCAAATCGGAACCGTGGTCAGCGAAACGCTCCCCACGAAAGTCTGCTTCTACGAGGTTTTCCGCCTGAATCATTGTGCCCATGGCGCCATCGATAATCAGGATACGCTGTTGCAGGGCTTGCTCCAGAGGTCCTGGAGTTGGTTTGAGGCTGGCCATCAGATTACCTTATGCTGTTGCGCGGAGCAGGTTCTCCGCCGTCAAAAAAGCTAGCAATATTAACAGATTGTTATCGTCATTGAAGGTCGGCAGCAGGTAGAGCTGACGTTTTGTGCACAAGTTTGGTACAATATTTCATCAATTTCTCGGGATGGCTCAAACCATGGTTACCATTACAGAAGCGGCGCAGGAGTACCTGGCTGAACTGCTGTCCAAGCAGGACGATGCCCTTGGCGTCAGGGTCTTCATCAATCAACCCGGCACACCCCGGGCGGAAACCTGCATAGCCTACTGCCGCGAGGGTGATGTGCAGGACGGGGATGAGGTGAAGGACACGGCCAAATTCAAGGTATGGTATGAGGCACGAAGCCTGCCATTCCTGGAGGATGCCCTGGTCGACTACTCCAAGGACCGCATGGGGGGCCAACTAACCATCAAGGCCCCCAACGCGAAACTGCCCCGCGTCGACGACAATAGCTCCCTGGAAGATCGTGTCAATTACGTGTTGTACAACGAGGTCAATCCCGCACTGGCCGCCCATGGCGGGGAAGTGAGCCTGGTGGAGATCACGGACCAGCTGATTGCTATTTTGAAGTTTGGCGGTGGTTGCCAGGGTTGCAGCGCCGTAGACCAGACCCTAAAGGGGGGCGTAGAGAAAACCTTGTTAGAGCAAATCCCGCAATTGCACGGCGTGCGCGATACGACCGACCACAGCGACACTACACAGGCCTATTACTAGGCCGACGAATGTGGCTCTTTGACTAGAGCAAAGCGCCCATTGCTAGCTTTGACTGCGCTCCAGTAGCGTGCTTTTCAGTTTGTCACGCATGCCCCGTAGGCACTGCTCCGTGGTCGCCCAATCAATGCAACCGTCGGTGACCGACACTCCGTACACCAACTCATCCAGATTCGCAGGGATAGACTGGTTGCCGGCCTTCAAATTGCTCTCAACCATCAGTCCGATGATCGACCGATTGCCCTCAAGAATCTGATTGGCCACGTTTTCCACTACCAGCGGCTGTAACTCCGGCTGCTTGCTGGAGTTGGCGTGACTGCAATCGACCATTATGTTGCGGGCAACGCCGGCCTTGTCGAGGGCGTCTTCACACAATTTTATATGCACAGAGTCATAGTTGGGACCCGCTGTCCCGCCGCGCAGCACGATGTGGCCGTAAGGATTGCCGCGCGTAGTAAACACCGAGACCTGGCCCTGACTATTGATACCCAGAAAGCGGTGAGGCTTGGCCACTGAATTGAGGGCGTTGGTAGCCACGGTCAGACCGCCGTCGGTGCCGTTCTTGAAGCCCACGGCACTGGACAGGCCACTCGCCATTTCCCGGTGGGTCTGTGATTCTGTGGTGCGGGCCCCAATGGCGGTCCAGCTTATCAAGTCCTGCAAATACTGGGGCGAAATGGGATCCAGAGCCTCGGTAGAGGTGGGCAGGCCCAGATCCAGAATATCCATTAGCAATTTACGGGCAATGTGCAGTCCCTCCTCGATCTTGAACGAGTCGTCCAAGTATGGGTCGTTGACCAGCCCCTTCCAGCCAACCGTGGTCCGGGGCTTTTCAAAGTAGACGCGCATGACGATATACAGTGTATCTGCAAGCTCATCGGCCAGCGCTTTCAAGCGACGTGCATAATCCATTGCCGCAATCGGGTCATGGATCGAACAGGGGCCGACCACCACAAAAACTCGATGGTCCTGACGATCCAGAATATTCTCGATCACCCGTCGACTGTCCGCGAGCGTGTCATGGATAGAAGCCGACATTGGCAGTGTTGTCTTCAACTGCTCCGGCGTCATCAGTATATCTTGTGAATCGACATTGACATTGTGCACTTCGATGTTGCTCATCGTTGGTTACCTGATAGAGTAATTCCCGTCATTCCCGGTGGGCGCTGCCCTGCAGCGAAATGCCCAGCTAAGAGCACAGCCAGGTGTCCCGCTTTCATGCCATTGCGACGCTCACCGGGCGCAGAATTCTATAGTAGTCCCTGTGGTTTGTGTAGGCATCGCAGGCGCTGCAATCCTGGAGCAGGAGATAAAAATGGCCCCGGGCCTCTATAACATCACCCCGCTTGAACCGCTGATTGAGGCCGGCTTCACGCTGCTGACCCCCAACTACCGATTGGCCCGGCGCATCAAGACCGAATGGAATGCCCGACGCATCGCAGCGGGAGACCGAGTGTGGGAGCCACTGTCGGTGCAGCCGCTTGAAAGCTGGTTGCTGGAGCGGTGGGAATTGGCGGTCAGTCTGGACCTGGTGCCGCCGGTAACCCCCCTTGCTCCCGCCCAAGCTCTGGAGCTGTGGCGACAGGTCATCAGCCAGCAAGCGACGCATTCTCCCGACTACCACCTGCTGCGCCCATCGGCGGCCGCGGAGCTAGCGAATCAAGCCCGTGACACCCTGCGCCGGTGGCAAGTCAATATGCAGAGCCCGGGTATTCGGCAGTTGTTCGACCTGGACCGGGATTGCGGCACCTTTTTACACTGGCTGACCTTGTTCGAACAGCGACTGGCCGCGTCAGGGCAGTGCACCGTGGTGGACTGCCTGGCGCAGTTGCCAGCTCTTGCGGGACAGCTGCCAACGGTACGCGTGGCGCTGCTGGAATTTGGCGAACTTGCGCCTTTGGTGCGCGCTGCCCTGCACGCGATCAGTGCGCAGGTGCTGGAGATCAAGACGCAGTCACCGCCGGGGGAGCGCAGGCTCCATTCTTTTAGCGACGAGCGAGCGGAGCTGCAGACAGTCGCCGCCTGGGCCGCTGGACTACACCGCGCAAATCCCACCACAACGATTGGTATCGTGCTGAGCGACATGGGGCACGACAGGGTCGCACTGGAGTACCTGTTGCGGCGCGAGTTCGATTGCCTCGGGACCAGCTACAACAGCTTGCCGGTCAACTTTTCAACGGGGATTTCGCTAGCCCAGGCGCCGTTAGTACGCGATGCCCTGGCAGTTCTGGCCATGGGACTGCAACACACTACCGTGCCGGGGGCGGTCACCCTGTTGCGCTCTCGTTTTCTTGATCTGCCAGATGCGCAAGGCGCACTCGCGCAGCATTTTGTCGCGCAGCTTTACAGGGCGGGTCGGGAGATACTGGCGGTCTCCGATCTGCGTGACATCGCTGCTAACATGAGTCTGGGGGACCATCAGGGCCTTACACTGGGTCGCCATCTGCTTGCCCTCGACCGCATGAAAGTGTTGCGCCGACGTGCGCTGCCCTCAATATGGTTGGCGCGCTTCAGTGAGGTGTTGTCCATGTGGGGCTGGCCCGGTACCCAGGGGCTCGATTCCCTGGAATTCCAGCAGCTGGAACTTTGGCACCGCACGCTCGATGCACTGCGGGCCTATGACGCGGTCTGTCCGCCTGTCGACTTCAGTACTGCGTTACACCTGCTACGCGAATGTTGTACTCAGCAAATATCGCAACCGCAAACAGCTGACAGTCCAGTTCAGGTATTGGGTCCATTGGAGGCGGCAGGACTGACGTTTGAGCACCTCTGGTTGTGCGGCATGCAGGGCGCAAACTGGCCTGCAGCCACGCGCGCGAACCCGTTTATACCGGTCTCGTTGCAGTCGCAATTACACATGCCCCACGCCAGTCCTGAGCGCGAATGGGCGTTTGGTGAAGCCCTGCTGCAGCAGTACGCGCGCTGCAGCCGGATACTTCACGCCAGCTACTGTCGCCACGTTGACGGAATCGTGGATCTGCCAAGTGCGCTACTGGCGGATTTTATTCCGCAGGTGTTGCCCGAACCCCCAACGGTCGCAGCCCAATGGACCAGGTCCTATAGCAAAAGCACACTGGAGAAGGTTGCTGATCACCAGGCGCCACGACTGCATCAGGCGCACCAAGCAACCATAAAAGGGGGCAGCGGCGTGCTGGAAGACCAGTCACAGTGCCCATTTCGGGCCTTCGCTCGACATCGTCTTGGGGTCGCCCCTCTGGGCTCATTCAGCGTTGCATTGTCGGCGGCGGATCGGGGGTCTCTGCTGCACGCTGCCCTCTTTGCGGTGTGGGGAGAGATTGGCGATTCGGCGGCACTGCTCGCCCTCAGCGATAGCGACCGGGAGCAGACAGTCGAGCGGGCGGTGCATGCAGCGCTGTCTGGCGTGCCACAAAGGCGGCGGCGCGCAATCGGCACAGCGTTCTGGCAGTTGGAGGCGCAGCGGCTGAACACAGTACTGCACGAATGGTTGGCAGTGGAATGCCAGCGCAGCGCGTTTTCAGTGGTGCAGCGGGAACAGGACATAACGCTGCAGTTGGCTCAGTTAACCCTAGTGCTGCGGATAGATAGAATTGACCAACTGCCCGACGGTTCTCGCGTGATCATCGATTACAAATCCGGCATCGGTACAGTGCAGGATTGGCTCGGCGCTCGTCCGGCCAAGCCGCAGTTACTCTTATATAGCATCGCCGAGCCCGATACTGCCGCAGCCCTGGCGTTTGCACAGGTGAGGCCGCGCGAGTGTCGGTATGTGGGCCTGGGGCGGATCGCAGCAGCAAATGGCATTCACACCGATATTTCGCGGGTCGTGAAAGGCACAATGCACGCGCCGGATTGGGCCGCGCTGAACGCCCGCTGGAGCGAAAATCTGGAGCGGATAGCGACTACTTTTGTGGCCGGTGATGCACAGGTCGATCCACTTGCACCAGCCACTTGCACCCGGTGCGGGTTACAACCGCTGTGCCGAGTCGAATGGTCCGCAGATGTGTCGCAGGCACAGGGGGCAGCTCAATGAATGAGGTTGCAGATGCGCCCGCCCGCGCTGCGGCGATAGATCCCTCACTCAGTTTCTGCGTCAGCGCCCCGGCCGGTTCCGGTAAAACCGAGTTGCTCATCCAGCGCTACCTGTGTTTGTTGTCCCGGGTTGAGCGTCCCGAACAGATACTGGCGATTACCTTTACCCGCAAAGCTGCGGCGGAAATGCGCCAGCGGGTTATGCATGCACTGCAGTCGGCCATGGTTGGCGATCCCTGCGAGAACCCGCACCAACAGGTTACGCGAACCCTGGCGCAGCAGGCCCTCGCTGCCGACGAGCGCGGGTCCTGGTCACTACTGAGCAATATTGCACGCTTCAATATCAAGACGATTGATAGCTTCTGCGCCGGACTGACCCGGCAAATGCCGATTCTAAGCCAATTTGGCGGCCAAGCCAGCGTTCAGGATGACGTTACGCCGCTTTACACTGAAGCAGTCATTGAACTGTACAAACTGCTCGACGAGGAGCATCCCGTAGCGTGCGACGTGGCGGCGCTGCTGCTGCACTTCGACAACAACTGGGAGCGCGTGCAGGAATTGCTCGTCGCCATGCTGGCGCGCCGGGAGCAGTGGCGCGGCTATGTGGGAGTCCCCCATGCGCCAGCGGCGGCTGAGGCCTATCTTATCGCCGCAGTAGCCAGCCTGGTGCAGGATGAACTCGGCGAGCTTGCGCGTTTGCTGGCGCCGTATACCGAGGAGCTGTTGGCACTGCTACAGTTCTCTGCCGCCAATCTGTCGCTATCGCCGCCGATCCGATTTCCACGCAGCTCTGCACAAGACTTGCCCGCCTGGCGCACGCTCAAAAACCTACTGCTAATCAAAAGCGGCGACTGGCGTAAGGCCGTCACGAAAAATGAAGGGTTCCCCAGTGGCAAAGGCGAACTGCAGAGGCGCAAGGAGCAGTTGCTAGAGGTGCTGGCCCAGCTGCAGCACATCGACGGCCTGCAAGAGAGACTGGCAGCGGTACAGACACTGCCGGAAATCGAAGCTGCCAGTGTTTCCTGGCAGCTGGTGTTGCACCTTTCGCGCTTGCTGCCGACGCTGGCCGCACAGCTGTTGCTGGTTTTTCAGAAGCACGGTGTGGTGGACCACAGTCAGGTGGCGCAGTCTGCACTGCTCGCGTTGGGTGACGATGATGCTCCCACCGAGTTAGCCCTGCGCCTGGATTATCACATAGAACACATACTGGTAGACGAGTTTCAGGACACGGCCATTACCCAGTACGAGCTGCTGCATAAACTGACCCGCGGCTGGGGCGAATACAACGAGGACTCCCCACAGACACCGCGCACCCTCATGATTGTCGGCGATGGCATGCAGTCCATCTACGGTTTTCGCGGTGCCAATGTGGGCCTGTTTCTCAAGGCAAGGCGCGAAGGTTTCAACGGCGTTGCGCTGCAACATCTCGAACTGCGTTGCAACTTCCGCTCGGATGCAGGTGTGGTGGACTGGATCAACCAGACATTCATGCATGTGTTTCCTG
Organism: Haliea sp.; assembly: GCA_031409615.1. Taxonomy (GTDB): domain Bacteria; phylum Pseudomonadota; class Gammaproteobacteria; order Pseudomonadales; family Halieaceae; genus Marimicrobium. Next base: position 11,888 of record JANNXP010000183.1, on the reverse strand, counting down.
CGCAGAATGACGTGCAACGCGCCCAGGTGCGCTACAGCCACGCCACGGCGGTACGCCCCGCAGCGCATGAGCAACCGGTGGAGATGCATGCCTTTTCCGGAGAGCATGCGCGAATACAAGAAGTGGAATTTATCTGCGCCCACATAGCCAACGTCGTCGCAAGTGGCAGTGGGACGCTGGCCGTACTGGGGCGCAGTCGCAGTCACCTGCAACCCATTATCAAGCGGCTCAAGCAGTTGCAAATACCCTGTAACGCGCCGGATCTGGACAGTCTTGCCCAGTCCCCCGTGGTGGCGGATCTGCTGACATTGTGCCGGGCACTGGCCAATGACGCGGATCGACTGGCGTGGATGGCCCTGTTGCGAGCTCCCTGGTGCGGCCTGCGACTGGCTGATCTATTGTGTGTAGCGCAATGTGGTGAAGGGCCCACTGCCGCGCCTGTTTGGTCGACCTTGCAGAGTGCGCAGTTATACCAAACGCTGAGTCACGACGGCAAGGTGCGCCTGCAGCACCTGCTGCCAGTGTTGCGCCAGGCGCGGGAGAAGCGCGACAGGCTCAGCTTGCGAATTTGGATTGAGCAAGCCTGGCTGGGGCTTGGAGGCCCCCAGTGCGCGCCGGACGTGGCCAGTTTGCAGGACGCCGAGAGTTTCCTGCAGCTACTGGAGCAGGCCGACGTGGAGGGCGTGGGGTTTGACCTTGCGTGGCTGTCGCGGCGCTTGCAGCAGTGTTACATGAGTGCCGGCGATCCCGACAGCAGAATACACCTGATGACCCTGCATAAGGCCAAGGGTCTGGAATTTGAGCGCGTGATCATACCGCAGCTGGACCGACTGCCGCGCGGCGACGGTCGCGCCGTTCTGCTGTGGGATGAGCATAGCAACACCCTGGGAGAGCGCTCGTTTTTGCTAGCCGCCGATGACCTCGGCCCAGCAGATGCCCCAACGCTGTACAACTATCTCAAAGTGCAGCGCCAGCAGAAGACCTTATTGGAAACCACTCGACTGCTGTACGTGGGCGCCACGCGCGCCGTGAGCGGTGTACTACTTACCGCCAGCGTTTCGTGGGATGAAAAAACAGGTTTGCCAACAGCGCCATCCAAACACAGCCTACTCAGACCGATATGGCAAACTTTCGTGCAGCAGATGTCAGTCCATCAGCCCTGCGCGATAGCAGTATCGGTCGATCCGCTGCGATCGACACCGCTATTGCTGCGACTGCCGCGCGTTCCAGTGGAGGCAGTAGTGGACTATGCCGTGAGCGACCCGCCGCAACGAGTCGGCAGAACGACAGCACGCCCGGATAGCTTTGCAGAGCGCAGTATCGGCACCGTTGTGCATCTGGCCCTGGAGGAGTTGTCACGACGCCCACAGCTGCCTGCTACTGCCAGCACCGCAGATCAGCGCCGCTGGGCCATGGCCCTACAACGTGAAGGCCTGTGGGGCAGCGAGCTCGATACCGCCTTGCATACGGTGCTGAGTGCCATCGGCCAAACTCTGCGCGCTAATCACAGCGGGCGATGGGTATTGTCCTCAGGGCATAACGATGCGCACAGTGAATGGCGCCTGACCTGCGTTAACGCTCAGGGCAACATCCAGGACATCAGCATAGATCGCAGCTTTATCGATCGGGATACCGGCCAGCGCTGGATAATCGATTACAAAAACAGCCGCCCGGCATCGGGTGAATCACTGGACGCGTTCGCTGCGCGCGAGAGCGCTAGCTACAAGGTGCAGTTGATGCTATACCGCGACGCAGTTCGCCAGCTGGGAGCGGAGCCCCTGCGCTGTGCCCTGTATTTTACTGCTCTGGGATACTTGCATGTTGTGGTGGAACTGGACTTACCCGCCACGGATAACGGGATCAATGCACGCGCCCAATGAATGGGCGCGCGGGTAGGCGCACAACCATCGTGGCCGGCGCCGGTGGAAAAGTTACCGGCTGGCTGGTTACCGCCTGCAGCCAGCCGCAACGCACTACTGTGCTGGTGTGTCCTGTTTTTCCAGTGTCAGCGCCATGGCTTGGGTGAAGACGACAACGGCCGTCTGGCCAACTTTCACCCCGTCCATCTTCTGTGGTTCCACCCCACCAATGCTGTGCGCTTTGCCGCGTGAATCCTTCACAATCACGACGCCTGTTGCAGGATTCAAAGCCTCTATAGTGACAACCGCGCGAATAACACGAGCAGCATCAACACCGGGGTGCGCGGCATCACCTGACACCGACTTACCTTCCAGCACCACCCACGGTTCAGCCAATTCTTCTGCGGTGGGTGTGCGGACTTCGCCCTCCAACGCCGCATAAAAGGTGCCCACCACCCGGTCGCCAACACTGACGTCTTCCAACTTCATCACTTTTTCGGGCGCAACCAGGGTGGTCTCCAATCCGTCCGGACCTCGCAGCGTGATCTCGCGCGTCTGGAAATCAATTGCGGTAACCACCGCCTCGATCTCAATGGCCATGGCGCGGCCCTTGGTTTCCGCCTGCTCTTGGTGATCCGCCTGCTCATGGTGCGCAGCCTGGGCCAATACAGGCAGCGTTAGCGCCAGCAGCGCTACCAGGCCAGGGCGGCTAATACGCAACCGCGATTTCATTATCCTGCTCATGGGTAAACTCCTTTTTTTGCATTTGAGGGCCTCGAAATCGATAAATCTCAAGGGGCGGGCTAACATACTCCCAAGCAGCCACCCGGCGCAACGATGCGCTACCCGCTATCGCACTGTGGCCTTGCGGGCCAGCAAGATGTTGAATTTGGAGTTGCCCGCGATTTTTTCGACACGCGCGAAGCCCCCCCGAAGGACGGGCGCGTAATCAAGATGCCGGTTAGCGACAAGGCACAGATATCCTCCCGGCAGGAGGTGATCACTGCTCTGTGCGAGCAGGTGCCGGCCGGCGAACTCATCCACAGTATGCTCCTGATGAAAGGGCGGATTGCATAGAATAAGTTGGACTGCCTCGCCAACGTATGCCTTGAGTCCATCACCGTGATGAAAACTGACTGCGCGCGCATCGTGCGGGAATATTCGTTGCGCATTGTCCTGTGCCGAAGCAACGGCCATCGCCGACTCATCACAAAAAATCAGTCGCTGGGCAAGGCCCTGTGACAGCGCCGCCAGTCCCAGAACACCATTGCCACAGGCCAGGTCAATGGCAGTCTCCACGGGTGCGAGGCGGTGTAGTTGTTCGAGTAGGAAGCGGCTACCGATATCCAGTTTTTCCCTGCTAAAGACATTGGCCAAGCCGCGCAGTTCTGCGCCCAGGGGCTCACAGTAGTAAGCACTCGTGCCGGTGCATGGGGGCACTGGACGATCATCCCTGATCGCGCTGAACAGACGCGCCTTGCGCTGCCCCGGGTGGCGCTGGGTAGGCCCAATAGAGCGTTCAAGGATACGAGCCGTATGGGGAGACAGGTGTTTGTCCATGCCGGCGGCCAGTAGCGTTGTACCGGGAGGGATAAAACCTGCAAGCTGCGACAGCTGGTATTCGAAAAATGGCAGGTGTTTAGGAACGCGCAGGACTACCAGATCGGGCGTAGCGGTGGGTGTTTGGGTGCTCCAGATGATCGGCGTCTCACCGCGTCCGTTGCCCTGTTCGTTGCGCCGCAGGGCAAGGCCCGCCAGTGCCGAATCGGTCCACAGTGCCTGCGGCTGCAGGGCGACACACAGGGCACCCTGCGTGTCATTAGCCACCAATATGGCGGAACCCGACGTGCCACGTTCGTAGGCGTCCTCCAGCAACAGAGTGTCCGCCGCACACCACGCCAGCAGCGGTTCGTCAGGCCTGCCCGGGTAACGTGCCAGCTCAAATGCGCCGTAGGGCGACTGAAAGACCATGGAGTTCGGTGTCGCTGTCACGGGCCGCCCTGTCGCGCTTGCGTGTCAGCCATCCGTAATGTGAACAGTGAGCTTTTGTCCCGGGTGCAGGTAGGCGCCCGGCTGCAGTGCATTCCAGGCGATAATGTCTTTAACCGGCACCTTGAATTTGCGCGCGATGCGCGACAGGGAATCGCCTCGGCATACGAGGTACTCCTGTGAGGTCGCGACGTCGTTGGCCGCCTGATTCTGGCTGCCAATCACATCGCCCTCACCGGGGATCTTCAGCGTGTCACCGGCTCGAATGCTGCTGCCACGGATGCCGTTCACCTCCTGTAACGCCGCCACATCAATATCAAACCGCCTGGCAATGTCACCCAGGTTATCCCCTGTTTTGATGCGATAGGTCTGCCACTGCACAAGTTCTTCGGGAGTGAGTTGGGCTATGTTGTACTCAAAGCGATTGCGGGTGCCAACAGGCAGCAATATCTCTCCTGACTGGTTCGGTGCAGTGGACTTACCCAACTGCCCCGGATTGAGCGCGCGGAGTATGTCGATATCCACGCCTGCCAGTTTTGCCGCCTGCGTCATCTCCATCGGTTTTCCGGTGTCGGCAATTTCGAACGCAGGCGCGTTATCCACTGCGGGAATATCCACACCAAATCGTTCGGGATCTGCCACGATCTGGGCGAGGGCGATGAGTTTGGGCACATACTCGCGGGTGTGCCCGGGCAGGTTGAGCGACCAGAAATCTGTGTTCAACCCTTTAGCCTCATTGGCCTCGCGCGCGCGGGCGACGTTGCCGGCACCGGAATTGTAAGCGGCCAGGGCAAGTAACCAATCTTCATCGAACTCATCGTAAAGTGCTTCCAGGTAGTCCAGCGCCACCGTCGTGGAGTCTTGCAGGTCTTTGCGACCGTCATACCGTGCGTTTCGCTCCAGACCCAGGTGGATGCCGGTCGCAGGCATAATCTGCCACAACCCGGCCGCACCGGCAGGACCTGACGCCAGCGGGTTCAGGCTACTTTCAATCATGGGTATCAGGGCAATTTCCATCGGCATGTCGCGTTTCTCTATCTCCTCTACGATGTAAAACAGATAGTAGTCCGCCCTGTTGGCGATGTCGGGGAGGTAGTTGGGCTGGCGCAGGAATTGCTGGCGTGCGCTGTCTACCTGAGGGCTTTCCATGGTCTGCCAGCTCAGATCAACGCGAATTCGCTCCCACAAATCGTCCGGGGGCACCGCAGCGGGCAGTGGCGGCTCTTGTAGCGTCCACGGTGACAACGGTGACAACGGCTGCTGCACCTGTGGGGCGGCAGAAGACGGCTGGGCGGCGTCCGCAGACACGGGCAATGAATGGCCTGAAAGGCCTACTACTAAACAAGAAATACTTATAGATATTTTATATAACTTGTTAAATCTATTCGATTTATGGTCATTCATATTTCGAACTTCGACCATGTTATTGCCATTGGGTGGGCAGTGTCAGCGAACGCTCAACAAGGCCGTTAGAACTGGTCTTTCCAGCTTCGCACAGCAGCAAAAACCTCCACCGTACTGTCTCCATGCAATTTTCCCTGCTGGCGCAGCGCTGCCTGCAGTTCCACCACATTACAGCGCAGGAACGGGTTAGTGGCAAGTTCCAGTGCGAGATGTGAGGGAACAGTGGGCTCACCCCGATGCCGGGTGGCGATGGCCGCCGCGCTGCGCTCTGCCAGATCGGCATTGTCCGGCTCCACCACACGGGCAAAGGCCAGATTGGCCACCGTATACTCATGGCCGCAGTAGATTCTGGTTGCTAGCGGCAGGGCAGCCAGCGCTTCCAGAGACCGCAACATCATCGGCGGGTTCCCCTCAAAAAGCCTGCCACAGCCACCGGCAAACAGGGTATCGCCACAAAAAACCGCAGGGGCAGGCCCGCGGTGCACGTAAGCAATGTGATCCAGCGTGTGGCCGGGAATCTCCAGCACGTCAAACTCCGTGCCCAATACATCCAGCGTGTCGCCGGCGCCCAGGTGCCGGGTAATGCCATTGATTGCGGGGTTATGCGGTCCATAAACGACGGGCTGGTAGTGGGCACACAACGCCGCTATGCCGCCCGTATGATCAAAGTGGTGATGTGTCACCAGGATGCCGGCCAGATCCAGTTGCAGCGCCTGCAACGTGTCTATCACCGGCTGGGCGTCTCCCGGGTCGACGACAAATGCCTGCCGCGACACCGGGTCATGCAGCAGCCAAATATAGTTGTCGGTGAAAGCAGAGATGGGTTGGATCTGTAGCATGGGTAGCGTTCCAAACAGGACAAAATACAGTAGTATTGGCACCTTGGTTAAGGGGCACGGGGCATCGCGACCCACAGTGCGACGCGCGGAGAAACACACTAATAATGCAGATGGAGTGTATCGATATTTTGACCGAACTGGAATCCTGGTATGCGCAAGAGGCCGGCCAATACCTGATGGACGCAACGCGCAGGACCATCCAGGACCAGCTCGAAACCTCATTTGGGTACCACATTTTACAACTAGGCGTGAGCGGAGTACGCCCTCTGTGTGAGGGCAGCCCCATCAATCACCGCCTTTACTGCGCCGGGCGTCCCGGTCCGGGCATAGGCCTGGTGGCTGAACCTGACGAGTTGCCGCTACAGAATGACAGCGTCGATGCGATTATCGCTCACCACTGCCTGGAGTTTGCCGTCAATCCGCATCAGGTGTTGCGTGAAATTCAACGGGTACTAACACCCCAGGGACAACTGCTGGTGATCGGATTCAATCCCTTCAGCCTGCTCGGGTGCAAGACCCGCCTGCGCGGCGCACTGCGCGATCCATTGTGGTCCCGGCACCGGCCGGTGAGTGAACACCGCCTCACGGATTGGCTGCATCTGCTGGGTTGTGAGGTGCTTGATACCTTTCGCCTCTACGGCCTACCACCCGTGGGCAGCGGGCGATTGCGCCAGTGGATGGCCCAAGGAGACGCCTGGACAGCACGTCACAATCTACCGATAGGGGGTCTGTATATCCTGCACGCTACCAAGCAGGTGGCCGGGCTGCACCGACCTCGGCGGCCCGTATTTTCCCACCGGGATCGACTTATCGGCCTCGTGCCCAAGCCCGCCCCTGCGCCGGCGCCGCGCGCGCCCTCTCCTCACAGGAATAATTCACCTGAGAATAGGAGCGTAGCTGCTTGAAAAAATTAGAAATATTTACCGATGGAGCCTGCCGTGGCAACCCTGGCCCCGGTGGCTGGGGAGCGCTGCTGCGCTACGGTGATGTGGAACGGGAATTGTTCGGTGGAGAACGCGATACCACCAATAATCGTATGGAACTACAGGCTGCCATCGAGGCATTGAAAGCACTGTCCGAGCCCTGCAGTGTCGATCTCACCACGGATTCTGTGTACGTGAGGAGTGGCATTACCACCTGGCTCGCGGGCTGGAAGCAGAAGGGATGGAAGACCGCCGCGCGCCAGCCGGTAAAAAACGTAGACCTGTGGCAGGCCCTGGACGCGGAAAATCAACGCCATGACGTGCGCTGGCACTGGGTAAAAGGCCACAGCGGCCATGCGGAAAATGAACGGGCGGATCAGTTAGCTAATCGTGGTATCGAGGCATTGCAGGACACGACAGTGCGTCAGTCGCCGCAGAGGATTGAGCTGACGTGAGAAAAATCGAACTCTATACGCAAACGACCGGGCTGGAAGTCTCCAAGGGCCATCGAATTATCGAAATCGGCTGTGTGGAGTTGGTGAACCGTAAACTCACCGGCAATCACTATCACCGGTACATTAATCCGCAGCGCGAGATCGACCAGGGCGCAATCGAAGTGCATGGCATAACCAACGACTTCCTCGCCGATAAACCGGCGTTCGAGACCGTAGCGGCGAGTTTCCTGGAATTCGTGCACGGTGCCGAGCTGGTCATCCACAACGCCCCCTTTGATATCGGCTTCCTGAACAGCGAACTGCAGGCACTCGGGGCCGGTGGTGAGCGCCTGGAGGTACTGTGCGCCATCACTGACACATTGGTGATGGCGCGCACCAAACACCCCGGACAACGCAATAGCCTCGATGCGCTCTGCCAGCGCTATCGGGTCGACAACTCACAGCGGGATCTGCACGGCGCGCTGCTGGATGCAGAGCTGTTGGCCGAGGTGTACCTGGCCATGACGGGCGGCCAGACAGCGTTGCAATTGTCGGATTCCGGCAACGATAACGACGGTCATGCGCGTGCCCAGCAGATTATAAGACTGCCCGCCACGCGCTCCCCGCTGCCCGTCATACTCGCGACCGGACAAGAGCTCGCAGCCCACGAGACCCAGCTACAGGCCATCGCCGCGGCCAGCGGTGGCAACGTGGTATGGCGACGTATCGCCAACCGAGAGATGCCCGATGTTTAGACCTGACAACAAGCGACCCGGGGCCAGTGACAATGAGTTGCATATTGTGTTCCAGGGGGGGCAGATGCTCAGCGACATGCGCTCCCGGACGGGGTGCCTGATCGCCAGTGAGCAGCTGCGACAAGGCGGGTGGACCGAGCTGCGGCGGCAGTTTTTGGGCTACTGGCAGAATCAACCTTGCTATGTGCTGGAAATAGACGCCGTGGACCAGCCCGACCCGATGCGGTACCAGAAGGGCAGTCTGTATCATATTCTGGGCCGGGTGGATGAGCAGTTGTTTGCCCTGGCAGGCCGCGCCTCGCAACTGCTGGACTGGGAACGCGATCACCAATTTTGTGGTCGCTGCGGGAACCCCATGCGGGTGGATGTGCAGGAAAGGTGTATGCGCTGCGACCCCTGCCGGGTTATCAATTACCCGCGTATTGCGCCCTGCGTAATTGTGCTGGTAACGCGCGGTGAAGAGCTGTTGCTGGCACGCAATGCCAATTTCCCCCAACCGATGTACAGCACGCTGGCGGGCTTTATCGAAGCCGGTGAAACCGCCGAAGAGACATTGGCGCGCGAAGTGCGCGAAGAGGTAGGGGTGGAGGTGGCCAACTTGCGCTATTTCCAGTCACAGTCATGGCCATTTCCCAACCAGTTGATGCTGGGCTTTTTCGCCGAGTATGCCGGTGGCGAGATCGTCTGTGACCTCGTCGAGATTGCCGACGCGCGCTGGTTCCACTACAGTGACCTGCCCATGACTCCGCCGCCGTCCTCGATTTCCGGGCAACTGATACAACACTTCATCCAATCCTTGCAGTAACTTAGTTGGAGTACACCTTTGGAATTTATCTATGAATACGGGCTATTTCTGGCCCAGGCAGTCACTTTTGTTGCTGCGACCCTGATTCTGGTCACTGGTTTGGTGGCGCTGGGTCAACGGAACCGCGCAGATCAACACGAAGGTCACATCGAGATACGGGACCTCAATGAGAAATATTGTGACATTGGCGAAGCCATGCGCGATGTCATCGATGACCCCGAGGTTTTGAAGTTGCAAAAGAAAGCAGCGAAGAAGGACGACAAGCTCAAAGCCAAGCAAGCAAAAAAGAAGCTCAAGAAAGGTATAGATACGGCACCTGAAGATCGTCGCAAGCGCCTCTATATACTCCATTTCGATGGAGATATACGAGCCAGCGCCGCCGACAATCTACGCGAGGAGATCTCCGCCATCATTCCCCAGATCGTGACCGGCGATGAAGTGTTGGTCAACCTCGAAAGCCCTGGGGGAATGGTTCATAGCTATGGCTTGGCAGCCAGCCAGCTACAAAGAATTAGACATGCCGGTATCCCACTCATTGTTGCAGTCGATAAGGTAGCAGCCAGCGGCGGCTACATGATGGCCTGCGTAGCCGACCGCATCATTGCCGCGCCTTTTGCGGTGCTCGGCTCCATCGGCGTGATCGCCCAGCTGCCCAACTTCCACCGACTGTTACAGAAAAACAATGTCGATTTCGAGCTGCTCACCGCCGGCGAATACAAGCGCACTCTCACCATGTTCGGCGAAAACACGGACAAGGGCAGGGAAAAATTTGTGGAAGAGTTGGAGGAGACCCACGACCTGTTCAAGAGCTTTGTCAGTGCCAATCGTCCTGCGCTGGACATTGCCAAAGTCGCCACCGGCGAAGTCTGGTATGGGCAAAACGCGTTGGAGGAGGGGCTGATCGATGAACTGCAAACCAGCGATGCCTTCGTGCAGTCAAGGCTGCCCGACTGGGATGTGTTTGAAGTACGATTTGTACACAAAAGGAACTGGCAGGAGAAACTGGGCTTTGCCGCCGAGGCGGCGCTGGAAAGAAGTTTTCTCAAGATTTGGCAGCGGGGGCAGGGCGGTGGTCACTACTAAATGACGAACACTGAACAGTCACCTATCGACGAGTTTGCGTCGCTCGATGCCACGGCACAAGCTGCCCTGGTGCGCAGTGGCGAAGTCTCCGCCCTGGAGTTGGTCGACGCAGCAATTGCCCGCATCGAGCGCGGGAACCCGGCACTCAATGCCGTCATTCACCCGCGTTTTGAAAAAGCGCGGGAGGAAGCCCGGGGCGCACTGCCCGATGGCCCCTTCCGCGGTGTGCCATTCCTGCTGAAAGACCTCGACGGGTATTCGGCGGGCGATCCGTATCACGCTGGCAATCGCGCATTGGCGCAGGCGGGTTACATTGCGCCCACCGACAGTCACCTCACCACCCGATTCCGCCGGGCCGGACTGGTGATCCTGGGCCGCACCAATACGCCGGAGTTCGGTCTGATGCCCACGACTGAGCCGCTGGATAAAGGTCCAACGCGCAACCCCTGGAACCTCGGGCACTCAACGGGCGGCTCCAGCGGTGGGTCAGCGGCGGCGGTGGCCGCAGGTTTCGTGCCGATGGCCCATGCCGGTGATGGCGGCGGATCCATTCGTATACCGGCTTCGGCGTGCGGTCTGGTCGGGCTCAAACCCACGCGCGGTCGGCACTCGCTGGGACCCGAAGCGGGCGAAGCCTGGGGTGGACTCGTAGCGCGCATGGCCCTGACCCGTACCGTGCGCGACTGCGCTGCGGTGTTGCAGGCCATTCAGGGAGAAATGCCCGGCGATCCCTACACGGCACCACTGCCGCTGCGGCCCTACCCGCAGGAGTTGCTCTCGCCCGGCGGCCCGCGGCTGCGCATAGGGTTCACACTCGCATCCGGGGATGCGTCCTGTATCACGTCACCCGCGTGCGCCACCGCGGTGCAAGCGACGGCTAAACACCTGGAGTCGCTGGGGCATCACGTCGAGGAAGCTCGCCCCGCGGTCTGGAATTCGCCGGCGTTTTTCGACAATACCATGGCGCACTTCATGACAGCCTATGGCGTGTGGACCGCTGCCGAACTTGATCGGGCAGGTACCATGATTGGTCGCCCGCTGACCGAGGACGATGTCGAACCCGGCACCTGGCTCATTGCCGAGCCGGGTCGATCGACGACCGGCCTCGCTTATTTTAACGCTATAGAGTTCTTTCACCGGGGCACGCGCGAGATGGCGAGCTTCTGGTCCGCTGACGGCTTCGATCTGCTGCTCACGCCCACCATGCCTGAGCCACCGCCGCTGCTGGGACAATTCCATGACGCCAACAATGCGTTGGCGGGCCTGATTCGCTCATCCCAAATCGTACCCTTTGTCGCCGCATTCAATATTACGGGACAGCCCGCGATTTCTCTGCCTGTGCACATGGACAGCACCGGCTTGCCGATCGGGGTGCAGTTGGTGGCTGCAGCGCATCGCGAGGACTTGCTGTTGCGCACGGCGGCGGAGCTTGAAGTAGCAATGCCGTGGTCAACAGCGCCTGTTGTCCCGCAGCAGCGGTAACCGATCAGTGGATGGTGGGCCACCCATAATCCGCATTATCCAATCCGGTTTGCTTGCGTCGGCCAGGTTGGCAAGGCCGTCCACCGCTCAGAAGGCTAAGATATTCGCCGTGGGAGGCCTTACCAACCTGTCCTCATATCGAGCTACTCGAGCGAGTTGAGAAGGCGGGTACGGTTGGTGCAGGCATCTCGGCGAATTTCTCAGCCTTCTGAGCAAGAGAGCCCTTCACCAACCGTACCTGCCGGATACACAGAACTGCAATTAAATAGAGCAAAGGGCTCTGAACCCTTTTTCCCTGTGACCTCCCGTGCTGTG
>JANNXP010000182.1:0-4465 GCA_031409615.1 Haliea sp. | reverse complement strand
CGGCGCCCCAGGTTTTAAGGCCGGCGCTAGTGTTCACACCCCAGCCCAGCTCGTAATCCTTGTCACCGTTATCGAGCCGTTCATAGCCGAGTTTGCGTGCAATGCCCGCCACCTGAAAATGCCCGAAGTCGCCGTTCTGGCGATAGCGGCCGGTGAGGTCAGGCACGTCGTTATACGCCTGGAAGACTTCCTCCGCTGTGGAATCCACCGACGCACAATCGGGTGGTGCGTTGGGAATACCACAATCCTGGACATCCCGAAATTGCCCCACGGTCAACGCCGTGTCGGGATTCTCCAGACTCACTGCAAACTCATTTACGCCCATAGGGAAGGTGTAGCGCGCCTGCTGGTTGCGATAGAACACCATGCCGGTGGGGCCCCAGTAATCGATGGTGTTGGGGAAGATATCGATGTCCATGAAGTTCGACCAGGTCTGGCCCATGCCGAAGTCCTTATAGGTCGCCCAAGCCTGGCGCAGCCGGAACGTTGTCTGGCCCTGGTCACCCCCCACCCCGAACAATTCGGCGTCCAGCTGATAGGTGATGTCTTTGCCATAATCCCCTTTCACGCCCAGCCGTGACTGGCGCACACTAAATAGAAATTGGCCATCATTGCCGAAGGCGCCACTCTGCGTCGGAATCGTGGTCACGCGCAAGGTATCCTCCCAGTCCGGGTCCACGCGTTTGAAATCATAAATGGAATCCGCCTGGGCGAAGCCATACACCGTCATGGAAAGCTTTTTCTCGGCACTCGTGCCGGTCGCAGCTGCAATGGACGTACTGGTCGTTGCACTGGCGGTCGCCGGAGCGACAGGCGTGGTCGCTACCTGTTCACTGGCTTTGAGTTTCTGCAACTCGGCGCTCATGGTCTCCATCATGCGCTGCTGTTGCTGCATCGCGGCCTGTTGCTGTTGCAATTGCGCTTCCAGCGCCGCAATTCTTGCGGCATCCGTGGCCGCCTCGACATTGAGCACGCACGATGCCCAGAGAATCGCAACCGGTAGGAGGGTTTTTTTACATGCGATCATGCTGTTGTCCTCGAAGTGATAGCGCTAGCGCTACTTGGCCTGTGTCACGGTATAGGGATTGCCGCCAAGCGCGTTGGAAATATCCGCTATCGCCTTTTGCGCCCGCACGCTGTTGCCCGCAGCATCCAGTGGTGGAGAGATAACTGCAATGCCAAAGCGGCCCGGGGATACTGCGATAATACCGCCGCCGACACCGCTCTTGGCGGGCAATCCAGTGGCATAAAGCCACTTGCCGGAGTCATCGTAAAGTCCTGCAGTGGCCATTACCGCGAGCACTTCAGGGACATATTCATTGCGCATGACCTGTTTTCCCGTCACCGGATTGAGGCCGCCAGTGGCCAAGGTGGCAGCCATTATCGCCAGGTCGCGGGCGTTTACATTGACCGAACACTGCTCGGTATAAATGTCTGTCGCCTGGTCGGGGTTATCCTTGATACGCCCATAGGCATACATAAGCTTGCCGATGGCCTGGTTGCGCTGATTGGTGTCCGCCTCGGATTTAAAAACCTCCTCATTGACCGACAGCGTGCGCCCGGCAAACTCGCCATACGTGCTGAGGATCTTGTTCCAGATCTGCTCCCGTGAATCGCCCGAGACCATGCTGGTAGAGGCAATCGCACCAGGGTTGACCAGCGGGTTCATCTCGGCGCCTTTGTACTGCTCGATGGCGACAATAGAATTGAAGACCTCGCCGGTGGCATCAACACCCATGTTGTTCAACAGGGCCTCCGGTCCCAGTTCCTCCATCACCAGCGCCATGGTAAAGACCTTGGAGATGGACTGGATGGACACTTCCGATTTGACATCACCCGCGGTGTAGACTTTGCCGTCAGGTGTTACGAGTGCGATGCCGTATATATTTGAGTCCACCTTGGCCAGTGCGGGAATATAGTCGGCGTTGGCGCCCTCCTGCAGGGACTTGTATTTGGTGTAGGCGGCATTCAGTGCGGCTTGGATCTCTGCTTCCTGCAATGTACGGGTGTTGGTGGTGAGTGCTGCATCGAGGTCCGCCTTATTAATGGGTGCGGCGGCTTGCAGGCCTGTGGTGAAGCAACATACCACCGCCAGCAACGCTGTTCTTGTGAGTAACACAGGTCTCATAATGATTTCTCCGAATAACACTGGTATACGAACTTTTCCGCCCGAACCTGCGGAGGTGGCTGAGAGTAGTGAGTTCTGGAACTGTCGATTTGAGGCCATTGTTTATAGCTCATGCCGGTGACACTGGCAAGCGCGTTCTTCATTCATCTAGCACCCGTTGACGAGCACGCATTTAGACGAGCACGCATTTAATTGTGCTTTGCACTTGGTTTGGCATTGGATTTCTCGTAGTGTGTCCACCAACGAACCTATTCAGCGTTCATTCAGGTGGCTCCCCATGCGATGGCTCCCCCCCCGTTTTCTCGCCATCCTGCTGGTTTGTGCGGGATCTTCACTCTACGGCGGACCGGTAGCGGCCGCTACCCAGACTGAACGCGCCATCCTCGAACGCCTAGCCGCCCTTGAACAGAACCAGCGCAAGCTCGAGGAGCAACTGGACGCTAAGGACGCGCGCATTCAGGAACTGGAGCAGCGGCTCGGTCAGCCGGCAGTGGCCAACCAACAGTTGCAGCAACCCGTGACGACAACACTCGTGACGGCAGCACCTGTGACAGAAACAACGGTGGCCGCGACGGCCACTGCAGCGCCCGCGGCCGCGCAGCAGAAATCAAGCGATGACAAGGGGTATATCGGCCGTTTTCGGCCCGGTGGACCGGGTTTCGAGATTGCTAACACGCCTTTGGGCAGCCTCAACTTCAGCGCGTGGACGTATACGCGCTACCTGAACCAGAACGCACTGGACAAATCCTACACCGACAGTTTCGGTCGCGACTTTGATCTGGACCTGCGCAACGATTTTCAGTTTAACAAGGTGAATCTGACCTTCAACGGCTGGGTATACGACCCTAACCTGCGCTATTTGCTCTATACCTGGACGAACAACACCAGCCAGGGCGACGGCGCGCAAGTGGTGGTGGCGGGGAACTTCAAATACCGCTTCAACAAGGCCGTGGATGTGGGCGTGGGAATCGACGGACTGCCGGGTACGCGCAGCCTTTACGGTACCTTCCCCTACTTTAACAAGGTGGATATGCGCACCATGGCTGACGAGTTTTTCCGGCCCAGTTATACCACCGGAATCTGGAGCGCAGGGGAGCTCGACAAAGGGCTTACCTACAAGGTGATGCTGGGCAACAACCTGTCCCAGTTGGGCGTCAACGCTGCCAAGTTGGACGGTGACCTCGATACCTGGTCCGGCCGCATACAGTGGCAGCCCACCACCGGCGAGTTCGGACCCAATGGCGGGTGGGGAGACTTTGAGATGCATGAGCAGCTGGCCACCCAACTGGGCTTGTCGGCAACCTACAGTCGCGAGGACCGCCAGAGCCAGCCGGGTACCGAAGATGTCAATAACTCGCAGATTCGGCTGTCTGACGGCACCCGCCTGTTTCTGCCAGGCGCCTTCGCGACAGCCGGAGGTATCGAGCGCGCGACCTACCAGATGGTGTCGGCTGATGCCGGGCTCAAGTACCAGGGTTTTGACTTATCAGCCGCGTATTACTCCCGCTGGCTGGACTCGTTCAAGACGCAGGGCGAGGTTCCGGTAGACGACCTGTATGACTACGGGTTCGAAATGCAAGCGGGTTATATGTTGATGCCGAAGACGTTGCAGGGCTACATCGCCAGTTCCAAAATATTCGGCGAGTATGGCAACCCCTGGGACACCGCTGTAGGCGTGAACTGGTTCCCCCTGCGGACCAGGTCGCTACGCGTCAACGGTGAGCTTCTGTATACCAACGATTCTGCTGTCGGCAACTCCAGCGCCCCGTATCTGGTGGGTGGAGACGGGACGGCATTAAATACCAATATCGAGCTGAGGTTTTAGCCGTCGGAGTGTATCGCATGCCCAGTTTCAATCGCGGAAAGTTCACCATGAAGCACTGCCGCCCGCGCATGATTCTCGCGGCCGCTGTGTTGGCCTTGTCGTTACCGGCAAGCGCCGACGAAGCCCAGGAGTACTACGACAGCCACGTCCACCTGACCAACTATGTGCAGGAGGGTCTCACCGCACGGCAATACCTGGAAGCGGTAGGTGACAGGGTGGGGCGCTCCGCGCTGTTTGGCATACCGCTGCAAATGCACTGGTCCGACCGCGTGACCGGCAAGGTCGCGCCCACGTATTACCTCGATTCCGACACCGACCTCTATTACTACTCTTTCAGCGATGCCGCCATCGCCGAGCAGTATCGCAAGCTGTCACCCGCGCAGCAGGCGCGCTTCGAACCGATGATCATCGGCTTCAACCCGGCTGACATGTATGCCGCCGACCATATCCGCCGTGTATTGCAGACCTACCCCGGCGTGTTCACCGGTATCGGCGAGTTCTCTATTCACAAG